>CAZATV010000001.1:0-82792 GCA_964488145.1 uncultured Polaromonas sp.
TCATCAACCAGTACGGCGGCAAGATGAAGGAAACCTACGGCGTGCCGATCGAAGAAATTCAGGAGGCCATCAAGCACGGTGTGCGCAAGATCAACATCGACACCGACATTCGCCTGGCCATGACCGGTGCGGCGCGCAAGTTTCTGGCCGAAAACCCGGACAAGTTTGACGCTCGCGAATGGCTCAAACCGGCACGCGAGGCAGCCAAGCAGATCTGCAAGGCCCGCTACCAACAGTTCGGCTGCGAAGGGCAGGGCAGCAAGATCAAGGCCCAAGGGGTACAGGTGATGGCCAGCAAATACGCTCGGGGCGAGCTGGCGCAGGTGGTGCACTGAAAACGGACGCCTTCGAGCCGCGCGGCCTCACACCTGTCCGATAATCACAGGCCCGCTGATTCCCAGCGGGCTTTGTTTTTGAGCCAGCCATGACCGACGCCCTGCATACCTCCGCGCTGCATTCCCTGCCCCTCCTGGCCCGCGGTAAGGTGCGTGACAACTACGCGGTGGGCAGCGACCGGCTGCTGATGGTGGCCAGCGACCGGCTGAGCGCCTTCGATGTCATCCTGGATGAGCCGATTGCCGGCAAGGGCAAGATCCTCACGCAGATGGCGCTGTTCTGGTTCGACAAGCTCGCCGCCTTGTGCCCCAACCACCTGACCGGACAGGCCCCCGAAAGCGTGGTCGCGCCCGATGAGCGGCCACAGGTCGAAGGGCGCGCCATGCTGGTCAAGCGCCTCAAGCCCATCCCAGTCGAAGCGGTGGTGCGCGGCTACCTGGCCGGCAGTGGCTGGCAGGAATACCAGCGCAGCCAGTCGGTCTGCGGCGTGGCGCTGCCGCCCGGCCTGAAGAACGCCAGCCGCCTGCCGGCGCCGATCTTCACGCCAGCGGCCAAAGCTGAAGCGGGCCAGCACGACGAGAACATCCGCTACGAGCAGGTCGAACACATCGTCGGCCCGCAACTGGCCGCCGAGATCCGGCGCGTCAGCATTGCGCTTTACGAGGCCGCTGCCGCTTACGCGCTGACCCAAGGCATCATCATCGCAGACACCAAATTCGAATTCGGCCTGGATGAAAAAGGCACCCTGACCCTGATGGACGAAGTGCTCACGCCCGATTCATCGCGCTACTGGCCGATCGAAGGCTATGAGGCCGCCTTTGCCGAGGGCAGAAATCCGCCGAGCTACGACAAGCAGTTCGTGCGCGACTGGCTCGAAGCAGTCCGGATCGACGGCAAACCCTGGAACAAGACGCCACCGGCGCCCAAGCTGCCAGCGGAAGTGGCCGAGAAGACGGCCGCCAAATACCGTGAGGCGCTCGAGCGACTGACGGCTTGAACAAGGCGCAGAAACAAGTAAGCCCGCGGACAGCCGAGAGGCTGCAGCGGGCTTGAAGAGATAGGTATCGGGCGCAAGGCCCGATGCCGTCAGAAGGTGTACTTGATACCAGCGACAAGGCCATCCTTGCCGTTGAACTTGTTTGTCGTCCCCAGGGTGTAGCAAGGCCTCTTGGCATTTGTCCCCACAGCCATGAGAGAGGCCGACAGGCCCTTGCCCAGATCCTTGCCGAGGGTCACCGAGTAGTCGCTGTAAGAGCAGCCCGCATCGTTCGGGCCTTTAATCTTCTGCTTGCCTACATGCGGGACCAAAGAGAAGCCGCCACCCAGATCCAGCGTGGCACTGAGGTCGATGTAATTGCTATTCTTGCTGTCAATATTGCCAAAGGTATTGGTCAAAGCATGAGAATACTTGGCCGTAAAAACGCCCACTGACACGGCGCCGTAGATCTCTGTCGTATCAGGGCTTGGGGTGTAACCCTTGGCGCCAACATACTCATACCTCAAAAGGCCGATGTCGTAGCCGATTGAACCCGCGCTACCTTTGAATCCGCCATACACATCGAGCTCAACGGACCCATCCGTCGCTGGAGGAGAGTCCTTGATCCACCTGATCGTCGATGCCCAGGCGCCTAGATAAAAACCGCTCTTATCCGCATAGTCCAGACCGCCCTGCACTGCCGGCTTGAGCCGCGACTGTGAGATGCCGCGGTAGCGGTAATCCGTCACCACGCCAGCGTTGAAAGAAAGGCTGGACTCGGGCGCTGCCTGCGCCATAACAGCCGAAGAGCCCAGCAACGAAGCGGCGGCCAAGGCGATGGGAAGAAATGCGAATTTCATGGAAAGCTCCTGCAAGGTTCAAAAAAGACGCCGGGGACTATGCAGAAGCCGTGCCAAGTGATTTGTACCCGAGCAACCCTGTTTTCCGACCACAAACGCACAAAAGCAGTGCGTCGGTTCAGCGGGGCGCACCAGAAGGCGGCGCGGGGCGAGCGCGGGCCGCCTGGGGGCAGGTCAGGCGCTGCCGGCGCGGTGGAAGTGCTTGGCGTAGATCATCCAGCGGCCGTCATGCTTCATCAGGTTCAGATGGTCTTCCATGATGTTGTTGAACAGGCGCAGCCTGACCTTGACCGTTGCCATGGTCGGCGAGAGGAAGTCCACCAAAAGCACCTCTTCGCTGCGGCCAAATCCGCCGGACGCCGGGGAGGCACGACCCTGGACCATCTCTCGGTAGGCTGGAAACGGCCGAACCACCAAAGCCCCATCCTGCTGGGAATAGAGCACACAGTCCTGATGGAAAACCCGATCAAACAGATTCATATCCTGGGTCTGCAAGACCTCAAAATAGGCCTCCAGAAAACTTCTAATTTCGTCGATGAGCATTTTTTCTCCTTGACGAGCTGGCCCGGCGAAGGCCTGACGGTTTCAATGCGCCAGGAGCAGTCTAGGAACTCACCGGCTGCCGATGAGCGAATGTTTTTGAGCGACTGCGCGAATTTCCTTGTATGAGCAAGCGCATTCCCCCGCTGCCAGCCCTGCGCGCCTTTTCGGCCTTCATTCGGCTGGGCAGCATCCAGGCCGCCGCCGAAGATCTGAGCCTGACCGCCGGGGCCGTGAGCCACCAGATCCGTGCGCTCGAGGATTTCTTGCAGCTGACCCTGCTCGATCGGCAGGGCCGGCGCATGAGCTTGACCGAGCAGGGCCGCATCTACGGCTACCAGGTGCGACAGGCGCTGGAGGATCTGGCCTCGGCCACGGAAACCACCGCACGCAGAACCCACAACCGTTCACGCCAAAGCGCGGTCCGGGTGTCAGTTCTGCCATCTTGCGCGCAGGGGTGGCTGCTGCCGCGGCTGGGCGCCTTTTGTCGCCGGCACCCGCGATCCACCTGGCCTTCCAGGCCTCAGTGGAGTTCGTCGACCTCAGTGCCGGCACCGTGGACTGCGCCCTGCGATTCGGCCACGGCAACTGGCCCGATGCAATCGTCAGACCGCTGATGGGAGACCGCCTGGTGGTGGTGGCATCGCCGCGGCTGTTGGGCAAGCGCCCGCCCCGAACGGTCGAACAGCTGTTGCGTCTGCCGCTGCTGCAGGCACAGGAAAGCGGGTCCACCTGGCTGTCGACGCTGCCGACCCATGAACAACCGGTAGAGCGCGCAAGAGCACGGCTGGAATTTACCGACTCCACCCATTTGCTGGAAGCGGCGCGCCTGGGCCTGGGGGTGGCGCTGACGCGGCGCTCGATCGCGGACAGCCTGATCGCACGCGAGGAGCTGATGCCTGCCCTGGCGCATGAATGCGAGCACACCTCGAGCTATTACGCGCTGTTGCCCAACTCAGCCCGCCCCTCTGAGGCTACCGAGGCTTTCCTGAGCTGGCTCCAGTACGAATGCGCCCGCTTCACACAGCCTCACCCCTGAGGGGGCACGCCGCCCGGGGGAAAGGCCATGCCCCGGCTCAGTTGAGCATCATGCTCAGCTTGCGCCGATAGCTCGAAACCAGCGCGGCCTGCGGGTCTTCCTGCACGGCATTGGCGCCGACGAGCTCGATGCCGGCAGCCGTCTTGCCGGGGGTGCCTGCGGCCGTCTTGGGCTTGGGCGGACTGAGCAGCTCCAAAATGGCCACAAAGGTCTTGCGCGGCAACTCATCGGCCCATTTTTTGTCGCGCATGATGATCTCGAGCAACTCGTCCATGGCCTCGGTCCACTGGCCGGCAGCCATCAGCACCCGGGCTTTGGCCAGGCGGGCGTCGAAGTCCCGCTTGTTTTGGGCGATGGCTGCGTCAAATTGCTCCAGACTCCACTGGCCGCGCGGGTCGGTGGTGACGAATTCAAACGCAGCCAGCCACTGTTTGAGCGCCTCAAAACGCATCGGTACCGGGATGCGGGCGAGGGCAGGCGCCAAGGCCTGGGCGGCCTGCGGCAGCTGCCCGGTGCCAATGAGCAGCTTGACGTAATCAAAGCGCGCGTCATCATTGCCCGGATCCGTGGCCAGCGCCTCGGCCAGCTTGTCGATGGCGCTTTGCAGGTCACCTTCTTCCATCAGGTCCTGCGCCTGCTCGGCATCGGCCAGAGCCTGCATTTCCTCATCGCTGGGCAAATGCTTGTCGAGGAATTCGCGCACCCGCCCTTCCGGCAGGGCGCCGGCAAAACCGTCCACCGGCCGGCCACCGATCAGCAATACACAGGTGGGAATGCTGCGTATGCCAAAGGCGCCCGCGAGCTGTTGTTCATCGTCGGAATTGATCTTGACCAGCTTGAAGCGGCCACCATAATCGCGCTCGAGTTTTTCCAGAATGGGCCCGAGCGATTTGCAGGGGCCACACCAAGGGGCCCAGAAATCCACCAGCACCGGAGTATTCATGGAAGCGGCGATGACTTCCTGTTCGAAATTCGCCATGGTCACGTCGATCATGCGGCTATGGTACCCGCAGCTTCTTTCCCCGGCCAAACGCAACCTCTCCGCTGGCCTGGACGCATGAGAAAAAGAGCGCAACTGCCGCCGGGCATAGAGGACCCTGGCGCAGCCGCATAAAATTGCGGCTTCCTTCCCCTTCCGACTCAGACCGCAAAAGCCGCTTCTGAGAGCTTCCCAATCCCGAACCGCCGCACAAGGCTTCTCCAGATGAGCAGCAGCACCTCCCTTCAAGTCGGCGTGGTCATGGGCTCCAGCAGTGACTGGGAGACCCTGCAGCCGGCCGTGCAGATCCTGCAGTCGTTTGGCATCGGCCATGAGACCCGGGTGGTTTCAGCCCACCGCATGCCCGATGAGATGTTTGCCTACGCGCAGTCAGCCCAGGGCCGGGGCTTGCAGGCCATCATTGCGGGCGCAGGCGGGGCCGCTCATTTGCCGGGCATGCTGGCGGCCAAGACCCCTGTGCCGGTGCTGGGCGTGCCTGTACCCAGTCGCCATCTGCAGGGCGTGGACTCCCTGCACAGCATCGTGCAAATGCCCAAAGGGATTCCCGTGGCCACCTTCGCCATCGGGCAAGCGGGTGCAGCCAATGCGGCCCTGTTCGCGGTGGCCATGCTGGCCTTGCGCGATCGCGCCTTGGCCGAAAAACTCAGCGCCTACCGAGCCGAGCAGACGCGTGCCGCCCAGGCCATGACCCTGCCGCCGGCATGAGCCGCCCAGAAACACGGGCGGACAGCCCCACCCGCCATGAAGCCATGCCCAGGACGAGCCCGATCCTGCCCGGTGCCACGCTGGGCGTGATGGGCGGCGGCCAGCTGGGCCGCATGTTTGTCCATGCGGCTCAGCGTCTGGGCTATTTCACGGCGGTGCTCGACCCCGACCCGCACAGCCCGGCCGGCCGGGTGAGCCACCACCACCTGCAAAGCGCTTACACCGACGCGCAGGGTTTGGCCGAATTGGCGCGCTTGAGCGCTGCCATCACCACCGAATTTGAAAACGTACCGGCCCAAGCCCTGGAGCAGCTGGCCCGCTTTCGACCCGTGGCGCCGGGAGCGGCCTGCGTGGCCATTGCCCAGGACCGTATTGCCGAAAAGGCCCATTTCAGCGCCTGCGCAGGCCGATCAGGCGTGGCCTGCGCCCCTTATGCGGTCATCCGCGAAGAGGGCGATCTGCGCTCTGTGGGCACCAACCTGCTGCCCGGCATTCTCAAGACCGCGCGCCTGGGTTATGACGGCAAGGGGCAGGTGCGGGTGAAAACGCTGGCGGAGTTGGCCCAAGCCTGGGATCGACTCGGCCGGGTCGCCTGCGTGCTGGAAAAATTGCTGCCGCTGCGGTCCGAGTGTTCTGTGCTGGTGGCGCGCGGGCACGATGGACAGGCAGTGGTCTACCCGGCACAGCGCAATGTGCATGTCGACGGAATCCTGGCCGTCACCCACGCCTACCCGGGCTGCCTGCCTGCGGCGCTGGCCGAGCAGGCCCAGACCGCCGCGCTGGCCATCGCAGAAGAACTGGGCTATGTGGGCCTGCTGTGCATCGAATTTTTTGTGGTGGACGCAGCGCAAGGGCCGCATCTGGTGGTCAATGAGATGGCGCCGCGCCCCCACAACAGTGGGCACCATACCCTTGATGCTTTCGATCAGTCCCAGTTTGATCTTCAGGTCCGCGCCATGGCGGGTCTGCCTCTGCCGCTGCCCAGGCAACACAGCCCCGCCCTGATGCTCAACCTGCTGGGCGACCTCTGGTTCGACGCGCAGGGGCACGAACGCAGCCCCGATTGGCCCGGCGTGCTGACCGTGCCAGGAGCCCATTTGCACCTGTACGGCAAGACCGAAGCGCGGCGCGGCCGCAAGATGGGTCATCTGACCGTCACAGGTGAGAGCCTGCAGCAGGTGCAGGCTCGCGCGGCTCAATGCGCGCAGTTGCTGGGGCTGCCAGCAATCGAGGCGCTGGAATCGCCGGCATGAGGCTGCAGGCGAATGCGCCGGGGGCGATCGGCCAGGCCGTCGATCAACTGCGGGCCGGTGCACTGGTGGCCTTGCCCACCGAAACCGTCTATGGCCTGGCCGCCGACGCCCTCAATGAGGCTGCCGTGTCCCGAATTTACGCCGCCAAGGGACGGCCGACCAACCACCCGCTGATCGTGCATCTGGCCCATCGCGCACAGGTGCGCGATTACGCGGCCGAGGTGCCCGACTTTGCCCAGCGGCTGATCGATGCTTTCTGGCCTGGGCCCCTGACCCTGATCCTGCCGCGTCGCGCAGGCGTGGCCACTCAGGCGGCAGGTGGACAGGCCTCCATTGGTCTGCGTTGCCCTTCTCACCCAGTGGCGCGGGCAGTCCTGCAAGCCTTCGGCGGCGGACTGGCGGCGCCCAGCGCCAACCGCTTCGGCCGCGTGAGCCCAACCACCGCGGCCCATGTACAGGACGAGTTCGGGCCCGAGTTGCTGGTCCTCGACGGCGGCCCCTGCGAGGTAGGGATCGAGTCGACCATCGTGGACTGCACCCGCGGCGCGCCGGTGCTGCTGCGGCCGGGCGTCATCACACGCATACAAATCGAGGCTGCCTGCGGTCAGGCGCTGGCCACCTCGCTGACGCAAGCCGCACCACGCGCCTCAGGCACGCTGGAGTCGCACTATGCCCCGCGCGCGCGGGTACGGCTGCTCGATGCGGCCGAGCTGGCGCAGCGCCTCAAAGCCCTTGCCGATCAGGCCCCACCAACGACGCCCGGCATTGGCCTGTGGAGTGCGCAAGAGCCTCCCTCAAAGCCCCCGGGCCTGCTCTGGCGTCAGCAAGCGAACAAGGCCGCTGATGCAGCGCACCAGCTGTTTGCGGTGCTACGGGAGCTCGATGCCAGAGGGGTAGCAGAGATCTGGGTAGAGCAGCCGCCTGCCGGCGCCCAATGGGACGGCGTGCGAGACCGCCTGCAACGTGCGGCCGCCTGAGGCCAGGATCGCCGCGTGGGCCCGGGTCGCCGCTTTTCAGACGACCAACGCCTCGCGAGCCGCGTGCATCGCAATCTCGTAGGAATGCAAGCGGGCCTGGTGGTCAAAAATCTGGCCCGCAATCATCAGCTCATCGGCGCCCGTGCGCTCAACGAAAGCCTGCATCTGCTGGGCCACGGTCTCCGGCGAGCCAATGGCCGAACAGGTCAGCAGATGACGCAGCACCGCCTGTTCGGGCGCGCCCAACTGCTGCCGATAGCCGGGCAGAGGCGGCGGCAGCTGACCCGGCCGGCCACTGCGCAGGTTGACAAAGGCCTGCTGTGCCGACGTGGCGATGAGCTGCGCCTGTTCATCGGTATCGGCCGCAAACACATTAAAACCCAGCATCACATACGGTCGATCCTGCTGCGCCGAAGGGGTGAACCGCTCGCGGTAGATCGCGATCGCATCCATCATCTGCGCGGGCGCGAAATGGGAGGCAAAAGCAAAGGGCAATCCGAGCAGAGCCGCCAGCTGCGCACCATACAGACTCGAGCCCAGAATCCAGATCGGCATGCGCAGGCCTGTCCCGGGCACCGCGCGCACCGGCTGGCGCGGCGCATCGGAGAGGTAGTCCATCAACTCGAGCACGTCCTGGGGAAAGTCATCGGTATCGGACTGCAGGTGGCGACGCAGGGCCCGCGCGGTTTGTGGGTCGGAGCCGGGCGCACGTCCCAAGCCCAGGTCGATGCGACCTGGAAAGAGCGATTCCAGCGTACCGAACTGCTCGGCAATCACCAGCGGTGAGTGGTTGGGCAGCATGATGCCGCCCGCGCCTATACGAATGGTGGCCGTGCCGCTGCCGATATGAGCCAACAGCACCGCAGTGGCCGCGCTGGCGATCCCGGGCATGCCGTGATGCTCGGCCAGCCAATAACGCCGGTAGCCCAACTGCTCAGCATGGCGCGCCAGCGAAAGAGAGTTGCGAAATGAATGCGCCGGGGTCGAACCCTGGGCAATAGGCGACAGATCGAGAACAGAGAGTCGGGCCATGGCCTCAGTTTAGGGCAGGGCGGTGTTTGATGCGACGGCCGGATACGGGCCAGGCCGCCCCTCGCTCAGGGTGCATCCTGCTGCACCACCCACTGAACCAGCGCATCCAAGGCCCCACGAGCCGGCCCCGCGTTGTCGTGGTTGATCATGCCCACCACAGCGTAGCGGCGACCCGATGCCGACTGTGCATACCCTGCGATTGCGCTGACATCACGCAGCGATCCGGTCTTGAGCCAGGCCTGCCCGGCGACGGCACGAGCGCGGTTGCGCATGGTGGCATCCACGCCGGCAACGGGTAGCGAAGCCAGCAAATCATCAGCGACAGCGCTACGCGCCATGCGCGCGAGCAAATCGGAAAGCGCCTGCGCACTGATGCGCTCCACGCGGCTCAGACCGGAACCGTTGTCCAACACCGGCAGTGCACTGGCCGGTAGGCGCTGACGCCACCAGTCCAGCACCACCGAGCGCGCTCCGGCCAGCGTGCCGGCTGCTGTGGGTTCGGCCCGCAGGCCCAGGGTGTAGAAGACCTGCTGGGCCATGACATTGTTGGAGAACTTGTTGATGTCCTGCACGATATCGCCCAGCGGCAGCGAGGGCGCATCCAGCCGCAGCGCCGGCCGCTGCCCCGAGATCGAACTGCCCCGCGCGAGGGCAGCTTGCTCCTGCGCAGAGGCATCGCGCACCCGGCCGGACAGGCCGCCGCCCTGCGCCCGCCAGGCCGCCTCGATGACGCGGGCCGCAAAGCTTTCCGGCTCGATGTAGGCGGTAGGCCAGCTGCGCTCGCCGCAGGCCGCCGGATAGCGCCCTCGAAACTGCATGCGCTGTGGCTGATCGAGCACCGCCTGCAAGGCAGCGCGCCAGTCTTCGCAGCGCTGACCCGCAGCCAAGGGCACGCTGCTGTCAAGCTCTACGCCCGCCAGGGCGGGCTCCATCCTGACGACCGCCCTGCGCTGCGCTGGCTCAGGCGTGAAGGTCAACACCACCGACTTGAAGTTGACCAGCAAGGCGTCGGGCTGGGCGTTGTAGGGCTTGAGCGGCTCGCCATCGAAGTCGCCCGGTCGCACCGAAGCGGGCTTGAACAGCTGGCGGTCCAGCACGATGTCTCCGTCGATGGCCTTGACTCCACTGGCCTGCACTTGCGCCAGCAGGGCTTGCAGCCGCTCAATCACCAGCTTGGGGTCGCCGCCGCCGCGCAAGACCAGATGCCCCTTGAGCACCTCACCCTGCAGCAGGCCATCGGCCAACACCGAGGTGGTCCACGTGTGACCCGGCCCCAGTAAGTCCAGTGCCGCAGAGGTGGTCACCAGCTTGGTGACCGAGGCAGGGTTCATGGCCTCTGCCGCGCGGTGGCTCAGCCGCACGCGACCGCTGGCCAGATCCGTCACCACGAAGGCCGCCGACTCCAGCGGCACCTGCGCCCGCGCAAGAGCCGTCTGCACAGCACGGGGCAGCTCTGCTCGGGCAGCCCCCGGGCCGGCCAACAGCAGGGCTGCCATCATCGTGACCCTCAAATACCTTGCGCCCATGGGCACAAATCATACGTTGCACCCTGGGACCGAGGGACCGCCGGCGCGCTGCCCCGGTTTCAATCGCAGGTCGGGCTTACCCGGATAATCAGCAGGGCCGTGACTCCGGGTCCGGCGACGCTGACCCCTGTGATGACAACCAACACCGCCGGCCGCTTTCTGGCCTTTGACACCAGCACCGACGTCCTGTCGGTTGGCGTCAGCGTGGGGGCCCAACGCTGGCTGCACTCCGGGCCCGGCGCAGCCAAGGCCTCCGCCACCCTCATTCCCATCATCCTGGACTTGCTGGCGAAGGCGGGTCTGAGCCTGAGAGACCTCGATGCCATCGTCTTTGGACGCGGCCCCGGCTCATTCACGGGCCTGCGCACCTCCTGCGCGGTGGCACAGGGATTGGCCGCCGGCAGCGAGCGACCCGTGCTGCCGATAGATACCTTGCTGGCGGTGGCCGAAGAGGCACGGCTGGCCAGGCCCGATGCGCGGTTCATCAGCGCAGTGCTCGATGCGCGCATGGACGAGATCTATGTGCAGCACTTTGCGGTGCGTGATGATCGTCTGCAGGCGATGGCGCCCTGCGAACTGCGCGCGCCGCAGGATTTGTGCTGGCCGGGCCAAGGCGGTGATACCGCGCTGCATCTGGCGGCGGGCAATGCGATGGCGCCTTACGCGCATCGTTTGCCCCAGTTGCCGGGCAGCAGCCTGTGGATCGAAACCCTGCCCACGGCAGCGGCGCTGCTGAGCCTGGCGCCTCGCATGATGGAGGGCCTGGTACCGGCCGAACAGGCCCTGCCTTTGTACATTCGCGACAAGGTGGCCCTGACCACCGAGGAGCGCCTGGCCGCCAAAGCCGCCCATCAGGTTGCCGCATGAGTGCCTTGGTTTCTTCAAGACCCGCGGATCATCTGCAACTTCTGGCCATGACCGAAAGCTGGCTCGATGCAGTCAGCATGATCGAACGCCAGGCCTACACCCACCCCTGGTCACGCGGTAATTTTTCAGACTCGCTGCGCGCGGGTTACCACGCGCAGGTTCTGCTCGAGGAACGGGAAGTGGTGGGTTACCTGGTGCTGATGCTGGGCGCCCAAGAGGCCCACCTGCTCAACATCACAATCACCCCCAGCCGACAGGGGCAGGGTCTGGGCCTGCATCTGTTGCAGGAGACGGTGCAGTGGTCGCGGCTGCAAGGGGCCCGGTCGCTGTGGCTGGAGGTACGGGTGAGCAATGCGCGCGCACGTCAGATTTATGCCCGCTATGGCTTCGAGGCGGTCGGCATGCGTCGCAACTATTACCCGCTGGCGCCCTTCAAGCGGGAAGACGCGGTGGTCATGAGTCTGAACCTGCTGCCGGAGGCTGCATGAGACTCGATGCGCGCCAACGCGCGCTGCTGCGCGAAATCGGCGTGAAGGTCTGGTGGCCCAGCCCTGCCGCCGAGGCCGCACAACCCGCCCCCGCGGAGGCAAGCTCCCAAGCGCTTGCGCCGCCCAACGCTGCTGTGCCAGCGCGCACCCACAGGCCGGCCCCAGAGGCCGTCGGCAAGGCAACCGCTCCGGCGACCCGATCGGCGGCGCCTGTGAAAGAACCTGCGCTTGCCGCCACCGGCTGGCAGGTCGGCTCCTTGCAAAGCCTGTATGGTCCGGCCGATTCGGCCGGGGCGCACGGTCCGCGCTGGTTGCTCCTGGCCGAGCAACGCGACGAATCCGGCAGCGCCGAAACTCAGCAGCTAATGCAGGCCATGCTGCGGGCCGCCGGCCTGCACCGGGGACACACGGTGCATCTGGCACCTTTGCTCAGAACGCGGGCCCCATCCGGCGTGGCCGGGCTGGAAGAGACGCTCGCCAGAAGCGAGCCCGACCTGGTATTCATTATGGGACGCCTGGGCGCTCAGGCCTTGCTGGAAAGCACCGAGCCTCTGGGCCAATTGCGCGGACAAATTCACGATCTCTGGGGCCTGCCGGCCGTGGTGAGCTACGACAGCGCCACCTTGCTGCGCCACCCCGCCGACAAGGCCAAAGCCTGGGACGATCTGTGTCTGGCCCTGCAGGTGGCGCGCAACCAGTTGGCCGAACGGGAGCAGAGCGACGGGGCCTGATCCGGCACGTCGAGGATTAGCGTGCCATCAGTCCGTTGAAGCAGGTGCCGGTCACCCACTCAATGATGGCCTCATCGTCAAACTGGCCACCGGCCTTCATGAACTCCAGCACCGGATCGCAGGCGCGGGAATAGAGGGTGTAGAGCACCAGGATGGGCGGCAGGGTGGCATCTATGCTGCCCTCGGCCTGGGCCGCCTCAATCCAGGCCCCGAGCCGGTCGCTGACATGCATGAGCAGGTCCAGGTAGGCGGTGTTGGCCATCAGCCGCGCCCGCAAGCTCGAATTCTGGCTGGGTAGCGTGGGCATCTGACCGGCCAGCTGCAAGCGCATCATCCAGCGCACCACCGACTTGAGCTGCTCGATCGGGGCGGCCTGCTCGGGAAGCTGGTCGAGAAAGTCCTCGGCCTGGGTCAGAACGCGGACCATGGCTGCAGCGGCCAGATCCTCCTTGCTGGGGAAGTGTTTGTAGAGGCTGGCCTTGGCGATACCTACCTCAGCAGCCACCTCGTCAACCGTCATCAGGTCAAAACCTTTTTCCGCCAACAAGCGATTGACCGCTTGAACGATGGCGTCTTCGCGCGCCTGCAACATCTGGGCCTTGAAGGAAGAACGGCGCGAGCCGCGCGCGGCCTCCGGCGTCGATTCACTCGCGGCTGAGCCGCTGGCACTGCGATCTTCGTCCCGCATAGTCATCCTCCCTGATGCGACCGTGAGCAGGCACCATCGGCCTCACCCAGGGTGAAATAAATGGTTGTGCCTTGGTCCGGTTGAGACTGCGCCCACACCTGTCCGCCGTGGCGAGCCACGATACGACGGACGATCGCCAAACCCAACCCCAGCCCGGCAAACTCATCGTGCCCATGCAATCGCTGATAGGGTTGAAACAGTCGGCCGGCCTGCGCCATATCAAAACCAACTCCGCGATCACGTAGGAAATAGGCGCCTGCCGGGGCCTGCGAACCATCGGGATGGGCCAGGCGTCCAAATTCAATCTGCACTTTTTGCCCGCGCGCACTGAACTTGCGGGCGTTATCTAACAGGTTCTCCAGCAACTGCCGCAACAGACGTCGGTCGCCTACATGCTGAAGACTGGGCTGCACAACGGCCTGGATAGAGACGGCCGGATGGCGCTGCACCATCGAAGCGAGGATCTGTTGGGCCAGTTCGCTCAAATTGACCTCATCGCGCTTCAACGGGGATCGCGAGAGCTGGGCCAGCGCCTGCAAGCCTTCGATCAGCTCTCCCATGTGCTGCGCCGATGCGCGCACGCGGGCGGCCCAGTGGCGCGCTTGTGCCGCCTGCTCTAGCGGCAGCCCGCTCAACGACTCCTCCAGCAGGGTGGAGAAACCATCGAGGGCACTCAAGGGAGAACGCAAGTCGTGCGCGACGGCATGGGCGAACCCATCGAGGTCTTCGCATCGACGACGCAACTGCTCAAGCTCACGCTCGAGCTCTGCCAATCGCGCAGGGACTTCTGGCGGCTCCGCGAGCCGGTTGGATGCGACCGGGCGGGCGTCTGTCGACCTCGCCGCCTCTTGCCCAGGGTCGCTGCGCCTGACCGTTCCCTGATGCATAACCGCGATTGTCGTCGGCCGGGCTGACCTGCGGGCTTACTCGGGAATGAAAACCCTTGGCCGCAGGGCCGAGAGCCTCCAAACCTGGGCCAGCTGCCCTCAGCCAGCACGTCCGGGCCAGGGCGCAAGGGCTCGCCCTGCAATCGACACCAGGGCCTGGGTCAGGCTGTCGATGATGGCTGACTGCAGGTTCCAGCAGTGCCAATACAGGGGCAAAGCCAAATTCTGCCGCGGCAGGAGATTGACCAGATCGCCCTGCGCCAGCTCGTGGTGGACCAGTTGGCGCGGCACAACGGCCACACCCCAGCCCTCACGAACCGCCCGGACCATGGCGTGGCAGGACGGCACAAACACCTGCTGGAGATTGACCCCGCGAAGGCCAAAAAGCTGAGCCATGAGGTGAGTCGGCATGGCATCCCTGCGGTTATAGGAGATGAAACTCTGAGTTCGAAGGCGGTGGGCCGCGGAGCCGCTGGTACTCAGGTCGGTGGTCCCCAGATGCCTCTGGGCATAAATCGGGTCGGCGACCAGCACATAGTCCATGGCACCGAGCAGGTGGCAGCGGCAGCCGCGCAGGGGCTGCTTGAGACCAGTGATGCAGCCGAGAACCTGACCCTCGCGCAGCCAGTGCAAGGTGAAATCCTGATCGTCGGTGATGATCTCCAGCGGCAGCCCCTGCTGAATCAGGGGGCTAAAAGCGGGCAGCACCCAGGTGGCCAGGCTGTCCGCGTTGATAGCCAGGGACACGCGCTCATGCTCACGCGATCGCCCATCAGCCCGCGCGGGCATGACGCCGCGCAATTCCTGCTCGAGGTCTGCCCGCAGCAAGCGCAGCATCTTGGCATGTCTGAGCAGCAACTGCCCAGCCATCGTGGCGCGTGCCGGGCGACTGCGCACCACCAGCACCGCGCCGGCCTGAGCCTCGAGGGTGCGCAGGCGCTGTGAGACCGCCGATTGGGTGATCGACAGACGCTGAGCAGCGCGCTCGAATCCGCCCTCATCAATGATGGCGGCCAGGCATTCAAGCGCGGCTGGGTCGTACATGGATCATCAGGAAATCTGCGGCCCCGTCGAACGGACCAGGAAGGGGGAAAGACGCTGGCCGATCGAAACCCGCCCAGCATCTTCTATTTTGTCATTTTGTAGTAAAAATCATAACTTTCTCGGAAATCCTGTAAAGCAGATGGACCGGCGCGACAGCGCTGGCCCCCCCGGTGTGTTGCAATTGCCTGTGAATAGAGCCATCAGGAGATGCTGCATGCAGCCCGAACACGCCCGCGCCCTCCGAGAGCTGACCCCCAAAGGCGTCCTGCGGGTGGGCTTGAATCTGTCCAACTTCCTGCTCGTCAAGCCGGGCAGCGGGTCGACCGACCCCCAGGGCATCGTGCCGGATCTGGCGCGCAGCCTGGCCGAAGAATTGGGCGCCCCATTGCACTTTGTGCCCTATCCCTCGCCCGGGCCTCTCGGGGATGCCGCAGAAGCGGATGCCTGGGATGTGGCCTTCTTGGCTGATGAACCCGCCCGCGCGACCAAGATTGCCTTCTCGCCGGCCTATCTGGAAATCCCTGCGGGCTATCTGGTGCCGGCCGGCTCAGCTTTGAACCGCATCGACGAAGTCGACCGCCCCGGGGTGCGCATCGCCACCATGGACACAGGCGCCTACACCCTGTACCTGCAGCGGACCCTAAAGCGCGCGCAGTTGGTGCTCGCGCGCAGCATGGACGAATCATGGGCCGTTTTCAGGGAGCAGGGCTTGGAGGTCCTGGCCGGGCTACAGCCGCGGTTGCTGAGCGATCAGGCCCGACTGCCAGGTAGCCGCATCCTTCCCGGTCACTTCACTGCCGTTCAACAAGCCATCGGCACGCCCCGGCACAACCGATGGGCGGCAGACTTCCTGGCCGACTTTGCCGAGCGCGCCAAAACCGGGGGCTTGGTGCAGCGGGCGATCGACCGCCATCGGATACCGGGGGTGAACGTGGCTCCGGCGAGGGGCTGACAAACGGTTTCAATGACGCCATGCGCAGCTGCTGCGATCCGTGGCGTGGGTGGCGCACCGAGCGTGCAGCAGGCGCCTGCGATGACTCACCCGTTCATGCACACGATCCCAGGCTCGATAAGCGAGCCCCTCACATTCGGGGCGGGCCTGGACGATCGGGGACAATGGCGCTCTGCTTTGCAACACCAGCGTGCATCTTTTGGTCCGGCCATGTCCATCGCCCCGCCCGTCCACGACCTCTTGGTCGACCATTTTTCAGAGCGCCAATTGCGCCAGGCCCTGGGGCTTTTCGCCACTGGCGTAACGGTGGTCACCGCCTGCCTGCCCGACGGCCAACGCGCCGGTCTGACGGTCAGCTCCTTCAATTCGGTGTCCCTGCAGCCCCCGCTGGTGCTGTGGAGCCTGAGCCGCAACTCGCAGTCGGTGCCGGTCTTCGAGTCGGTCAGCCACTACGCCATTCACGTCCTGAGCGCCGATCAGTTGGCTCTGGGTGAGCGCTTTGCGGGACCGCGGGACCAACGCTGGGCGGACCTGCAGCATGGCTGGAGTCCGCACGGCTGCCCCCTGCTGGAGGGCTGCTTGGCCGTGTTCGAGTGCCGCCAGCACAGCCGCCATCCTGAGGGCGACCATGTGATTTTTGTCGGCCGGGTCGAGCATTGCAGCAGCGGGACGAGCTCGCTGCCCCTGCTTTATCACCAGGGACGAATGTTCCCGCAGAAGGCCTGACGGCCACCGGAAGTCGCAGATCCGTGCTTGACCGCCTCTCATGAACAGCCCTGCACGCAAGAACCGGCTGGATGGTTTGGCCGTGAGCCTGCTGCTGGGCTGTTGCCTGCTCTGGGGCATGCAGCAAGTGCTGATCAAGATCACGTTGTCAGAAATGCCCCCGGTATTCCAGGCCTGGATGCGCATGCTGGGCGCCACCGTCTTGCTGTTGCTGTGGTGCCAGCTGCGCGGCATCGTCTGGTGGCGCGGGGACGGCACCATGCGTGCGGGACTGCTGGCCGGCCTGCTGTTTGCCGCCGAATTCGTCTGCATTTATGTGGGCATGCAGTACACCGGCTCATCGCGCCTGACCGTCTTTCTCTATACCTCGCCGTTCTGGGTGGCCCTGCTGGTGCCCCTTTGGACTCGTTCGGAACGGCTCCATGCGAGTCAGTGGGTGGGCCTCGCCCTGGCTTTTTTTGCCGTGGTCTTTGCACTGCGCGAAGGGTTGATGCAGGCCGGTGGCCCCACCCTGGCCGGTGACCTGTTCGGGCTGGCTGCCGGGCTGTTCTGGGGCCTGACCACCGTAGTGATCCGAAGTTCGACCCTGACGCAAATTCGGGCAGAAAAGCTGCTGCTCTACCAGGTCAGCGTGAGTGCCGTTCTCTTGCCCTGCCTGTCGCTGGCCCTGGGTGAGACCTGGCGCTGGGACTACAGTGCCTGGGCCTGGGGGGCTGCCGCCGCTCAGGCCTCGGTCGGAGGTTTCTTCAGCTTCCTGATCTGGATGTGGCTGCTTGGCCGCTATCCGGCCACACGAGTGACCAGCTTTTCATTTTTCACGCCGCTCTTTACCCTCATCTTCGGCGCGCTGTGGCTGGGCGAGGCGGTCACCACGGGCGTGGTGCTGGCCATTGCAGCCGTGGCCGTGGGCATGGTGCTGATGAACCGTCCCGCCCGCTCGGCCCACTGAGCCTCAAACGCTGCGGCCATCCTTCACTCCCTCTTATCTGGCGAACCCATGGATCTTCTGGCTGCCGGCGCTGCTTTAGCCCTGATCATCTGGTCGATGCAATCGCGCGCCGTGCGCGGCCGCGTGAGACTGCTGGCTCTGCATCTGCAGCCCTACGAAATCGAAAAGCTGATGCAAACCCTCAGCGAGGGTTACCAGCGCGCGCTGAACGAAGACGACGTGCAGCGACGGCTGGCGATCTGGCAGCTGCTCGAGGGCAGCCAGTCGCGGCTGGCCGAACAGGTGGCACGTCTGGCCGCCGATCTGGACCGTCTACCCGCCGATCAGGCGCGACTGGTCAAGCTGCCGATGCGCGGCCTGTCCGAGCCGCTGCTGCGCCTGTTGCCCACCTTGCAATTGCGTTATGCGGTCGACCTGCGGACCCTGATGCACCTGCACGCCGGCGCCTTGGCCAGGGCGGCCACACAAAACCAGGGCATCGGCCCGTCCAGCCGTGCCCGCACTTTCCTGGCTGAAATGCTGCTGATGCAGCACAGTTGCCACTGGTTTTGCCGCTCCCGCGCGCTGGCCTCAGCCCGGCTGCTTGCGCACCACCGCAGCTCATACGAACAAGTGCTCGAATCCGTAGATCGAGCCACCCGAGCAGACTACCTGCGATTATTGGCAGGTGCGTGAGGGCCGACCAGCCGGCCATCGACCAGATCGATGCACCGATCGCAACGCTGCGCCAGCACAGCATCATGGGTAACGATCATGCAGGCGCTGCCGTGTTCCCGGTTAAAGCGCCGCAGCAATTCAAATACTTCGTCGGCACTGACACTGTCGAGGTTGCCCGTGGGCTCGTCGGCCAGGATCAGCCGCGGGCGGCGCGCCAAGGCGCGGGCCAGGGCGACCCTTTGCTGCATACCGCCTGAAAGTTCGCCGGGACGCTTGGCCATGGCATCGGACAAACCCACGCTGGCCAGCAAGTCGCGCCCCAGCGCTTCGTCCTCGGGCAGCAAGACACCGTGAGCGATCATCAACGGCAGCAACACATTTTCCAGCGCGGTGAAGGCCGGCAACAAATGATGAAACTGGAAGACAAAACCAATGGCCTGACCCCGCAATTCGGTCAGGTGCGCGTCATCCAGTTCGGCCGTGCTGTAGCCCGCCAGGATGAGTCGGCCGGAGGTCGCAGGCTCGAGCAGCCCGATGATATTGAGCAGGGTGCTCTTGCCCGAACCCGAGGGCCCTCGCAGCGCCACAAACTCGGCGGGCTGCAGCGTCAGGGTGATGCCGTGCAACACTTCGGCCTGCACCGCCGTGCCCATTGCATAGCTTTTGCGCACATCGAGCAATTGAAGAATGGGCTCAAGGCTGGTCATGCGCGTATGGCCTGAACCGGGTCCATGCGCGCGGCTCGCCGCGCCGGCATGAAAGCCGAAAGCAGACCCACTGCACAGGCCAGCACGCTGGCGGTCAGCGCAAGCCAGGGGTCGAGTTCGGCCCGGTACAGAGGGCTGCCGTCGGGACTCTTGTAGATCTGCGAAAAAAGCGCCAGCAGCCCGAAAGCGAGGACCACGCCCAGAGCCGAGCCCAGCAGACCCATCAAGGCTCCCTGAAACAGAAACACCCGCATGATGCAACGACGGGCCGCCCCCATGGCCCGCAAAATGCCAATTTCTCGCTGCTTCTGCACCACACTGACCACCAAGACGCTGGAAATGCCCAGCGCCACAATGGCCACGACAAAGCCACGGATCAAATGGTTGGAGGCATTCTGGTTGGACAGCGCATTGAGCAGCCCTGCATTGGTCTGCATCCAGCTCTCCACGCGCAAGCCTGTCTGGCGCCGCAACGGGTCGGCCACCGCATCAGCCCCGAACAAATCGGCCACGCTCAGGTCAATGGCACTGACGCGACCTTGCAGGTCCAGCAGGGCCTGCGCCGTACGCAAACTGATAAAGATGCGACGCCGATTCATTTCACGGCCACCCATATCAAACAAGCCAGTGACCGTAAGGACCTGGCTGCTGGAGCTGGTAGACACCCGTAACTTGTCACCCATCTTCAGGCCCAGATCCTCAGCCAGTTCGCGGCCCACCAACACGCTGTCTGTGGCTAGCTCGAAGCGGCCGGTGGTCATATAACCGTCCATGCGCACCACCCGGCCGTAGTCCGCAGGCCGCACGCCCAACAGGGTAACGCTCTGCGATACCGCCCCTCGACTGACCAGGGCCGACCCGCTGACCACCGGCGAGACGGCCAGCACCCCCGGCGTTGCCACCGCCAGGTCCACAACCCGTTGCCACTGATCCACCGCCCGCTGTCTTTGCATCCGGGGCTGGACATGGGCGGCCACGTCAGCCGTCTGAGGCACGCGCAACACCTGCTCCTGCGACGGCTGGATCACAACATGGGCCTGCGAACCCATCACCCGGTCGATGATCTGGCCTTGCAGCTGATGGATCAACTGCGTCAGGAAGACCGTCACCGCCACACCCGCGGTCACGCCCGCCAGCACCAGCGCACTCTGGATCCGCCCCTCGCGCAGAAAGCGTAGGGCCAGCAGGACTTCCACCGGCAGGCTGCGGGCCCAGCGGCTGAGTGCCGGCCGCACCGACCGGGTCATGATGACACCGGGACCGGCCCCGGCGCAAAAGCAGATCGTCCCCGATCGACAGAACACTGAGCCCGGCCCATCATCGGTGCAAAAAGGGCGGCGGCGACACCGACGGCGCCAAGGTGCTCCGTGGGCCGGGACGGACCCGATCCCCAGGCAAGACGCCCTGGGTGGGCGCAATCACCCAATCGCCTTCATTCAATCCCTTGAGAATTTCGCACCGGCCCATCCCGCTCAAGCCCACTTGCACCGGCACTCGCTGCGCGCGACCCTGTTGCAAGACCAGCACCCAAGGCGCAGGTTTATCAGCCTCGCGCACAAATGCCGCCGGCAACACCAAGGTGGCCTCACGACGATTGCCGATGAGCTCGGCCGAAACCGTCATCTCGGGCCTGAGAAACTCAGGGCCGTCTTGCAGACACAGCCGCACGCGGATAGAACCGCGCTCGGCATCAATGACGGGGGCGATCTCACACAAACGCACTTCGAAGGGCTGATCAGGGTATGCGTCGGCCACGGCCCAGGCGGGCATGCCCAGTTGCAAGATCGGCAGATGCCGCTCATCGATGCTGACCTCGATATGCATCGCCCCTGCCTCGGCCAGCACCAACAGCACCCGCCCTGGCTGGGCCATGGCGCCAGGCTCGACCTGGCGATTGAGCACCCGCGCGGGAGCGGGGCTGCGTATGAAAAGCCGCTCCAGGCGGGCACGCGCCAGACGAACATTGGCCTGCGCCTGCGCCAGCCGCGCCTGGGCCAACGCAGCCTCTACTCCGGGTCTTTCCTGCGCCTGAGCCTGAAGCTGCGCCGAGGCCAGCACACTGCCGGCCACCTCCAGCGCCCGCTGGGCCTCATCGAGACGTTGAGGCGCAAAAAAACCCTGCGACACCAGCTCTTGGATCCGGCCATGCTCCCTCTGAGCGGCCCACCAGCCGGCTTGAGCCTGCAACACACTCTGCTGGGCCAAGGGTGCGCTCAGGCCCAACTGCTGCTGCACGCGACCCGCAGCCTCTGCTTCGGCTGCCTGCGCCTGCAACAGGGCTGCGCGGGCTTCCGCGTCTTGCAGGCTCAGCAGCAAATCGCCCGCGCTGACGCGCTGGCCCTCCCGCACCCACACCCGCGCCACCGTGCCGGCCAGCTCGGCAGCCACCTCGATACGGGCCGGCGCCTGCAGCCGGCCGGTGGCGGCCACCGATTCCAGCAAGGTCTGGCGAGTCACCGCCACCACCGCAACAGCCGGGCCCTGCCACCAGCGGATCAGACCCAAAAGCACCGCTAAGAGGACAACTGCCAAGCCGATCCAAAGACCCCGGCCGGGCCAGCCAGAAATTCTGATGCCGACCCCCGCTTGGGTCGGCGTAGACCCCACCTGCACCATGAGCGCAAGCATGGCGTGCGCCCGGCCAAGCACCGGCCAGCGCACCGCGCATCCGGGGGTAGGTCGGAGCCCCTGGCAAAGAATTGGGTCGGCGCCAGGCCGCGCTGCTCAGGAGCCGGCTTGCGCTTGCAGCCGCTTGCTGTTCCAGTACACGTCATCGCCGCCGTTCATCCGGTTGAGGACCCGGGCCAGGACGAACAGAAGATCGCTGAGGCGATTGAGATACTGCTGCGGCGCCGGCCGCAAGGTCTGGGCCGCACTGAGGGCCACGACCGAACGCTCCGCTCGGCGGGCCACCGTGCGGCAAACATGGGCCAATGAAGCTGCTCGGGTGCCGGCCGGCAAGATGAACTCCTGCAAGCGCGGGAGCTGGGCGTTGTAGGCCTCCAGGGCCTGATCCAAGCGGGCGATAGCCTGCTCCTGCAACAATTCAAAACCAGGGATGGACAGCTCGCCCCCCAGATTGAACAGCTGGTGCTGCACCTGAACCAACAATTCGCGCACATCGCCCGGCATGTCCTCGCACAGCAGCAGTCCGATCTGGGAATTGAGCTCATCCACATCGCCCATCGCACACACCCGCAGGTTGTCCTTGGGCACACGGGTGTTGTCACCCAGGCCGGTGGTACCGTCATCCCCGGTGCGGGTGGCAATTTGGGTGAGTCGATTGGACATATGGGCTCCTAGGGTAACTGCCGATTATCGGCTCGGCGCCAGAAGGGCCCCCGCATCGGGGGGCTCGCATAAACTCTCCCTTTCAAACCGCGCGCTACCCGAACGCGGACGTTTCACCAGCCCATCCACAAGATGGGACCGCCCTTCAGGAGACTCACCCATGAATGCCCCCCTGCCCAGCCATATGCTGCCCGAGATTGCCCAGCGCGAAACGCCCGATGCGCTGATCGACGCACTCAAATCGCACTTCGGGGATCGCTGCTCCACTGCAATGGCGGTGCGCGAGCAACACGGGCGGGACGAGTCGTCCTTCACCGTCCCACCCCCGGCCGCCGTGGTCTTTGCCGAGAGCAGTGCCGAAGTGGCTCTGGTGCTGTCTCTTTGCCACGAGCACGCCGTGCCCGTGATTGCGTTTGGCGCCGGCTCCTCTCTGGAGGGTCACCTGCTGGCCATTCAGGGCGGCATCAGCCTGGATGTGAGCCGTATGAATCAGGTCCTGGCCATTGATGCTGACGACCTGACCGTCACGGTGCAGCCTGGCGTGACCCGCAAGCAACTCAACGAGGCCATCAAGCACACCGGGCTGTTCTTCCCGATCGATCCGGGCGCCGATGCCAGCATCGGCGGCATGTGCGCCACCCGGGCCAGCGGAACCAATGCGGTGCGCTACGGCACCATGAGGGAAAACGTCCTGGCGCTGGAAGTGGTCACCGCCCAAGGGAAGATCATGCGCACCGGCACCCGTGCGCGCAAATCAAGTGCGGGATACGACCTGACCCGGCTGATGGTCGGCAGTGAAGGTACCCTGGGCGTGATTACTGAAGTGACGCTGCGGATTTATCCGCTGCCGGAGGCCATCTCGGCGGCTGTTTGCTTCTTCCCGAGCATCGAGGAAGCGGTTCGCACCACCATCGACATCATTCAGCTGGGCATTCCGATCGCGCGGGTCGAGTTGGTCGACGGACCGACGGTGGGCATGTTCAACCGACACTCCAAGCTGTCGCTGCGTGAGGAGCCGATGCTACTGATGGAATTCCACGGCTCACCGGCCAGCGTGAAGGAACAGGCCGAACAGGTGCAGGAGATTGCTCTGGAGCGCGGGGGACAGGCCTTTGAGTGGGCCAGCACGCCAGAGGAGCGAACACGGCTGTGGACGGCCCGGCACAACGCCTACTTTGCCGCGCTGCAGAGTCGCCCGGGCTGCCGCGCCATTTCCACCGATGTGTGCGTGCCCATCTCCCGCCTGGCCGACTGCATCGTCGCTTCAGCCCAGGAGGCGCGTGACAGCGGCATAGCCCACTTCCTGGTCGGACACGTGGGCGACGGCAACTTCCACTTTGGCTATCTGATCGATCCAAACAGCCGAGCCGAGCGCGAGTTGGCCGAATCCCTCAACGACAAAATGGTGCGCCGCGCCCAAAGTATGGGCGGCACCTGCACCGGAGAGCACGGTATCGGCATGCACAAGATGGGTTTTCTCAGGGATGAGGCCGGCACCGAAGCGCTGGACTGGATGCGCGCGATCAAACGCACGCTCGACCCCAAGAACATCCTCAACCCCGGCAAGATTTTTTATCTGTAGGGGCCGTATCGCTTGCAGGGTGGCACCCGTACCCAGCCTGGCACGGGTCAGCCTCTGGTCGGGGCGACATCCTCGGGACGATCGTGCTCGCCCAGCGACGCGGCTCTACTCGCCGCCCCAGACCTCTTGGGCGGTCTCGATCACCAGGCGCAGTTTGTCGCGCTGCGCCTGCACCGCGATGTTGTTACCGTGGACGGTGCTGGAAAAACCGCACTGCGGCGACAAGGCCAGCTGCTCCAGCGGCGCGTAGCGAGCCGCCTCGTCGATACGACGCTTGAGCGTGTCCTTGGTTTCAAGTTCACCAAATTTGGTGGTGACCAGGCCGAGGACCACGGTCTTGCCCTTGGGCAGGAAGCGTAACGGCCGAAAGTCACCACTGCGATCGTCGTCGTATTCAAGGAAATACGCGTCGATGTCCATTTCAGACAGCAGGGCCTCGGCCACCGGCTCATAGTTGCCCGCCGCCGCGTGGGTGCTTTTGAAATTGCCGCGACACAGATGCATGGCCAAGGTCATGCCGGCCGGCTTTTGCGCCACCACCTTGTTGATGAAAGCTGCATAGCGATGCGGCAGTTCGTTGGGATCATCACCCCGCTGTCGGGCTGCCTCGCGCATCTTCTCATCACAGAGATAAGCCAGGTTGGTGTCATCCATTTGCACATAAGTACACCCGGCAGCGGCCAAGGATCGCAGTTCATCGCCGTAGGCGCGCGCCACGTCGTCGTAAAACACCGGGTCGAGCTCAGGGTAGGCCTGCCGGCTGATGCCCGCACGGCCGCCGCGAAAGTGCAGCATCGTGGGAGAGGGAATGGTGACCTTGGGCGTCATGCCGGCGCCGACCTGGCTCTTGAGGTACTTGAAGTCTTCCAGCTGAATGTCTCTGGGATGCGTGACCTTGTCGTTGACCCGAATGACCGGCGGGGCCAGATGGGTGGTGCCATCGGGCTGCAGGACCGACATCGGCAACTCGGTGACCACGCCGCCGAGTTGTTCGAGAAAATCGATGTGGAAATAGGTGCGGCGAAACTCACCATCGGTGATGGCCTTCAGACCGACGTCCTGCTGAAAACGCACGATTTCGGCAATGGCACGGTCCTCAACCTCACGCAACTGCTGCGCGCTGATCTGGCCTTTGGCCTTTTGTTCGCGGGCCTCAATCAAATAGGCCGGACGCAGAAAACTGCCGACATGGTCGTAGCGGGCAGGCAAGTGGGCCGTCATGGCTTTCTCCGATGTTTGAATGAAGAGGCAATCGTAGCGCAGCAGTCCCTGTACAGGCATGAGGGCGCACCCGCGTGCTGCTCAGCGAGAGTCACCCGGCCCGCCGGACACCTGTGCCCGGTGATTTCTACCCTTTGATTCCCTCCATTTAAGTAAAAACCATCCAGATCTGGGGGCCGGGGAACGACCGCCTGTGAGTACACAAGCCCCACCTACAATCGCGCCGGTGTCGTAAACGTGACAAGGCAGGTCCGCGGCACCCCACTCGCAGGAGATCACATGTCCCCCTCATCGGCCGACGACAAAAACAACAAACGCGAGGGCCTGCGGCGTGCCGCGCTGGCCTACCATGAGCTGCCAACACCCGGCAAACTGGCCATTACAGCGACCAAACAGCTGACCAACCAGCGCGACCTGGCGCTGGCCTACTCACCCGGGGTGGCAGCGCCTTGCGAAGAGATCGTCAAGGACCCCAACAATGCCTTCAAGTACACCAGCCGGGGCAATCTGGTGGCGGTGATTAGCAATGGCACGGCCGTACTCGGCCTGGGCAACATCGGTCCCCTGGCCTCCAAACCGGTGATGGAGGGCAAGGCCGTCCTGTTCAAAAAGTTTGCTGCGGTCGATGTGTTCGACATCGAGATCAATGAGCCCGACCCGGTCAAGCTGGTTGAGGTGATTGCTGCGCTGGAGCCGACTTTCGGGGCCATCAACCTGGAAGACATCAAGGCACCCGATTGCTTTTACGTCGAGCGGGAGTTGCGCAAGCGACTGAAGATCCCCGTCTTTCATGATGATCAGCACGGCACCGCCATCACCGTCGGCGCGGCCATGCTCAACGCGCTAAAGATTGCCGGCAAAGCGCCTCAGGAGGTCAAGCTGGTGACCTCGGGGGCCGGGGCAGCAGCGCTGGCCTGCCTGAACCTGCTGCTGCACCTGGGTGTGCGGCGTGAGAATATTTTTGTCACCGACCTGGCCGGCGTGGTCTATGAAGGCCGCACCGAGCTGATGGACGAGGACAAGATCGCGTTCGCACAAAAAACTTCGGCTCGATCACTGGGCGAAGTGATCGAGGGCGCCGATGTATTTCTTGGGCTGTCGGCTGGCGGCGTGCTCAAGCCCGACATGGTGCGAAAGATGGCCGATCGACCAGTGATCTTTGCGCTGGCCAACCCCAACCCGGAAATCACCCCCGAAGAGGTCAAGGCCGTGCGCCAGGACGCCATCATGGCCACCGGGCGTACCGACTACCCCAACCAGGTCAATAACGTCCTGTGCTTTCCCTACATCTTTCGCGGCGCGCTCGATTGTGGGGCCACCACCATCACACTTGAAATGGAGATTGCAGCGGTCCATGCCATTGCCGAACTGGCGCAGGCCGAGCAGAGCGAGGTGGTGGCGGCCGCCTATGCAGGCGAACAACTCGCCTTCGGGCCAGACTATCTGATTCCCAAGCCCTTTGACCCGCGGCTGATGATGAAAATCGCGCCGGCGGTGGCCAGAGCCGCGATGGAAAGTGGCGTAGCCCAACGACCGATCGACAACCTGGAGGCCTACGTCGAGCGGCTGCAGAGTTTTGTCTACGCCTCAGGCACCACCATGAAACCAATCTTTGCGGCCGCCAAAAAAGCCGTGCGCAAACGGGTGGCCTACGCTGAGGGCGAAGAAGAGCGGGTGCTGCGAGCCTGCCAGATCGTGGTCGACGAGGGTCTGGCGCGCCCCACCTTGATCGGGCGGCCAGCGGTGATCGAGCAGCGCGTGGAGAAGTTTGGACTGCGCCTGCGCAAGGGCATCGATTACGACATCGTCAATGTCGAACAGGACGAGCGCTACCGGGATTTTTGGCAGACCTACCACCGCATGATGGAGCGTCGCGGGGTGACCGTCCAAATGGCCAAAATCGAGATGCGTCGCCGCCTGACGTTGATCGGCAGCATGCTGCTGCACAAGGGTGATGTCGACGGCCTGATCGTCGGCACCTGGGGCACCACCCAAATTCATCTGAACCATATTGATCAGGTCATCGGACGGCGCGCCGGCGTCAGTACCTATGCCTGCATGAACGGGCTGATGTTGCCAGGCCGGCAGGTGTTCCTGGTCGACACTCACGTCAACTATGACCCAACGGCCGAGCAACTGGCCGAGATCACCACCATGGCGGCCGAAGAAATGGTGCGTTTCGGCATCAAACCCAAGGCGGCCCTGTTGTCGCACTCCAACTTCGGATCCTCGGACCAGCCGAGCGCCCTCAAGATGCGCCGGACTCTTCAGTTGCTACAGGAGCGCGCCCCCTGGCTGGAGGTGGACGGCGAAATGCACGGAGATATCGCGCTAGACCCCAAGGGTCGACAGGGCGTCATGCCCAACAGCAGCTTAATCGGCGAGGCCAATCTGTTGGTACTGCCCAATATCGACGCGGCCAACATTTCCTACAACCTGCTCAAGACCGCGGCCGGGGGCAATATAGCCATCGGGCCGGTGCTTTTGGGGGCGGCCAAGCCGGTACATATTCTGACCGCCAGCACCACCGTCCGACGTATCGTGAACATGACCGCACTGACGGTGGCCGATGCCAATGCGCATCGTTAGCGAGGCCGGCGACGCCCGGGATCCGATAACCCGCCGTCTCGGCCAGAGGCACACGCAGCCTTTGCTGCCGAGCTAGCTAGTACACACCCACTTAACTAAAAACCTATCCCTCTTAACAGGTTAATCCGGGTAAGCCCTTGCATTTTTCCGGCACATCCGTCACACTCTCTGGCAGAAGTTAAGGGTTAACCCGCGGCGCCAAGGTGCTCGGATCAGCCCCTGAGGTTCAAAAAGGTTTTTCATGCTGTGCAAAGCGGGCCAGTTTTGGCGCCTTGCAGTTACCGCTCTTGCGCTGAGCCTGGCGTCGGCGACCGGTCTCCCGGCACTGGCCAAAGGCCCGAACAGCGCTGAAAAACCAGCTGAGTCCACGATTGCGGCGGCCCAGTTGCCTGTGCAGGGCCAGCAGGTTTTGGCCCTGATCTATCAGGGCGGGCCTTTCCGACATGACAAGGACGGCACGGTATTCGGGAATCGCGAAAGGTTGCTGCCCCTGCACCCGCGCGGTTACTACCGCGAATATACCGTCAGAACTCCAGGGGTAAGCCACCGCGGGGCCCGACGAATTGTTTGTGGTGGAAAGGTGAAGACTTCACCCGATGTCTGTTACTACACCGAGGATCATTACGCGAGTTTCAGGCGTATCGTTCAATGAAGAGTGCATGCGATGAGCCAAGAAGATTTTGATTTGTCTTTTGAACCTGAGCCCTTCCTAGAAAGAAACACGGAGATGGACATGCCACTTCGTACCGTCAGACCCAATATCGTGCAATCCATCCGGGCTTTCCGGGTGCAAGATTTGCAGGAGGCCGCCACCGCGCTGGGCCACCACTTCCTGTACGCCAACCTGGGACAGGCCCAGAGCAAGCAGGACGTGCTGGACATGATTGCCGCGCAGTACACCTTCCCCTCGCATTTCGGCAAGAATTTTGATGCCCTCTACGACTGCATGACCGACCTGGTGCACAAATCAGGACAACAACCGGGCTTCATCGTGGTGCTTGAGCACATTCCCGCCAACAGCAAATTCGACAAGGAAGCGCGCGAGCAATTGCTCGACATCTTCCGGGATGCGGCAGATTATTGGGCCGACCGAAAGATTCCTTTCCGATGTTTCTATTCTTTTCTGTAGCCCGTTCCCCGGAAATCGGCCAGGGGGAACGGGCTAACGAGGCCCAGCAAGCGGACGAAAATGGCGAAGTCATGCCCACAGACAAGCTGGTGGATGTCTCGCCGCTCGCCTTGCGCATGAGCAGCCCTTTCAATGCAGGCTACTGGTTGACGGCCGCCTGAAGTCCATCACGCGGATGGATGGCTGTCAACGCCTGATTCCTGAAAGCCCGCCCAAAGGTGGGCTTTTTTCTTGGGGTCGTCGACCGGCCGGCTGGCCCTTCAGCCACGTCCGATCTGCTGCGCCAGCGCCACGTATTCACCCACGGTCACCTCCTGAGCCCGGCGCTGCAGATCGAAGGACCGATTGCCCGGCTGCCGCTCCAGCCAAGGCCCCAGGGTATGCCGCAGCAACTTACGGCGCTGACTGAAGGCCACCTGTACCAGTTCGGCCAACAGGCCCTGATCCAAATCAGGCACGGCATCAAGCGGACACATACGCACGACCGCACTATCGACCCGCGGCGGCGGATCGAAGCTTCCAGGGGGGACAAACAGCACCGTCTCCATCGCATAGCGCCACTGCAGCATGACACTGAGCCGGCCATAAGAGGCGCTATCGGGGGATGCGACCATCCGGTCGATGACTTCTTTCTGCAGCATGAAGTGCTGGTCTTCGATCACATCCACCGCATCCAGCAAGTGAAACAGAATGGGGGTGGAGATGTTGTAGGGGAGATTGCCGACCACCCTCAGGCGCTGCGCAGGCCATGGCTTGCACAAACGGGCGGCCAGACCACGGATGTCCAGCGCGAGAATATCGGCTTCGAACACCTCAAGCTGAGGATGGCTGCGCAATCGGGCCGCGAGATCACGATCGAGCTCCACCACGGCCAGACGGCCCAGTCGCTCGACCAGGGGCTGGGTCAATGCAGCCAGTCCCGGGCCTATTTCAAGCACCGCCTGTCCGGGACGGGGGTCAACGGCCGCGACGATACGGTCAATGATCGACCCGTCGACCAAGAAATGCTGGCCGAATCGCTTGCGAGCTCTGTGCGGGAGGGTCAGCGAGCGGCCTTTACTGTGGGGGCTCGCGGTATTCGACATAGGCGCGGCCACGAACATCCTGCAGCCAGGCACGCAAGGCCTCATCAGCCTTACGCTCGCGCACTTCACGCCGAGCGAGTTCGCGTTTTTCCTTCTCGGTCAGCGGTACCTCCCGCCGCTCCAGCACCTGAATCAGATGCACGCCGAATCGAGACACAAGCGGATCGGAAATCTCGCCAATTTCGAGGTCATCCATCACTTGCTCGAATTCAGGAACAAACATGCCGGGCGAGGCCCAGCCCAGATCACCCCCGTTACGGGCCGAGCCATCCTCGCTGAACTCGCGCGCCAGCTGGGCAAAATCATCGAGCTGGGACTGGATGCGCCGCTTGAAGTCGGCCAGACGTGCCCGCGCCGCAGCCTCGGTCAGTCGAACGCTGGGGCGCAGAAGAATATGCCGCGCACGTGTCTGCTGCACCTGACTCAGTTCATCTGCCGGCGTTCTGCGTTCAAGCACCTTGAGTAAATGAAAGCCTGCGCCACTTCGTACCGGGTCAGTCACCTGACCAACCGCTAACGATTGCACCGCCTCAACAAATAGCGGTGGATAACGATCCGGGCTGCGCATCCCCAGCTGCCCTCCGTTGACCTTGTCGGGGGCGTCCGAGGCCTGCCGCGCCAGCTGCTGGAAATCGGCTCCCTCCATCAACTGGCGACGCAACTGCTCAGCCCGTATTCGCAGCTGCCGCTCCTGTTCAGGCGTGCTGCTTTCGGGAACCGCGACCAAAATCTGAGCCAGGTGAATCTGTGTCGGTTCGGCCTTTGCTGCAGCAGACTGACGCTCGACCAAGTGTCGGTCCACCTCCTGCTCGCTCACCCGCACCCGTGACTCCACCTCCCGATCTCGCAGCCGGCTGATCAGAATCTCGTCGCGAAGGTCGCGCCGGTAGCGCTCATACCCAAGGCCCTCGGTGGCCAACTGACGGCGCAACTGTTCGACGGTCATCTGATTTTGACGAGCCACATCGGCCACCGCTTGATCCACTAGAGCATCATCGACCCGTATACCTGAGTCCAGGGCCAATTGGACCTGCGCCCTCTCGGAGATCAGCCCCTCCAGGGCCCGGCTGGAGAGGTCGGCGGTGGATGTACCCGGCCCGACACGGCCGGCCAAACGCTGCATTCGCGCACGCACATCCTGATTGGTGATCGGCTCGGCATTGACCACGGCTACGATGTAATCGAGGGCCCGGGGCGAAGCGGCAGCATCACGCCCAGTTTGTGCCGCAGCAAGCGAAACCCAGGACAGGGCAAGCGAGCCAAGAATGGCCACCAGAACCGGGCGCCAAGATGAGGAATCAGTCATAGTTGGAGTAACGGCTGGGCAAGTTCACCTGATCTCGCAAAAGTTGATAGCGTGGGATATTGTTCTTCAGAACCCCGAGCGGATTGTTGCCGATGCGGGAGAAGCCGATGAATTCCAGCTGCAGCATGATCTGGGTGTTGGCCCGGGACAGCCCGCTGAAGGTGCGTTGCAAGACCGCTCGCCCAATCCAGCAGCAGGCATCGTATTCGATTCCGATCACCGCATCGACCAATCGCCTGTCGGTAGCGCTGTAATTGAGACGCCCCACGCTGTAGTACCGGTTGCCCCCTTGCCCCCGGCCGGGGCCCAAATTCTGGCCGCGGTCGCCCCAAAGGTCATTGATCGGCCATTGCCAGCCCACGTCGAATTGCTGACTGCCGGTGTCACCAGTGGTCACCGGCTTTTGCAAACGATAGGCCGCGTTGATTAAGCGGTAAGGGGTGGGGGTGTAACGACCGGCCAATGTCAGACGCTGAGATTGATTGAGCTTGGGGTTGTACTGAGTGATGGCCGCCAACGACCACCGGTCCGAGGGGCTGACCGAAGCGCCTACCAACACATCGCTAAGACGCTCGGCCACTACCGCAGCGGGCGCGCCACTGAGTGTCACCCGCTGATCGGCCAGCCGAATGCGTTGCGCCAGGCTCAGTCGCATCGCCTCGGCGCCGGTCTGTGGCGAAAGAAGGCGGGAAGTCAAGCCCAGCGTGAGCAAGTTGGCATCGGCGATGCGGTCGCTACCGACAAACTGGTTTTCAGTGAAGACCGTCGCAAAGGTAAAGCTGTTTTCGGCGCTGTCGTAATTGGGCAAGCGGCTCTGATCACGATAGGGGGTGTAAACGTAAAAGGCCCTGGGCTCCAACGTTTGCAGATAGTCACTGCCCGCCCACTGGATTGCCCGCTCAAAGATCAGGCCCGAATCTAGGCTAAAGGTCGGGACTTGGCGACTGGCCGAGTTGGCGCCGCGCCAAACTTCCTCAAAACTGTAGTGGGTCGCATGCAGCTGCAGACGCGGTGTCACATAGCCGGCGGGCCAGACCCAGGGGCTGGCCAACTGAAAGCGGGCAAACAGACGATCGGCGTTGGTCTGGCCGGTCAGCCGCCGCAGCGCCGTAAACCGGGTGAAGTCGGTTTCGACAGACGCCTCGAGCGGCACTGGGCCGGCAGCCAGGCCGCGGCTGTGACGCAAGGTCAGCTGCGGCAGCCGGTCGAACGGGGGGGCGATCGGAGACAAAGGATCCTGCAGGGTTTGCCACTGCAATGCACGAAAGCTAAACTGGACCGGCCCCCTGGATCCGCTCAGATTGAAATCCATCGGCAGAAGGCGCTGGGTCAGGGCCTGGCTCTGGCGCGGAAAGTCGCGCCAGTAGGCATCATCACCCACGCGCTGGGCATTGAGGCTATAGGCCATCGGGCCAAAACCAGCACCGGGCGCCAGCCATCGCCCCGTATGCTGCAAAGATGCGGCCCACCGATCTTCTTTATTGAGCCGGTCATTGGGCAGGATATGGGTGCGCACCACCCCCTGGTCTGTGGCCTCCAAATAGCGAACTTCGAGTCCCAGATCGAGTCCTCGCTTGCTCATCAGGGTCGGCGTAAGGGTGGCATCGCGATTCGGCGCTATGTCCAGGTAGTACGGGGTGGTCACGGTGATCCCCGAGGTGGAGTCAACGACAAAAGTCGGCGGTAACAGGCCGGACTTGCGCTTGTCGCTGAGGGGAAAGCTTACTGACGCGGGCCAGGCGAGGAGGGTGACATCCTGAAACTGCAAGCGAGGCTGGTGCGCCCGACCGACCTCGGCCTCAAAATCAAAATCAAAACGCTCCGCCACAATTTGCCAGGCGGGCTTCCAGCTCTCCTCGTTATCACGCTCACAAGTGGTGTAACTGGCCACCGCTGCGCTCATGCGCTGGTCCCCATAAAAGTCGAAGCGCTCGGCCTGACCGTTAGCGCCCGAAAGAAAACGATAGCGCGGATTGAGAAAGTAGCCCTCGAAGCTGTCTATTCGTAATTTCAGACCTAGTCCATCGAAAACATGCCCCGATCGACTGACCCGCACCGGCTCGGTGGCGGTGACGGTCTGGGTCGCATCTTCCAAGTCCAGGCGCTCGGCACGAACCACCGACTGCCCGCGGCGCACCACCGCATTGCCCTCAACCAGGGTCCGGACATCCGTCTGCCCCGTGATACGGTCGCCAGACACATAGGCTGGCGCCATTCGCTCACTTTCGGCCGTGGGCTTTTCAATCAGCATCGAAGAGGAGCGCAGTTTGAGCCCCCAGGGGCTATCGGCCTGCTGCGCGGCGGAGGGCGCCCCCCAACCAAGCGCCAGGCCCGCGCCAGCCGCAAGAAAAAACCGAGAGCCGCAAGCCAAGCGCATCGTGAATGAGGGGAAAATCCGGCCGTCCTTATAGACAGCGCTTCACACAATTATCCATGAGCCATTCCGTCGAAAAGCCCACCGGGCAGGGATCTGAAATCCGGCAGACCTCCTCCGGGGTGCCCTGGGCTGATCCGCAGCGTCAGCGTAGCTTTGAAGACTGGTTGCGCACGTTAAGTCCTGCGCACGGCCTTGTGCCCGCTAGCCTGCGCACCGCATCAGCCGACGCAAGCTTTAGGCGATATCTACGGGTGGACCGGCACGCCGGAGGCAGTCTGGTGATCATGGATGCGCCGCCGGAAAAGGAAGATTGCCAGCCCTTCGTGCAGGTAGCCCGCCTGATGCAACAAGCAGGCCTGCGGGTGCCCGAGATCCTTGCTTGGGACCAGCGCCATGGCTTTTTGCTGCTGAGTGATCTGGGCACCCAAACCATGATGCAGACGCTGCAGGCCCAAGCGGTTTCTTCCTCGCCCATCCGCGGACAGCCTGCCCACGACCTGTATCTGGCGGCCATCGAGGCGCTGATTCGCTGGCAATGCGCCTCCCGGCCCGAGACCCTGCCGCCCTACGACGATGCACTGCTGACGCGCGAGCTGCAGCTTTTTCCACAGTGGTATGTGCGTCAGCATCGCGGGGTGGTGCTGCAAGCTGCGCAAGAGCAAACGCTGGGGGAGGCGTTCGAGCTGATCAAACGACACAACCTGCAGGCGCAGGCAGGGGCGCGGGTTTACGTGCATCGCGACTACATGCCACGCAACCTGATGGCCGATGCGGCGAGCCCCGGAGCTGCTCTGGGCATTTTGGATTTTCAGGACGCGGTCTATGGACCCATCAGCTATGACATTGCCAGCCTGATGCGCGATGCCTTCATCAGCTGGGATGAGGAATTCGTGATCGACATCACGGTGCGCTACTGGCAGCAGGCCCGACAAGCCGGCCTTCCCCTCAGCGATGATTTCGGCGAGTTTTATGAAGCTGTCGAATGGATGGGCTTGCAGCGCCACCTCAAGATTCTGGGAATCTTCGCCCGACTGACGTTGCGCGACGGCAAGCCTCAGTACCTGGCCGATACGCCGCGATTCATCGCCTATGTGCGGCAAACCGCCTCGCGCTATCGACCGCTGGCACCGCTGTTGCGGCTGATCGAGCAGATTGAAGGCGGCAGCGTTCGTGCCGGTTACACCTTTTGAGCATGCCACGCTTTTTTGTCGACGAGACACTGGCCCGCGGAGAGAGTCTGCGCCTGCCCGCCGGTGCGAGCCGGCATATTCAGGTCTTGCGACTGCAGCCCGGGGAAGAGGTGACGCTATTCAATGGCACTGGGGGGCAATGGCGAGCGCGCATCGAGCGCATCGAACGCACGAGCGTGAGCGTTCAACTTTTGGCCTTTGATCCGGTCGAACGTGAACCGGGGCGACGGGTGCATTTGGCAGTGGGCACACCGGCCAATGAGCGCATGGACTGGCTGATCGAGAAGGCCACCGAACTGGGCGTGGCCAGTATTCAAGCGCTGCAGACGGCACGCAGCGTGGTGCGATTGAAGGGCGATCGGGCCGAAAAAAAACGCCAGCACTGGCAAGCGGTGTCCCTTTCGGCGTGCGAGCAATGTGGGGGCAACCGTCCCCCGAAGATTGAGGCCTTGCGCGAATTGACCGATTGGCTGCTCGCCCAGCACGTTCACCCGAACCGCTACATTCTGTCCCTACAGAACGATGCCAGGCCGCTGCCGCATCTCCTCGCGTCGTGCAACCCAAAATCCGATCTGCTGCTGCTCAGCGGTCCTGAAGGAGGCCTCTCGACAGAAGAAGAGGCGGCCGCACGCGCCAAGGGCTTCCTACCGGCGAGCCTCGGACCTCGAGTGTTGCGCGCTGAAACAGCTGCCCTGACAGGACTGAGCCTGGCCCTGCAGCTCAATTCGCGCTGAGTCGCTCTAAAAAAGCCGGCCGAGCCAGTCACGACCGCTACAAGCGGCGCTTGCCGACGGCTGTATAAACGGGCTCCTATGAATGCAAATCTGTGGCTGCTGGTGGCCTGCCAAGGCTTGTTCTTCACGAATAACGTCACCTTCATCGCCATCAACGGCCTGGTCGGACTGAGCCTGGCGCCCTTGGGCTGGATGGCCACCTTGCCCGTGATGGGCTACGTGGTCGGAGGTGCGCTCTCGACGGGGCTGGTCGCCCGGACCCAGAGGCAGTACGGGCGCAAGACTTCGTTCCAGATCGGGATGGCGGTGGGCGTGCTGTCCTCGCTGCTTTGCGCCTGGGCCACCTATCTGGGCAACTTCTGGCTTTTGGTGGCGGCCACTGTGGTGGCCGGCTACTACAACGCCAATGCACAGCTCTACCGTTTTGCAGCCGCGGAGCTGGCCGAGCCTTCTGCGCGCGAGAAAGCCGTCTCCCTGGTGATGGCCGGCGGCCTGATCGGTGCGATTGCCGGGCCGAATCTGGCGGCGGCCACGCGGTCCATGACCGCTGTGCCCTTTGCGGGCGCCTATCTGTCTCTGGCCGCAGTGGCGCTGCTCGGTGTACTGCTATTGAGCTTCATCCACTTTCCTCCACCCGCCGTGAAGTCCGATGCTGGGGGCGGCCGCCCCCTGTCGGAAATTGCGCGGCAGCCCAGCTTTATCGTAGCGGCGCTGGCCGGGGCGCTCGGCTACGGTGTCATGAACCTGCTGATGGCCGCCACCCCACTGGCCATGCAGACCTGTGGTCTGCCTTTTTCCGATGCGGCACTGGTCCTGCAGTGGCATGTGATCGGCATGTTTGCCCCGGGCTTTTTCACCGGCCATCTGATCAAGCGCTTCGGGACCCTGCAGATCATGGGCGTTGGGCTGCTACTCAACCTAGCCTGTGTGCTTGTTGCGGTAGCCGGGGTTGAGCTGCACCATTTTGAAATCGCGCTTTTCCTGCTGGGCGTAGGATGGAATTTCCTGTTCACGGCCAGCACCTCACTGTCGCTGAGCACCTACCGGCCGGAAGAGCGGGACAAGGCTCAAGGGGCGCTGAACTTTTGTGTCTTTGCGGTGATGGCGGTTTCCTCCTTCGCCTCGGGTGTTCTGGTGACCTCCCAAGGCTGGACTTGGCTCAACCTGGGCTCGCTGCTGCCCCTGGCACTGACCGGTGCCGGCCTGCTGTGGCTGGTGCTCAAGCAGCGCGCCCAGCCAGCACAAGCTGCCTGAGTAAAACGAACTGACAGCGTGCGCAGGACCCTCAGGGCATGCGCGCAATCACATGGGCCACCGCCGCCGTCAGCTTCTTGGCATAGGGCACATGAAGGAACTCATTGGGGCCATGCGCATTGCTGCGCGGACCCAGCACGCCACACACCATCATTTGCGCTTTTGGAAAGCCGCGGCTGAGCATATTCATCAGGGGGATCGTGCCCCCCTGACCGATGGTGGCACAGCCGGCACCAAAGCAGGCTTGCGAGGCATCCTGCAAAGCACGGGCAAACCAGTCGGCGGTATGCGGCGCATTCCAACCGGAGGCGCCGCCCGCTCCCTCAAACGTCACCTTGGCCTGATAGGGTGCGTTATCCTCCAACAGGGCCTTGAGATCCTGTACGGCTTGCGATGCATCCACCAGGGGGGGCAGGCGCAGGGAGAGCTTGAAAGCGGTGTGGGGCCGCAGCACATTGCCGGCATCGCCGATGGCCGGCAGGCCCTCGGCGCCGGTCACACTCAAAGTGGGACGCCAGGTCCGGTTGAGCAAAGCTTCCACCGGATCGGAGGTGGTCGGCAGGGTGAACAGAGTGGAGCCGCCGCAGTCATGATGGGCCCATGGAAAGCGGCGGAACAACGCATCGCCCAGAATCCGCGCTGTTTCACGGGCCTGCGCCAGGCGCTCTGCCGGAACCTCGCAGTGAAACTGGGCGGGCAGAAGACGGCCCGTCGCGCTGTCTTCCAAACGATCGAGCAACTGGCGCATGATGCGAAAGCTCGATGGCACAACGCCACTGGCATCTCCAGAATGCACCCCCTCAGTCAGCACCTCGACGCGCAGGGTGCCGGTGATGTTGCCGCGAAGGCTGGTGGTTAGCCAGAGCTGGTCATAGTTGCCTGCCCCGGAGTCCAGACACACCACCAACTCGACAGGGCCCATGCGAGATTGCAGAACCTCAACATAAGGCAGCAGGTCTGGCGATCCACTTTCTTCGCTGGTTTCGATCAGCCCGACGATGCGCGGATGTTCAATGTTTTGGCTTTTCAAGGCTGCGATGGCGGCCAGGCTGGCATAGAGGGCATAGCCATCGTCTGCGCCGCCTCGACCATACAAGCGACCTTCCTCATACCGCGGCGTCCATGGGCCCAAATCACTGCGCCAACCTTCAAATTCGGGCTGTTTGTCCAGATGCCCATACATCAGCACGGTGGGGCTGTCGGTAGAGCTTTGGCCCGGGGCCAATGGTCGGGTACCAGCCAGCTCGAAAAAAATCACCGGCGTACGGCCTGGCAGGCGCACCACTTCCAAAGTCAAGCCCGGGATTTTTTGCGCCAGCACCCAATCGGCCGCCTGACGAACCACCGTCTCAATGAAGCCGTGCTGGGCCCAAAGCGGATCAAACAAAGGCGACTTGGCGGGAACCGAAATGTATTGGTTCAGCTGCGGGAGGATGTCGCGATCCCATTGATCCGCAATCTGGGACAAGGCTTGGGCATCATCGAGCACAGCGGCCGGTAGACGGGCATTCATTGAAACCTCCCTGGAAATCGGGTGCAGTGGACCTTCGGATTAGGCGGCCAAAGGACGGCCGCAGCCAGACCTTCATGGCCACAGCCAACCCCCGAGGCGTCGCCTATCGACGTTGAAGTCTAGCGTGCACTGCGGTCTCAGCCGCGCAAACCGGAAACCAGCAGCCCCAGCACAGCGCCAGCAGCCAGCAGCTGCACCACCGTCCAGCGCCAACGCAGCAGGGCCCACAGACTGGCGGCAACCATCAACAGGGCGGTGACATCCATCATGCCCCCAGACGGCGCCCCAGCTACCGCCCCGAGGAAGGTCCAGGCCAGATGCGCCATCACGCCAATGACCACACAGTAAACCGCTTGCAAGGGCAGGGTCCAGCTCGGCCGCCCCCGCGCCGCTTCCACCCAGGGGCCGCCGGCCAAAATGAAAATGAAGGACGGCAGGAAGGTAAACCAGCAGGCCACCAGGGCAGCCAGCGCCGCACCGGCCGGCAAGGCTTGCGGGCCCAGCACCTGGTGCGTCCAGCCGCCCACATAAGCCACGAAGGCCACCACCATGATCAGGGGGCCGGGGGTGCTCTCGCCTAGGGCCAGTCCGTCCATCATCTGCGCTGTGGTGAGCCAATGGTATTGATCCACCGCCGCTTGCTGCACATAAGGCAGGACTGCATAGGCGCCGCCGAATGTCAGCAAGGCCGCCCGGGTAAAAAACGCCCCCATCTGGGTCAGCGTGCCCTGCCAGCCCCAAAGGCCGACCAGCACGGCCATAGGAAAGCCCCACAAAAGCAGCCCGACCGTCAGCACCACCAGCAGTCGACCGCGGTGCGGCCGGGTGTGCGGCGGTGCCGGTGTATCCACATCCAGCAGGGCCCTGCGCCCGCTGCTCAAGGGGCGAGTCGTCTGAGCTTCAGGCCCGCTCAGGGCCTGCGGTGCACGACGAGCCAGAAACAGACCGAGAAGGACCGCACCTGAAATCAGCCAGACGAAGGACAGGTTAAGCAGCGCCAACCCAAAAAATCCCGTCAGGGCCAGAGCCCAGGGCCAAGGCCGCTGCCGTGGATCCATCAGGCTGCGCTGCGCCAAGCGATAAACGGCCTGCAGGACGATCGCAGCCACCGCCGGCTTGATCCCGTAGAGAAGCGCGCCGACGACAGGCTGCTCGCCGTGAGCCATGTACAAATAGCTCAAGCCGATCAAAAGCAGCAGGGAGGGCAGGATGAACAGCAGGCCCGCAACCACGCCCCCCAAGGTGCGGTGCATCAACCAACCCAAATAGGTGGCGAGCTGCTGCGCCTCCGGCCCGGGCAGCATCATGCAGTAGTTCAGCGCATGGGCAAACCGCTCCTGGCTGATCCAGCCACGCTGCTCCACCAGCTCGCGCTGCATGATCGCGATCTGACCGGCGGGGCCCCCAAAACTGATAAAGCCCAGCCGCAACCAAAAGGCAAAGGCTTGCCTTCTGGGCACCGCACCCACCGGTGATGGCGGTGGCGCCTCCTGGCTCATTGGCGCTGCAGCTTGAACACAGCGCGGCTGGCCCGCGCGTTGGGCCACCAGCGCACTGGACGCCCGTCCTGCAAGCCAAACGCATCGAGAATTCGCAACTGATTCCTCAGCGCCAAGGCTCTGAAATCGCGCAGGGTACCCACCCGAATGTTGGGCGTGTCGTACCACTGGTAAGGCAAGACCTTGGTCACCGGCATGCGGCCACGCAGGACCGCCAGGCGGTTGGGCCAGTGCGCAAAGTTTGGGAAGGCCACGATGGCGGTGCGGCCCACCCGGGCGGTCTCTCGCAGCATCACCTCGGTATTGCGCAGATGTTGCAAGGTATCGATCTGCAGCACCACATCGAAAGAGCTGTCAGCAAACAGCGCCAACCCCTCTTCCAGATTGAGCTGGATGACATTGACGCCGCGGGCCACACAGGCCTGCACATTGGCATCATCGAGCTCTACACCATACCCGGTGCAGCCGCGCTCTCGCATGAGGTAGGCCAGCAATTCGCCGGTGCCGCAACCGAGGTCCAGCACCCGCGATCCCGGCGGCACCAGGGCTGCCAGGGTTTGCAGATCGGCCATGGCGCTCAAGTCCTTCACAACTGGACCTGCTCAAAATAGGTTCGTACCACGGACAGATAGCGGGGGTCGTCCAACAAAAAAGCATCGTGGCCATGTGGGGCATCAATCTCCGCATAACTGACGTCGCGCTGGTTATCGAGCAGGGCCTTGACCAACTCTCGACTGCGCCGTGGCGAGAAACGCCAGTCGGTGGTAAAACTCACCAGCAGAAATCGGGCGCGGGCACGCGCAAAAGCTTGGGTCAAGTCACCCGCAAATTCACGGGCTGGATCAAAATAGTCCAAAGCACGGGTAATCAATAAATACGTATTGGCGTCAAAGTACTCGGCAAACTTGTCGCCCTGATACCGCAGATAGCTCTCGATCTCAAATTCGACCTCCTGGGTGGTAAAGCGGTACTGGCCGTCGGCCACGGCTTGATCGAGACGGGCGCGAAGCTGCCGGCCAAATTTCTCGTTCATCACATCATCACTGAGATAAGTGATGTGCCCGATCATGCGCGCAATGCGCAAACCGCGCTTGGGCACCACGCCGTGGCGATAGAAGTGGCCTCCGTGAAAATCCGGGTCGGTCACGATGGCGCGGCGGGCCACCTCGTTGAACGCAATGTTCTCGGCGGTCAGATTGGGGGCGCTGGCGACCACCACCGCATGGCGCACACGCTCGGGGTATTGCAGGGTCCAACTGAGCGCTTGCATGCCGCCCAGGCTGCCGCCGATGACCGCGGCCAGCTGCTCGATGCCCATCGCATCAAGCAAGCGCGCCTGCGCCCGGACCCAATCTTCAACGGTCAGAACCGGGAAGTCGGCGCCATAGATCTCGCCGGTGTCGGGGTGGCGATGCATCGGGCCGGTGGAGCCAAAACAGGAGCCCAGGTTGTTAACGCCGATAACGAAGAAGCGGTTGGTATCTAAAGGCTTACCCGGACCAATCAGGGTATCCCACCAACCTTCGGAGCGGGGCTTGATCTGGCCTTGCTCATCCAGGTAAACACCGGCCACATGGTGCGAAGCATTGAGGGCATGACAGACCAGGACCGCATTGCTTCGGGTGTCGTTGAGTTGGCCATAGGTCTCGTAGCTCAAGTCGTAATCGCGCAAGCACGCGCCGCTGGCCAATGCCAGGGCGGGCACAAAATGCATCGACTGCGGTGTAGCAACAAGAGTCACGAACAAGGGCCCGACAAAGGGTAAAAAACAACAAGCCCGGCATCGCTAAGGCGATCCGGGCTGCGCGCGTGTCGTCTTTAGCTGAATTTTTTGAGCGCCCGCAAGCTGAGCAAATCGGCGCTTGGGAAAGTATAGCTGGCTCACGCGCCCAGGGCAGATGCGGGTAGAAAGAAGGCCAGAAGACCGAGAATCGCGAAGACCAGTGCGCTGATTCGATGCACCAAGGAAATCGGCAGCCGTCGGGTCAGGCGCTCGCCGAGCCAGACGACGGGCACATTGGCCAGCATCATGCCGGCGGTGGTCCCCACCACCACCTGAACCAGAGACTCATAGCGCGCCGCCAGCACCACCGTGGCCACCTGGGTCTTGTCACCCATTTCGGCCAAGAAAAACACCACAACGGTCGTGGCCAGCACGCCCAAAGCCGGGGCCCGGGTCGCCTCATCGCCCTCCAGACGGTCTGGAATGAGCATCCAAACCGCCATCGCCAGAAAGGACAGGCCCAAAATCCAGCGCAGAACTTCCGGGGCCAGCAGGCTGCCAAGCCAGGCGCCCAGGGCGCCGGCCAAGGCATGGTTGGCCAGCGTGGCGATCAAAATCCCCAGGGCGATCGTCAGCGGTTGTCTGAAACGGGCGGCCAGCACCAAAGAGAGCAGCTGGGTTTTATCGCCGATTTCAGCCAGTGTCACCAGCCCTGTGGAAACAAGTAGAGCCTCCATGTCGCTGAGTTTAGCTGGCCACCCAGCATCCGAAGGACGTTGCGCACCGAGTTGGTGCGCCGCCGGCGCTGATTTTCAGTCGCCGCCCCTCAAAGGCCAGCCCGCGGAAGCAACAAATGTTCGGAAAACCAACAAAAAGGGCCGAAAAGGCAAAATTTCCAGCGTTTCGGGTAAGCACCAGCTACATACGGTTACCTTTTTCCTGGTGTCTCACGCATAATCCGAGGGGTAAGGATTTAAAAAATCCCTACAGTAGGGTGATCGGTCAGTTTCGCGCGCAGTGCTTTCGGGACTCCATCGCTTTTTTCTTTGTGTTCAAGAGGAGTCCCTGAATGGGAAACAAACTGTATGTGGGCAACCTGCCCTATTCGATGCGCGATGAAGATCTTCATCAGAGCTTTTCGCAATTCGGCTCAGTCACCAGCGCCAAGGTGATGATGGAGCGCGACACTGGGCGTTCCAAAGGTTTTGGCTTTGTCGAGATGGGCAGTGATGCCGAAGCTCAGGCCGCCATCAACGGCATGAACGGTCAGTCTCTCGGTGGCCGCAGCGTGGTGGTCAACGAAGCTCGGCCCATGGAGGCGCGTCCTCCCCGCAGCTTCGGTGGCGGCGGTGGTGGTGGTCGCTCCGGCGGCGGTTATGGCGGCGGTGGTGGCGACGGCGGTTTCCGCAGTCCCTACGGCGGTGGTCGTGGCGGCGGGGGCGGCTCCGGCGGCCGCGGCGGTTACTGATCGACTGAGGTCCCTACCGGGACCGCAAGGTCTGAAATAAAAAGCCCTGTTGCTGAGTGCCACAGGGCTTTTCTTATGGGCGTGGCACCAAGGTAGCGCGAACCCTGCCTCTGAGCTCAGCCACACGTGTCCGGTGGTCATAAACCAAGGTGTCGCCTGAAAATCGATTCTGGTCGCTGGTGAGCACCACCGGCTGAGGTGAGCGTACCCATTCTTCTCGGGTATCGACGATCAGCAGCTCGCCGCGCAACTCCTGCTGGGGCGTGATCCGCCCGTCTGGGCCACGCCAAGGCTGACGAATCACCACGGCCTGACCTTTGAGCTCGAGGAGCGAACCATCGTCTCGAACCCAGCCCCACCGGGCCGACGCGGTCATGACTCGCGATTGCTCGTCGCTGGCCCAGAAGCGCGGCTGATCGACCTCCACCGCCTTGTCGTCCCCATAGTGGCGAATCTCCTGACCGAACAACTGATTCTGTAACCGGCCCTCCGGACCAAAGCTTTTGATGATGGCCCCGCGCATAAAGAAATCCACCTCCTGAGCCTGCGACTTGGGCGCCGACGGTGGCTCGACAAAAACCGGGGTTCTCTGCACCATCCAGTAGGTGGCCAACGCGAGCACACCCATTAGAACAATGGGCAGGTAAATGGAGAGGGCTTCCCAAAGGCCCAGGAAAAAACGCCCAGCCGTGCGCAGCGCCACGCGCCAGCCCCCTCCAAACGCTCCAACCCGCGACGATGCCACCGTCATGCGATGTACTCCTGCAGCAGTCGGGCATAGGCCCCCTTGGCGGTCAGCAGCAAATCACACCACTGACGAACCGCGCCGTAACCTGCCGCCCTCTCGGTCACGTAATCCACTCGCGCCCTGACTTCCAGGTGCGCCGACGGTGGAGCGCAGCTGATCGCTGCACGCAGCAAGAGTGGCAAATCGGGCCAGTCATCACCCATGGCGGCCGCTGCCGACCAATCGAGGCCGAGCTCGCGCAAGGTCTGCTCGGCCAACGGTCGCTTGTCTTCCTGACCAAAGTGGGCGTTCGTGATGCCCAGGGCATGGACGCGGGCTCGCAGGGCAGGACTGTCCCGGCCGCTGATAACCGCCGGCGTAATGCCAGCGCGCTGCAACATCTTCAAGCCATGTCCATCCAGCGTATGAAAACGCTTGATCGTCTCGCGGGCCGAGCGACCGGCTTCCTCTTGCGTCGTCTCGCCGATCTGTTCTCCGATGTATAGACCTCCATCGGTGAGAACGCCGTCCACATCGAAAAACGCCACCCGAATGTCCTGGGCACGGAGCAGCAAGTGCGGATCGATTTTCAAGACCGGTGACTGGGAGAGATCGACCGCAGGCATCAGATCACCTTGGCCCGCATCAGGTCGTTGCTGTTGAGCGCGCCGATCAGGCGATGCTGCGCATCGACCACCAGAACGCTGGTAATGCGGTGCTGCTCCATGATGGCCGCCGCTTCAGCGGCCAAGGCGTCGGCGCGCACAGTGCGCGGACTGGGGTGCATGACCTCTCGCGCATGAAGGGTGCGCAAGTCCTGACCCTTCTCGACCAAGCGGCGCAAATCGCCGTCGGTGAAAATGCCCAAAACATGACCCTCGGCGTCGACCACTGCCGAGGCACCCAAGCCTTTGGCGCTCATCTCGCGCATAAGCTCGGTCAAGGAGGCGTGCGGGAACACTGCGGGCACCGACGGGCCAGTTCGCATCACGTCGCTGACATGGGTGAGCAGCTGGCGCCCCAAAGCGCCCCCGGGATGCGATCGCGCAAAGTCCTCCGGCCGAAACCCTCGCGCATCAAGCAAGGCGACTGCCAGCGCATCACCCAGGGCCAACTGGGCCATCGTGCTGGCTGTCGGGGCCAGATTGAGTGGACAGGCTTCCTGCTCCACGCTGCTGTCGAGCACCACATCGGCATGTCGCGCCAGGGGCGAGTCGGCGCCTCCGGTCAGAGCAATCAGCGCGGTACGCTGGCGCCGAAGGATCGGCAACAGGCTGTTGATCTCCTCGCTTTGACCGCTGTTGGAAATACCCAGCACCACGTCCGCGCCGGTGATCATGCCCAGATCACCGTGGCTGGCTTCCGCCGGATGCACAAACAGGGCCGGCGTTCCCGTGGAGGCCAGCGTGGCCGCAATCTTGCGGCCAATGTGACCACTCTTACCCATGCCCATGACCACCACACGCCCCTTGCATCGCAACATGATGTCGAGAGCTCGCACAAACGCGGCCGGATCCAAACGGCTGGCCAGGTTGGTCACGGCGGCCGCTTCGATATCGAAGGTCTGTCGCGCCAGTGCCAGGCAATGTGCAGGATCCAGGGGCTTTGCTTGCATGCCTTGATTCTAGTGAGGCACACCTTGATGCGGCTGCAGCCGAGCAAAGACCGCCCTGTGTTCAATTTCCGTCCTTCGGCTACGATGCCTCGCATGAGTGGACTTGAGCTGACCCTGTTTTACCTGCTGGCCGCTGTGCTCGGCGTGGTGGTCTGCCGCAGCCTCAAGCTGCCACCGATGCTGGGCTATCTGGCCGTTGGTGTGCTCATCGGCCCCAACGCCTTGGCGCTGGCCCAGAACGCTGAGAGCGTTCACTACCTGGGCGAATTCGGCGTGGTATTCCTGATGTTCGTGATCGGCCTGGAGTTCAATCTGGGCAAATTACGCGCGATGCGCCAACATGTGTTCGGTTTGGGTCTGTTGCAAGTCATGCTCACGATGGCGCTCATTCTGATCGGCGCCTTGCTCCTGGGGTGGCTGGCACCCAATCTCTGGAATCTGTCTTGGCAGGGAGCGCTGGCCATCGCCGGCGCCGCTGCGATGAGCAGCACGGCCCTGGTGGTCAAGCTGCTGTCGGACCGGCTTGAGCTTGACAGCGAGCATGGCCGACGGGTAATGGGTATCCTTTTGTTTCAGGATCTGGCGGTGGTGCCTCTGCTGGTACTGATTCCCGCATTGGGTTCACCGGCCGAACAGCTCTTCGGTGCACTGGCCTTGGCCTTGTTGAAGGCGGCCGTTCTAGTCGGCTTGCTGCTGACCGGCGGCCAAAAAATCATGCGCTGGTGGTTGACCCTGGTGGCGCGTCGCAAAAGCGAAGAGCTTTTTGTGCTCAACCTGCTGCTGGTCACGCTGGCCCTGGCCTGGCTGACCGAGCTGGCTGGGCTCAGCCTGGCCCTGGGCGCTTTCATCGCTGGCATGCTGATCTCTGAGACCGAATACAAGCACCAGGTGGAAACCGACATCCGGCCTTTTCATGATGTGCTTCTGGGGCTGTTTTTCATCAGCATCGGCATGATGCTCGATTGGCGGGAAGTGGCCGGTAACTGGCCGCTGGTTTTGCTGCTGCTGGCCGTGCCAGTGCTGATCAAGCTGGTCCTGATCGCGGCGCTGGCGCGCAGCCTGGGAGCCACCGACGGAGTGGCGCTGCGCACCGGCCTGTACCTGGCGCAGGCCGGTGAATTCGGCTTTGTTCTGCTGACTCTGGCCCAAGACAGCCAGCTGATCCCAGCCAATCTGCTCAATCCAGTGCTAGCCGCGATGGTGCTGTCGATGCTGGCAACTCCCTTCATCATCATGCAGGCCAATACGGTGGTCATGAAGCTGGTGGCCAATGAATGGATGCAGCAGTCCCTGCAAATGACCTCCATTGCCCGAAAAGCCATCAACACCCGGCAGCATGTGATCATTTGCGGCTACGGGCGCTGTGGGCAGAATCTGGCGCGGATGCTGGATCAGGAGGGCATTGCCTATATCGCGCTGGATCTAGACCCCGACCGGGTGCGCCAAGCAGCTGCCGCCGGTAACTCGGTGGTCTTTGGCGATGCCGCGCGGGTGCAGTCACTCATGGCCGCCGGCCTGGCCCGGGCCAGTGCCGTTGTGGTGACCTATCTGGACACCCCCGGCGCCTTGAAAGTCTTGGGCAGCGTACGCGAGCATGCGCCATCGGTGCCGATCATTGTGCGCACAGTGGATGACCATGATCTCGAGAAGCTTCAAGCGGCTGGGGCCACTGAAGTCGTGCCCGAAGCCATCGAAGGCAGCCTGATGCTCGCCAGTCATGCGCTGGCTCTCGTGGGCGTGCCGATGCGGCGGGTGATTCGAAGCGTGCAAGAGCAGCGCGACGCGCGATACGGGCTGCTGCGCGGCTACTTCCACGGCGCTGACGACGACACGGTCGATGAGCTTGAACACGAACGGCTGGCCACGCTGACGCTGCCGGCCGGGGTTCGCGCCGTCGGCCTGCGACTGGAAGAGCTGGCCCTGCATGCCGTCGGCGTGCGACTGGTCCATTTGCGCCGGCTCGACGGGCAGATGGTTGAACCCGACGATGCGCTGGTGCTGCAAGGTGGGGACACTCTGGTGCTTTCCGGGCTGCCGCAGGCGCTGGCGCTGGCCGAAGAAAAACTGCTGCGTGAGCGCAGCAAGCGGAGCTAAGTCATGAGCGCGCTCGGCCCTGTGCGACGGCGTCAATTCGGGTGGGGACTTCTGGCGGCCACCCTTCCTGCTGGACCGAGCTGGGGGACAGATTCGGTGGGCGCGGCCAGCCTGGCACCACTCATCCGCCCCGGCGGCTGTGTGGTGCTGATCCGTCATGCCCTGACCGAACCCGGCATCGGCGATCCGCCCGGCTTTACCTTGGACAACTGCCGCTCGCAGCGACTGCTGAGCCCCGAGGGACGCGCCCAGTCCCGACGCATCGGTCAATGGTTTACTGAACAAGGACTCAAGCCGGCAGCGGTGCGCTCGAGCCTTTGGTGCCGCTGCCGCGACACAGCCGACGAGGCTTTCGGCTTCCACACGCCGTGGCCAGCCCTCAATTCCACTTTCGGCAACGCCCAAGCGCAGCCGGCACTGACGCAAATGATGCGTCAGGCGCTGCGACAGATACCGTCGGGGCGCTTTGAAGTCTGGGTCACACACCAAGTGAGCATGAGTGCGCTGACCAACGCCTACCCCAGCATGGGCGAAGGGTTTGTGGTCGCCAGCGACGGCCGGCTGCTGGGTCGGCATCTCTGGGCCTGACATCTTTGCCTTCACCTGCGCCAGTACGACCGCTGTGCGTACCCGTCCCCCGATAAAGCCAAGCTGAACGGTCACAGGCCCGGCCCGAGACGTTGTGCTTCGGAGGTTGCCTTTCCAGCAGGGTGGAGCGCCAGAGCCCGACAGGCCCATCGCCCGAGAAGGGCTCATCACGCCCCTGGTAGAAACCATAGGCTTGGCACACTTGTCCAAGCCTGCCTAGACAAGTACATTGAAGACCGTCCCACCAGTGCCCAAGGAACCGTCATGACCGACCTGTCTGCCATTCATCAGCCGGCCCAGCCGCGCCTTGTCCGTGCCCCTCGCGGGAACCAACTCCATTGCGCGAACTGGCTGATCGAGGCCGCCTACCGGATGATCCAGAACAACCTCGATCCCGAAGTGGCCGAGAACCCTGACCAACTGGTGGTCTACGGGGGCATCGGCAAGGCTGCCCGTGACTGGGATTGCTTCGAGGCCATCCTGCGCAGCTTGCGGGCTTTGCAAGCCGATGAGTCTCTGCTCATTCAAAGCGGCAAACCGGTTGGGGTTTTCAAGACCCACACGGAAGCTCCGCGTGTGCTGATCGCCAACTCCAATCTCGTTCCCCGGTGGGCGACCTGGGAACATTTCATGGAGCTCGACCGCAAGGGGCTCATGATGTACGGGCAGATGACCGCCGGCTCCTGGATCTACATCGGCAGCCAGGGCATCATTCAGGGCACCTATGAGACCTTCGTGGAGGCCGGCCGCCAGCACTATGACGGCAGCTGGAAGGGGCGCTGGATCCTGACCGCCGGATTGGGCGGCATGGGGGGCGCGCAACCCCTGGCAGCCACCTTCGCTGGGGCCTGTTCTCTGACCATCGAATGTCAGCAAAGCCGAATCGACTTTCGGCTCAAGACCCGTTATGTGGACGAACAGGCCCAGAGCGTCGACGATGCACTCGAGCGAATCGAACGTTACACCCGAAGCGGACAGGCCCGATCGGTGGCCCTTCTGGGCAATGCAGCAGACATACTGCCCGAGCTGGTCCGTAGAGCTCAGGCCGGTGGCCTGCGGCCTGATCTGGTAACTGATCAGACCTCAGCGCACGACCTGTTCAACGGCTATCTGCCCTCGGGCTGGACCCTCGAACAGTGGCAGCAAGCCCGCAGCAGCAGTGGCAGCACCGCCCTTCGGGATGCAGCAGCCCAAAGCTGCGCCACGCATGTTCAGGCCATGCTGGCGTTCCAGAGCATGGGTATCCCGGTGGTTGATTACGGCAACAACATACGCCAGGTGGCGTTTGACCAGGGCGTTCAAAACGCCTTTGACTTTCCCGGCTTCGTCCCAGCCTACATTCGACCTCTGTTCTGCCGCGGCAAGGGGCCCTTCCGCTGGGTGGCCCTCTCAGGCGACCCGCAGGACATCCGAAAAACCGATGCAAAGATGAAGGAGCTGTTCCCGAATGACAAGCCCCTGCACCAATGGCTGGACATGGCCGGAGAGCGCATTGCCTTCCAGGGCTTGCCGGCTCGCATCTGCTGGATCGGTCTGGGCGAGCGTCACCGGGCGGGGCTGGCATTCAATGAAATGGTGCGCTCGGGAGAGCTCAAAGCGCCCATCGTCATCGGTCGCGACCATCTCGACAGCGGGTCCGTCGCCAGTCCCAACCGGGAAACCGAGGCCATGCGCGATGGCTCTGACGCGGTATCCGACTGGCCGCTGCTCAACGCCTTGCTCAACACCGCGGGTGGCGCCACCTGGGTCAGCCTGCATCACGGCGGAGGCGTGGGCATGGGGTATTCGCAGCACTCCGGCGTGGTCATCGTTTGCGATGGCACCTCTGAGGCGGCACAGAGGATCTCACGCGTGCTCTGGAATGACCCGGCCACAGGCGTGATGCGGCATGCCGATGCAGGCTATGAGTCTGCCCGCGCCTGCGCGAAGGAACAGGGGCTGCGCCTGCCCATGGTGCCGGCCACTTGAGCGCTTGGGCCGCCGCGCTACTTGCCGATGCAAAAAGACGAGAAGATCACGCCCAAGAGATCCTCTGTTGTGAATTCCCCAGTGATCTGACCGAGCGCGTTTTGGGCCTGACGCAAGTCTTCTGCCAGCAAGTCGAGGGCCGGAGAAGGCGTCTCGAGCTGTTGCCCTGCGCGCTCAAGCTGCTGCGAAACCGCGTGCAGGGCCTGCAAATGCCGGGCCCTGGCCATGTAGAGGCCCTCCTGGCTGTGCCAGCCCACCTGCTTGAGCAAGGCGGCGCGCAAATCATCAAGCCCCTGTCCTGTCTTGGCTGAAATGAAAAGCCCCTCCGGGCGATTGGTCCCTGCTGTGCTTTCGGGATCGCTGTCCATCTTGTTCCAGACCTGCAGCACTGGAATATGGGCCGGCAACCGTTGCGCGATTTGTGCATCAAGCTCGCGATAAGAACGACCTTCTTTATCCGCAGCCCGATGCCTCGGCCAATCATGCAGGAACAGGACCGCATCGGCTGCACTGATTTCTTGCCACGCCCTTTCAATGCCAAGCTTTTCCACCAGATCACTGCTTTCACGCAAACCGGCTGTATCCACCACATGCAGGGGGACCCCCTCGATTTGAATCAGCTCGGTGACCTTGTCACGTGTGGTTCCTGCAATCGGCGTGACGATGGCTCGCTCAGCACCGGCCAACGCATTGAGCAGGGAGCTCTTTCCGGCATTGGGTTGACCCGCAATAACCACCCGGATGCCTTCGCGCAAAATGGCGCCCTGCCCCGCTCGATCGAGCACGGCAGCCAGACGTTGCTGCAGTGCCAGGAGTTGACCCCGCGCATCGGACTGTTCTATGAAGTCGATGTCTTCTTCCGGAAAATCCAGGGTAGCTTCCACCAGCATACGCAGATGGATCAGTTGCTGCATCAGGCTTTCAATTTCTCGGGAAAAGTCGCCGGCCAATGATCGTGCCGCAGAGCGGGCGCCTGCTTCGGTACTGGCCTCGATCAGATCGGCCACCGCTTCAGCCTGCGCCAGATCCATCTTTCCATTGAGAAATGCGCGGCGGGTAAATTCACCTGGCTCGGCCGGCCGAAGACCGGCCAAGCAAACCATACCAGTCACTGGGTCCGGCTCGGCAGCCACCTGCAAGCAGCGCTGCATCAGCAAGCGCAGCACCACCGGTCCGCCGTGCGCTTGGAGTTCGAGGACATCTTCTCCTGTGTAGGAGGCGGGCGCGGTAAAAAACAAGGCCAGGCCCTGATCGATCACCCCTCCCTGGGCATCTCGGAAGGGGCCATAAGTGGCGGTACGCGGGACCAAAGGAGCGCCCCAGAACAGCCGAATGAAAGACTCCAGCCGGACCGCCGAAATACGAACGATGCCCACCGCACCTCGCCCGGGCGCGGTCGCCATTGCAATGATTGGATCTTGTTGGCGGGCAAGCATGGCGGGCCCAGAAAAAGGGCCGCTTAAAGCGGCCCCAGGCACTATTTGAACTTGGGCAGATTAAATTGGGGGGGCACACCCATGCGCGTGTTGATGACCCACTGCTGCGCAATCGACAAAATGTTGTTGGTAATCCAGTAAAGCACCAGGCCTGCAGGAAAGAAGAAGAACATCACGCTGAACATCAAGGGCATCAACCACATCAGCTTGGCTTGCAGGGGATCCGGCGGCAAAGGATTTAGCGCCGTTTGCAACAGGGTGGTCAAGGTCATCACAATCGGCAGTATGAAATAGGGGTCCGGCGCTGAAAGATCAGTGATCCAGCCGATCCAGGGTGCATTACGCATCTCGACACTGGACAACAACACCCAGTAAAGAGCAATAAACACCGGGATCTGCACCATGATAGGGAAACACCCGCCCATGGGATTGACCTTCTCTTCCTTGTAGAGTTTCATCATGGCCATCTGCATTTCCTGAGGCTTGTCCTTCAGGCGCTCTCGCATTTCCATGATGCGAGGGTTGATGGCTTTCATCTTGGCCATGCTCTGATAGGCCTTGGCATTGAGCCAATAGAAGGCCAACTTGATCAGGAACACCAACGCGACGATGGCCCAACCCCAGTTGCCAATGAAACGGTGAAGCTCATAGAGCAACCAGTACAGCGGCTTGGCCAGGATGGTGAACCAGCCATAGTCCTTAACCAACTCCAGTCCCGGCGCCAAGGCCTCCAATGCCTTTTCTTCCTGCGGACCGACGAACAGCCGCGACTCAAAGGATTGGCTGGCACCTGGGGCCAGCGTGGACAGAGGTGCAATCAGACCCACAGCATACAAATTGTTGTCTATCTTGCGCAGGAAAATATCGCGGCTCTGCCCGGCTGGAAGCAGCCAGGCGGAGGCAAAGTAATGCTGCACCATCGCGATGTAGCCGTTATCGGCCTGTTTTTCAGCCTCAAACTTGTTCTTCTCGATATCGCTGAACTCTATCTTCTGGAATTTCTTAGCTTCGGTGTAAACGGCTGGGCCGGTAAAGGTGTAATAGAAAGCGGACTCACCAGCCGGCTTGTTGCCATCGCGAACCAACTGGAAGTAGAGCTGGGGATTGACTGGGGCTGCGCTCGTGTTGACCACTTCGTGCTTGACCGTCAGTACGTAGCTGCCGCGTTTTAGAAGGTAGGTCTTGATCAGTCTCATGCCCCCGATCTCTGGTGACTCAAAGCGCAGTTCAAGCTGATCCTGTCCAGGCTTGAGTTGTCGCTCACCAGGAGCGACGGACATTACCGTCTTATGGTTGGGCCAACCCCCGGGGGCTCCAATCAGCCCGGTGTGGGCCAGATAAACCCGATCTTTGCTCTCGTCAAACAAGACGAAATTGTTTCCCGGCGACTGCAGGTCCGCATATCTGGAGAAAACGGATCGCACCAAAGAGCCACCCTCGGCATCGAAGGTCAGGTCAAGTACGTCGGTTTTGACCTGGATCCTTTCGCGCTGTGGCGTGCCCGTGGTGGCCCCTGTGGGTGGTGCCACAGCAGGTGTGGCCGCAGAAACGGCCGCCGGCACTGCTGCCGCACTGACCGGGGCGCTGGTGCTCGCCGCCGGTGCTGCCGGCGCCGTTGCTGCGGGGGCCGGCTGAGGGAAAAACGTGGGCTTTCTTCCGTTGTGGATTTGCCACTGATCCCAAAGCAGAACCATGGAAAAACCAAAAATGACCCACAAGATGGTGCGACGAATTTCGTTCATGAAGACTGATCTGAGGAAGATGGGGTGCGCAAACGATCAAAAAGACGCGCAGGGACGGGGTCATGGCCGCCATCACACCACGGGTGACAGCGCATCAGACGGCGTAAGGTTAGGTAGCTGCCCGCACCGGCTCCGTGTTGCTTCAGGGCTTGCAGGGCATACTGTGAGCAACTCGGTTCAAAACGGCAGGCGCTCCCGAGGGTAGGGCTGAGTAAAAGCCGGTAGAGCTTGATCCCCACGATCAAGACATCTCGCGGCAAGTGCCGTAGGCTCGAGAAGGTCATCAGGCCTGGGGCTCAAGCGATGAGAAGAGCGCCGACAATTGCCGCCGCACTTCTCCAGCCCAAGCTGGGGAAGTCGCTGCAATAAACGCCTGCTGCGGCCATGCCCTGCGCAAACGTAACAAGAAGATCGAGTCCTCCTGCCTTGGTAATGCCCTTTGCGCCATTGCCCGTGCCTGTCGCTTGATCATGTTGCGAGTGACCGCTCGTGATGCCCATCGTTTTGGAACGAGCACAGCAAACACTGGACCCATCGTTCTTTCCACGGAGAGTGGGAGCTGTGCGCAACCCTCCATGTTTTGAGCCTTTTTTTGTGCTGCGCCCTGCTGGGGACTCGCGGAAAGGAAAGGATCAGACTCTGGGAACCCTGATTTGAGTAAACGATGCAGGGCAAAATGCTCGCTTCTCGCAATCACTTGACTATTCAAGGCAGCCTCGAACTGCGCCCGGGATTTGAGCTTGCGCAAAACCAGGTCCGCCAGGCTGAACCGTCTTAAACAGCCAGGCGCTTGCGACCTTTGGCTCGGCGGGCATTGATGACCGCCCGACCGCCGCGAGTCCGCATGCGGGCCAGAAAACCGTGGGTACGGGCGCGTTTGACTTTCGACGGTTGGTACGTGCGTTTCATGATCAATCCTTGGGGGAAAACGTCTGTTCTGGTCCGGCCGTATGCCGGAAGCAGAGAAACCCGCAATTATCACCGATCCAGTCAACGCTGATCAAATGGCCCTCCGGCGCACCCGAATCCGAGCCCTGCCGCAGCCGGCGGAGCGCAAAGCGCGCAAGCTCAATTTACGCGGGCTGTCAAGATTGTGGATAAGTCCCTCATCAGGCTAGAATCAGCCGCCTCACAAGATCCCGATATCCACAAGAAGCTGGCGCGCCCTGTGCGCCGTATCACACTGGCAAGACCCTGATGCAAGAGGCCTTTGATCCCCCCCTGGCTCCCGAACTCTGGACCCTTTGCCTTGAACAATTGGCCCAGGATATACCCGAACAACAGTTCAATACCTGGATCAGACCCCTGGTTCCGCAGTTCCAGGATGATGTCAACAAACTCACGCTTTGGGTGGCCAATCGCTTCAAGCTGGATTGGATCCGGGCCCAGTACAGTCAGCAGATCCATGGCCTGCTGACCCGCCTCTCTGGGCGAGAGATGGTCTTAGAGTTAGCGATCACTCCTAAAAGAGAGCCCGGTAAGCATAGCCCCATCAATCAGGACTTGACCCGACTGGTTGAGCCCTTGCGGCTGCCGCCCGCTGACGAAGCTGAAGCTGGATTCAAGACCCGACTTAACGCCGCTTTAACCTTTGACACCTTGATTGAGGGCTCTGCCAACCGCATGGGTCGGGCAGCAGCGATGCATGTCGCGAGTAGCCTGGGGCAGCTCTACAACCCCTTGTTTGTTTATGGCGGAGTTGGTCTAGGCAAAACCCATCTGGTCCATGCGATCGGTAATAAGTTACTAGCCGACCAGCCTAATTCCAAAGTTCTCTACATCCACGCAGAGCAGTTCGTCTCAGATGTGGTTAAGGCCTACCAGCGCAAGACTTTTGACGAGTTCAAGCAGCGTTATCACTCCTTGGATCTGTTGCTGATTGATGATGTGCAGTTTTTTGCCAACAAAGACCGAACCCAAGAAGAGTTCTTCAATGCCTTCGAGGCCCTGCTGGCCAAAAAGTCTCACATTGTGATGACCAGCGACACCTACCCGAAGGGTTTGACTGATATCCATGAGCGCCTGGTATCACGTTTTGATTCGGGCCTAACGGTGGCCATCGAGCCCCCAGAACTTGAAATGCGAGTGGCCATTCTGATCCGCAAGGCTGAGCTCGAAGGTGCCCACATGCCCGAAGAAGTAGCCTTCTTTGTGGCCAAGAATGTACGTTCCAACGTGCGCGAGTTGGAAGGTGCATTGCGCAAGATTTTGGCTTACTCTCGATTCAATCAGAAGGATATTTCGATCCAGCTTGCAAGAGAGGCGCTCCGAGACCTTCTATCGATCCAGAACCGGCAGATTTCGGTTGAAAACATCCAAAAAACTGTGGCCGACTTCTACAAGATCAAGGTGGCCGATATGTACTCCAAAAAGCGCCCAGCCAGCATCGCCAAACCCAGGCAGATCGCGATGTATCTGGCCAAGGAGTTGACCCAGAAAAGCCTACCGGAGATCGGCGAGCTTTTTGGGGGTCGCGATCACACCACCGTGCTCCATGCGGTACGAAAGATAGGCGCTGAACGGCAGCAAATTGCTGAACTCAATCAACAGCTTCATGTGCTTGAGCAAACGCTCAAAGGGTGACTTTGATGGACTCCTGCTTTGAAACGGGGCTTATCGATAAGTCTGGGGACAAGTTTTGAACAAGCCCCTTCTTATCCACAGAATAGGGCAAATGAAGGGTCTTATCCCCACCGGGGCAGACCGCACGACACAGCCCATCACCAGACATTCCAAGATAGGAAGTACTTGATTAAAAAAGCGAAAATAGGGGTATCCACAAAGAAAGCGATCCTCTACTACGACTACTATTCATTAAATGAAGACATAAAGAAGAGAAGAAAGACAAGACCCCATGATCGTCCTTAAAGCCCAGCAGGAACAAGTCCTGGCTGCCTTGCAGTCAGTGGCTGGCATTGTCGAAAGACGTCACACCTTGCCAATCCTGGCCAATGTGCTGATTCGCAAGAATGCCGAACAAATTGAATTGACAACCAGCGATCTGGAAATCCAGATTCGTACAAGCGGCCAGCTCGGTGGTGATGGTGGTCAATTCACCACAACCGTGGGCGCTCGCAAGTTGATCGACATCTTGCGTTCCATGCCCGCTGATCAGGTCGTGTCTTTGGAATCACAACAAAACAAGCTGGTACTCAAAGGGGGAAAGAGCAAGTTCACTTTGCAGACTCTCCCGGCGGAAGACTTTCCCCTGGTGCAGGAATCAGCTCAGTTCGGACCTGTTTTCTCGGTTCCCCAAAAAACGCTTAAAGGCTTACTGGCGCAGGTTTCCTTTGCCATGGCTGTTCACGACATCCGTTACTACCTCAACGGCATTTTGTTCGTGGCCGAGGGCAAGCAACTCAGTCTGGTGGCCACCGATGGTCACCGCCTGGCTTTCTCATCGGCCGATCTGGATGTGGATGTGCAGCAGCGTCAGGAAGTGATCTTGCCGCGCAAGACGGTTTTGGAACTGCAGCGTCTCCTCAGTGATCAAGAGGGGGCGATCGAGATGCAATTCGCTGGTAATCAAGCCAAGTTCAAATTTGGTGGCATGGAGTTTGTCACCAAGCTGGTTGAGGGTAAGTTTCCCGATTACAACCGGGTCATCCCGAAGAACCACAAGAACATCATTGTTCTCGGTCGTCAGCCCTTGTTGGCCAGCCTGCAAAGGACGGCCATCTTGACCAGTGAAAAGTTCAAAGGTGTGCGGCTCAATGTGGATCCTGGTTGCCTGCGCGTAGCCACCAACAATGCAGAGCAGGAAGAAGCCATCGACGAGTTGGACATTGATTACAGCGGGGACAGCATAGAAATCGGCTTTAATGTCACGTACCTGATTGATGTGCTCACCAACATGACCCAGGACATGGTGAAGATTGAACTGGCGGACTCTAACAATTCTGCTTTGCTCACCATTCCCGATGACAGGAACTTTAAGTACGTCGTCATGCCCATGCGGATATGACGCTTGCGCTGGGGGTAGACCCAGGTCCTGGCCCGCGCCCTGGCGCGGGTTTGTTCGTTTTTAAGACCTCTTCTCATCATTTATGACCACCGAATATCAGCCCTCAGATCCCCATGCACAAGCCTCTGCGCCAGCTGTGTCGGGGCGGGATCACCAAGCTACGGAAGCTTCACAGGCTTATGGTGAGTCAGCCATTCAAATCCTGGAGGGCTTGGAGGCGGTCAGAAAAAGACCGGGCATGTACATCGGTGACACCTCAGACGGTACCGGTTTGCACCATCTGGTTTTTGAGGTGGTCGATAACTCGATCGATGAAGCTTTGGCGGGGCACTGCGATGACATCATCGTGACCATTCATGCGGACAATTCCATCAGTGTGATTGATAACGGGAGGGGCATACCGACGGGCGTCAAGATGGATGACAAACATGAACCTAAGCGATCCGCAGCAGAAATTGCCCTGACGGAGTTGCATGCCGGTGGCAAGTTCAATCAGAACAGCTACAAGGTCTCTGGTGGCTTGCATGGTGTGGGTGTCAGTTGTGTCAATGCCTTGTCACGCATGTTGCGATTGATCATTCGTCGCGACGGCAAGGTGCACACACTGGAATTTAGCCGAGGGGTGGTACAGAACCGGTTAATCCAAACCCTCGATGGGGTGGAGGTCTCGCCCATGAAGATCTTGGGAGAGACTGACAAGCGCGGCACGGAAGTGCACTTTCTCCCGGACACTGAAATCTTCAAGGAGAACCATGATTTCCACTATGAGATTCTCAGCAAGCGGTTGAGAGAGCTGAGTTTTCTCAATAACGGTGTTCGCATCCGCTTGAAGGATGAGCGCAGTGGCAAGGAAGATGATTTTTCCGGTGCAGGTGGGGTCAAAGGTTTTGTGGACTTCATCAACAAGGGCAAGCAGGTTCTGCATCCCAATGCCTTTTATGCGGTAGGTGAACGGCAAAGCGAACAAGGGACCTCTGTGGGCGTCGAAGTGTCGATGCAGTGGAACAGTGGCTACAACGAGAATGTGCTTTGCTTTACCAACAACATTCCGCAACGCGATGGCGGTACGCATTTGACGGGGCTGCGGGCTGCAATGACGCGAGTCATCAGCAAATACATCGAGACCCAGGAGTTGGCCAAGAAAGCCAAGGTAGAGGTCAGTGGCGACGACATGCGTGAAGGCCTGTGCTGCGTACTGTCCGTCAAGGTCCCCGAGCCCAAGTTTTCCAGTCAAACCAAGGATAAATTGGTCTCTAGCGAGGTAAGGGGCCCGGTGGAAGACATCGTGGCCAAAACCTTGACCGATTTTCTGGAAGAACGACCCAACGATGCCAAGATCATCTGCGGCAAGATCGTCGAAGCAGCCAGGGCAAGAGAGGCCGCTCGCAAGGCACGTGAAATGACCCGCCGCAAAGGCGTCTTGGACGGCATGGGCTTGCCGGGCAAGTTGGCGGACTGCCAGGAAAAGGATCCGGCGCTTTGTGAGATTTACATCGTCGAGGGGGACTCCGCCGGGGGCTCAGCCAAGCAGGGACGTGACCGAAAATTCCAGGCCATCTTGCCGCTGCGCGGCAAGATCCTGAATGTGGAAAAAGCCCGATATGAAAAGTTGCTGACCAGCAACGAAATTCTGACCTTGATCACTGCCTTGGGCACCGGTATTGGCAGCACCGGGGTGGGAGAGGGAAAGAGTGGCGCAGATGATTTCAACATCGCCAAATTGCGTTACCACCGCATCATCATCATGACCGATGCGGATGTGGACGGTGCGCATATTCGGACCTTGTTACTGACCTTCTTTTATCGTCAGATGCCCGAGTTGGTGGAACGTGGACACATTTACATTGCTCAACCCCCGCTCTACAAGGTCAAGGCGGGCAAGGAGGAGCTGTATCTCAAAGACGCGGCTGCGCTCGACGGGTTCCTGATGCGTATCGCGCTGAAAGAAGCAAGCGTCGACACCGGTCGAGGAACCGTGCTCAGTGGGGACACACTGGCTGAGTTGGCGCGCAAGCATCAGCTGGCTGAGGCTGTGATCCACCGCCTGGGCGGATTCATGGATCAGGAAGCCTTGCGCGCAGTGGCCGATGGTGTGTCACTGGATTTGGATACGGTGGCTGCTGCCGAAGCCAGCGCGCTTGCCTTGCAAGCCTTTTTGCCTGATGCACAGGTCGTCGGTGAATTTGATATTCGCAGTGACAAACCAATTTTGCGCATCAGTCGCCGACACCATGGCAACATCAAGAGCAGCCTGATCACGCAGGACTTTGTGCATGGAGCGGACTACGCCACTTTGGCAGAGGCCGCGCAAACCTTTCGCAATCTCCTCTCAGAGGACGCCGTCGTCATGCGTGGCGAGGGCGAGCGACGCCGGCAGGAGCGGGTGCGAGATTTCAGGCAGGCCATGCAATGGCTGGTGGCCCAAGCAGAGGCGGGCACGGCACGGCAGCGCTACAAAGGGCTGGGCGAGATGAACCCTGAGCAGCTTTGGGAAACCACCATGGACCCGGCGGTGCGGCGCTTGTTAAGGGTACAAATTGACGATGCCATCGAAGCCGACCATGTGTTTTCCATGCTGATGGGCGATGAGGTGGAGCCGCGCCGAGACTTTATCGAAACCAATGCGCTGCGCGCAGCCAATATTGATGTTTGAGGCAGCCTGCCGACAATAGCAGGCGAACCTTTGATCAAGCGCTGACGCCAAGCGGAAAACGCTTTTGTCCGACATCGCAGAATGATTCACCTGGGCAAAATCTCTGCAGAGGCTGGAGGTGGTCCATGAGTGAAGACAGAAGCACGAAACGCAAGCCCAAGCAGCCCGGTGCGGGTGGCAAGGTGGCCAACGACGTCAACAAGGCTGGCATTAAGGGCTCGTCGCAGATCAATCAAGGCAGACGGACGCCCATGAGTCGATCAGATCGATTGGCGCTGCGTGGCGCTGACAATCAATCGCACAGCCGCCGAAGCAAAGCACGCCCACCGAGCGACCTGAAGTCTCCAAGACCTCCGGCCGGTTAAAGCCCTCACCAGAAGATCTCGGCTGCCAGGGGCGCGTGATCTGACAAGTGGGCCCACGGTTTGCGAGGCAAAGGCAAAGGGCGGTGGGCGCGGGCGTGGGCGACATAGATCCGGTCGAGCCCCAATAAAGGCAGCCGCGCCGGAAAAGTGCGGGCCGTGCGGCCGTGCGCTTGTAAATAGACTTCTTGAAGGCCCGCCCCTTGTTCAAGTTGCACATGGGCACGTCGGCGCCAGTCGTTGAAATCTCCAGCCACCACGACGCGAGCCCGCGAGGGCATGTCCTCGCGCACCAGGTGACACAGCATTTGCATTTGCCGGCGCCGGTGAGACTCCAGCAGGCTCAGATGCACACAAACCGCGTGTAGGGGCCCATCGGGCAGGTGAATTACGCAATGCAAAAGACCGCGTCGTTCAGGTCCAGAGATGGAAACATCGCGGTTTTCAACATGAGAAATCGGGAACTTCGACAACACCGCATTGCCGTGGTGGCCTTCGGCATAGACTGCATTGCGGCCATAGGCGTATTGCGGCCAGATGCTGTCAGCCAAAAACTCGTAGTGCGGCGCGGATGGGTAATTGCTGTAGCGTTCCGGGTGTGTGTTGTGACTGCCGCTGACCTCCTGCAGAAAAACCAGATCCGCCCCTACGCCTCGGACCGCTTCGCGGAGTTCATGCAGCATGACCTTGCGACGCAGGGCAGTAAACCCCTTGTGGATATTGACGGTCAGCACCTTGATGGGCCGGTTGTTCAAAGCGTCAGCAGCGGTTGATGTCATGGCGTTGCATTGGGATGGGTTCGGCAGAGGCATCTGCAAGATCAGCTCTCGTAGCGCAGGAACACCCGCTGAGCCTGGCGACGGCGTCGGCCGTATGGACCGGCCTGTTTTTATACTGCAGCGGTTCAAGGAGTCGGGATGATGCTGGAATTTGCTCTAGGGTTGGCTTTGTTCTTGGGAATGCACTCGGTACGGATCTTCGCAGAGAGATGGAGAACGACAACGATTCAGAGGTGGGGTCCGCTGCCTTGGAAAGGCTTCTATGCGGTCGTTTCCTTGCTGGGTTTGTACCTGCTGATTCGTGGGTGGGGTCAGTTGCGTTTAGAGCCCGTGGTGTTGTGGACGACTCCCGTCGCCCTCAAGCATGCCGCCTCATGGTTCACCTTGGCGGCCTTTGTACTTTTCGTAGCTGCGTATGTGCCGGGCAATCAGCTCAAGGCGCGCCTGCATCACCCGATGGTTTTGGGAACCAAGGCCTGGGCATTGGGCCATTTGCTGGCCAACAATACCTTGGCGGATCTTTTGCTGTTTGGCGCTTTTTTGGCTTGGTCGGTTTGGCTGTTCATCGCCTCGCGTCGGCGCGATCGCCGCGATCAGATCAGCTACGCGCCGGGCCGGCTAGGCCCCACGGTTTTATCTCTTGGGCTGGGCCTGGTGACCTGGGCCGCCTTCGCCTTTTGGCTGCATGCAGCGTTGTTAGGGGTGCGACCCTTTGGCGGGGCTTGATCAGCCGTGACCGTGTCGGCCTCCGTGAGGCCTCGGACCCTGTCCGCCGCGATGTTGCATCAGCCGGGCGGTTTCCTCGTCAAACACCTTCTTCTGTTGAGGACTCAGGCTGGCGTAGAAGGCTTTTGCAGCTTCGCCGCGGCGGTCCGCCCACGCATTCATTTCTGCCTGACGCTGTTGCCGCAAGGCTTTGAGGCGGTCGATGCGCTCGGGTGTGTTTAGCTGGGCCAATTCGGCCCTTTGGGCTTGTCGCTCACCCGGGCCTGCCCGGTCAGGAGGAGGTGTCATGGTCCCAGCAAATGTCGCCCAACGGCCCTCTTGTTCAGTGCTGAGCTGAAGTTTGGACTTGAGCTCCTGTAGATGTCTTTCGTGCCCAGCCTTTATGCGCGCCATGGCGTGGGGTTGACGCATACCCGCCGCGTTATCGGCGCTGGTGGCCAGGGGTTGAGCCCAAAGGCTGAGGCAGGCAGAGCCCAGCAAGGCGGCAGCGACCCAGCGCTTGGGATGATGGTGGATGGGGTGTGTCTTCATTTCAAGAGTCCTTTCTGTGGTCTTTATCGTCCGTTGTCCGGTGCAGAAAGTGTCCCAGCCAGATGTGTCTGGCGCATGCTACGGCAGTTAGGTTTTGTAAAGGTCGCGCAAAGATCGGGCGCAAAAGCTAGTGCACTTGATAACCCTCGGCCGCTATGGTCTGCGCCAGAACGTCTCGGCTCAGCGTGCTCTCAACGGATACCTGTTGAAGGGCTCGATCGATCTTCACGCGCGCCTCGGGGTCGAGGCTTTGAAGCGCTTGGGTGATGGCGCGCTCACAGTGACCACAACTCATCCCTGAGACGATGAAGACTTGTTCCATGGGGTGCTCCTGTTCAATCAAATGGCTTTGTCTGGGGTTTATTGATGCGCATCAATCTTTGTTCATCCCGAGCCCCTCAGCAGGGCGGGATGATCTCCCAAAGATTATGCTGCGAGCATGCAGGACGCCTCCCCATTGACGACAGCTCAGCCCCCAGCCGACGTTCTTCATTTGGGCATTGAGGGCATGACCTGTGCCTCGTGTGCCTTGCGGGTGGAGCGTGCGCTCGGGAAGGTGTCCGGGGTGAGGCAGGCCAGCGTCAATCTCGCGACGGAGTCGGCGCGGGTGCAGGCGGCGGGCCCCATCGACGAAACCATGGCTCGGCGTTTGCGCCGCGCGGTCCGTGAGGCGGGCTACGCGGCGCGTGAGCCGGCGCCCGAAGGCGTTACTGGGACCGTCTCGCCGTGGGCTGGCTTTGCGCCTGTGGGATTGGCCCTGGCCTTGGCGCTGCCGTTGGTGCTGCCCATGTTGGGGGATCTCCTGGGCCAGCACTGGATGCTGCCGCCGTTATGGCAGTTCCTGCTGGCTACGCCGGTCCAGTTTGTTTTGGGGGCGCATTTTTATCGAGCTGCCTGGGGTGCCTTGCGGGCGGGTGTGGGCAATATGGACTTGCTGGTGGCCGTCGGCACTTCAGCGGCCTGGGGTTTATCGCTCTGGTTGTGGGGGTCGGCGCCGGCCGGGCATGTACCGGACCTGTACTTTGAGGCCTCTGCGGTGGTGGTAGCCCTGGTCATGTTGGGTAAATGGCTTGAAGTGCGGCTCAAGCGCCAAACTTCATCGGCCATTGCCCGTTTGTATGCCCTGCGCCCCTCGCAGGCGCACCTCATGCTGCCGTCGGGCCAGGTGATGGATGTTCCGGTGGCCGAAGTCATGGTGGGCGATACGGTGGTGGTCTTGCCGGGAGAGCGGGTGCCGGTCGATGGGCGAATCACGCAGGGCGATAGCCTGGTCGATGAGTCGCTGCTGACCGGAGAGCCTCTGCCCGTGGTCAAAGGACCGGGGGCGACCCTGACAGGCGGCAGCATCAACGGGGAGGGCCGCTTGCTGGCGCGGGTGAGTGCGGTCGGCGCACAGACCGTTCTGGCCCAGGTCATCGCCCTGGTGGAGGATGCGCAGGCGACCAAGGCGCCCATTCAGCGTCTGGTAGACCAGGTCGCGGCCATCTTTGTACCGGCCGTGATGGCCCTGGCTCTGGTGACGGGGGTGGGCTGGTTTTTGGCCGGTGCGGGACTTGAGCTGTCCGTGGTGCGAGCGGTTGCCGTGTTGGTGATCGCTTGTCCCTGTGCGCTCGGCCTGGCCACGCCGGCGGCCATCATGGCGGGCACGGGTGTGGCCGCGCAACATGGCATCTTGATCAAGGATGTGCAGGCCTTGGAGTTGGCCCATCGCGCCCGGGTGGTGGCTTTTGACAAAACGGGCACCTTGACCCTGGGGCGCCCCCGACTGGTGGCGTTCCAGGCGCTGCCCGGCGCCGAGACTGCCGCCTTGCTTTCGGTGGCCGCCAGCTTGCAAAGTGCCAGTGAGCATCCGCTGGCCCGCGCGGTGCTGCAGCATGCACGCGAGGCCGGCGTAGCCGTGGAGCCGCCGCAGGCCCTCAAGGCGGTTCCTGGCCGGGGGGTTGAGGGGCAAGTGGCGGGTCAGACCTGGCGGCTTGCCAGCGGGCGCTGGATGCAGGAGCTGGGTGTTCAGGTTGGTGACGGCGCCGCCCCATCGGCGCCAGCCCAGGCAGAAGGCGCCACGGTTTCGGCCTTGCTCCAAGCGCACGAGGGTTTGTGGTGTCTGCGGGCATGGCTGGTGTTTGCAGATGAACCCAAGCCGGGAGCTGCGCAGACCTTGCGGGCCTTGCGGCAGCGAGGCTTGCAGGTGCTGATGATTTCAGGAGACAACGTCCCTGCCGCACAGGCCATGGGCCAGCGGCTGGGTCTGAGGCCAGAGGAAGTGTTGGCCGATGTGTTGCCGGCCGACAAGGCGGCCGTCATTGGCGGCCTCAAGTCTCGTGGGGTGGTGGTCATGGTGGGCGACGGGGTCAATGATGCGCCGGCGCTGGCTGCGGCCGATGTGGGCATGGCCATGGGTTCGGGCACCGATGTGGCCATGCACGCCGCCGGCCTGACGCTGATGCGCGGAGAGCTTTCTTTGGTGGCCGCCGCACTCGATATCTCCGACGCCACCGTGCGCAAGATTCGGCAGAACCTGTTCTGGGCCTTCATCTACAACATCGCCGGCATGCCTCTGGCGGCCATGGGCTATCTGAACCCCATGCTGGCGGGAGCGGCCATGGCCCTGTCGAGCATTAGCGTGATGGCCAATGCCCTATGGCTCAAGCGATGGAAGCCGGCAGCCCTGGACAGCTGAATCTTGGGGCGGAGTCTGCGTCCGCCACGCTGCCGCTGTGTTTGTCGGATTCATCCTACTCGTGGGCGGCCTGCCTGCCGGGATCGAGCCTTGGTGCGCCCGTCTAGCATCGGGTCTTTCGCGGTGCGGCAGGCGTTTTTTCAGCGAAAAGGCCTGAGCCCCCGCTTCACAAGTCAAACGAGGAGACAGATGATGGAAGCAGTGCGGGAAGCCGGACTGCCGCAAAGGGCTGCGGCTGCCTGGCGGGACCCTGTGGGCGTGGATCGCTTGGGTGCTCCAACGCTCATTTCGGGTGATGTGACAGGGTCGGGCTCGGCGCACCATCTTCGGGCGCGGGCGGCCGTCACGGGACTGGTGCTCTCGCATCGGCTGCGTGCGCGTTTGAGCCCCGGACAGCAGGCGGGCATACGCGAGCAGGCGGCCCGGGTGCTCGGTTTGACCGCACGACTTTGGCTGGGCTGAGTCGGGCCCGAGGCAGACAAACATCGATCCTGCCGGAAAACCCTAATAAACCTAAGTGTCAGGTCGCGCCATGATGGAGGTCTCATAAACAAGGAGCCTGGATCATGAAGCTGGATGTCAATGGAAAGGTGCGCGAGCTCGACGTTGAGCCCGACATGCCCCTGCTGTGGGCTTTGAGGGATGAGCTCGATGAGAAGGGCCCCAAGTTCGGTTGCGGCATTGCACAGTGTGGCGCTTGCACGGTGTTGCTCAATGGCGAACCGGTGCGCTCCTGCTCCTACCCGGTCTCGGCGGCCAGCGGCCAGAAGGTGGTCACGATTGAGGGCCTGGCCAACAGGGGCAAGCTCCATCCGGTACAGCAAGCCTGGATTGACCATCAGGTGCCGCAGTGCGGCTACTGCCAGGGCGGGCAGATTCTGGCGGCGGTGGCTCTGCTGAAGAAAAAGCCTAAGCCCACCGATCAGGACATTGATGCGGCCATGACGAATATTTGCCGCTGTGGCACGTATGCGCGGGTGCGCAAGGCCATCCACGCAGTGGCGGCCAAGGGGGTGCGCGCATGAGCTCCTCTGCCCAAGGTGTGCGCCGGCCGGACAGGCGTCTGTTTCTCAAGACCTCGGCCACCGCAGCCGCAGGACTGAGCCTGGGCTTTTATCTGCCCGGTCGAAGTGACGCCAATAACGCCCCTCGACTCAATGCCTGGGTGGAGGTGCGGCCGGACGAGACCGTGATCATTCGCTATGCCCGCGCCGAAATGGGCCAGGGCAGCCGCACCTCGGCGCCGATGCTGGTGGCCGAGGAGCTCGACGCTGACTGGAGCCGTGTCCGGGTGGAATATGCCACCGCCCATGAGAATCTGGCCGCCAAACGGGTTTACGGGGACATGGCCTCGGTGGGCAGCCGCACCATCCGGCAATCCCAGGAGTACCTGCGTAAAGCCGGTGCAACGGCGCGCCACCTGCTGGTGGCCGCTGCTGCGCAGCAGTGGGGGGTGCCTGCTTCGGAATGCACCACCGCCAAGGGGCGGGTGATGCATGCGGCCAGCAAACGATCCATCACCTATGGCAAGTTGGCGGTCGCTGCAGCCAAGATCGAGCCCCCCAAAGAGGTGCCGCTCAAGGATCCCAAGACCTGGACCCTCGTGGGCAAACCGCTGCCTCGGGTGGACATTCCTGACATCGTCACAGGCCGAATCCGCTACGGCATTGATGCGCAGGTGCCCGGCATGCTGCATGCCGCGGTGGCCGCCTGTCCGGTGTTCAACGGCAAGGTTCGCACCATGGATGCTTCCAAGGTGCAAAACCGCCGTGGCATTGTGCAGGTGCTCAATCTCGGCGAGTTCGTCGCAGTGGTGGCTGACAACTACTGGCGCGCCAAGGAGGCCTTGCGTGAGGTGGTGGTCGATTGGGATGTGGGGACGCACGGCACCTTGAGCAGCGCGGCCATCATGGAGCATTTCAAGGGGGGCTTTGATCAAGCGGAACTGGCGGTGGCCCGCAACGATGGCAACACCAACGAGGCCTTGGCCAAAGCCGGTCGTGTGTTTGAGGCCGAGTACTACACCCCTTACCTGGCCCATGCCACCATGGAGCCGCTGGTCTGCACGGCCTGGCTCAAGCCCGACAGCCTGGAAATCTGGACCTCAACCCAAAACCCCGAATCGACGCTGGCAACCGCAGCACGCACGGCAGGCATTGATCAGTCCAAGGTGTTGGTGCATCCGATGCAGCTGGGCGGCGGGCTGGGCCGCAAGAGCCCGCAGGATTTCACCCGGCAAGCGGTGATGATTGCCAAGGAAATGCCCGGCAAGCCGATCAAGATGGTTTGGAGCCGCGAAGAGGACATCCAGCACGACCTGTACAGGCCGGCCAGCCTGGTGCGGTTCAAGGCGGCCCTCAACGCACAGGGCACGATAGATGCGCTGCATATTCGCGTCTCGGCGCCATCCATCCTGGCCACCCTGCTGCGTTTGCCTTTGCCGCGCGGGGTCGATGGCCAGGCCGTGGCCAGCTTCAACGACCATCCCTATGACATCCCCAACAGCCTGGTGGATTATGCGCAGCGCAACACCAACGTGCCGGTTGGCTTTTGGCGCACGGTGGGTCATTCGCAGAATCCGTACATGCGCGAATGCTTCATGGACGAGTTGGCTGCGGCGGCCGGCAAGGATCCGCTGGCGTTTCGCCTGAGCATGCTCGGCGGTAAACATCCGCGGGACCGTTCGATTCTGGAGGCAGTGGCCAAGGCTGCGGGCTGGGGCAAGCCGCTGCCCGCTGGCGTCTTCAGAGGGATTGCGGAGACCGAAGGTTACGGCAGCTACACCGCCTGTGTCTGTGAGGTCTCGGTCAATGCCCGCGGCGAGGTCAAGATTCATCGCGTGGTCATGGGCATTGATTGCGGCTATGCGGTCAATCCGGACAACATCGAGGCGCAGATCCAGGGCAGTGTGGTGCATGGCCTGAGCGCCATCTTCTGGGGCGAGATGACGGTCAAGGAAGGTCGCATTGAGCAGTCCAATTTCCACGACTACCGCATGATGCGGCTCAATGAAATGCCCAAAGTCGAGACGGTGATCGCAACCACCGGTGGGTTCTGGGGGGGTGTGGGTGAGCCGGCGATGGCCCCGCTGCCGCCGGCCCTGGTCAATGCGATTTCAGCAGCGACAGGCAAGCGCTATCGCTCGCTGCCGCTGAAGAACCACGGGCTGAGCCTGGCGCGGGCATGATCAAGCCGGCCGCGTCCCTCGGGGCGCTGGCCTGTGCGGGGCTGATGGCCGCTTCTTCGGCGGCGCAGACGCCGGCCGTCGGCAGCGTCGAGCGTGGTCGCGCTCTGCTGGCCAATCGGGCTGAGACGGGGTGTGTGTTGTGCCATCTCGTGCCGGGTTTGCCTGCCGGGGGCGAGCTCGGCCCGCCGCTGAGCGGTCTGTCCCGACTGGGCGGGACCGAGGCTCTGCGACAGCGCATTGCCGATGCTCGGCGCTTCAACCCGCAGACCATCATGCCGCCTTACCTGAGCACGGACGGTTTACAGGAGGTGGCGGCCTCCTATCGCGGTCAAAGCGTCCTGACCGCTCAGGGCCTCGACGACATCGTGGCGTATCTGATGGTGATGGCGCGCTGAGCGCGAGGCGGCCCCACGGGAGCTTATGCCTATGTTTTCGGTTTCCTCTGTGGGTCTGTCGGCCCGCGTGCTAGCGTCCCGGCGTCAGGCGGCGGCCTTCATGCTTGCCGCCATGGCGGGCGGCTGGCTGCCGGGTCGCGCGCGGGCGCAGTCCATGTTTTCCGGCACCTTGTTGACGGTGTCCCAGATGCTCGATCCGATCGTTCAGGGGCGACCGCTGCGCGAAGAGGGGCTTTCCTTGGAGCTTCCCCTGCTGGCTGACAACGGCTTGCTGGTGCCGGTTCGGGTGGTGGTTGACAGTCCCATGACGGAACAAGACCACGTGCGCCAGATTTACCTTCTGTCTCAGCGCAATCCGGTGACTCAGATGGCCTTGTTTCATTTGGGTCCTTGGTCGGGCCGAGCCGAGGTCAGCACCCGCTTGCGACTGGCTGGCTCGCAGAAGGTGGTGGCCTTGGCGCAGCTCTCCGATGGCTCGTTTCGCTGGCGGCAGGCAGAGGTCATCGTCACCGAGTCGGCTTGTGTGGATGGGAGCTGAGCGATGAGTCTGGCGCGTCTTCAGCTGCCGCAGCAGGTGGTCTCGGGGCAGGTGGTGAGGGCCCGGTTGCTGGTGGCGCACCCCATGGAAACGGGGTATCTGCAAGACCTGAGCGGCAAGACGATACCCAGAAACGTGATTCGTGAACTCAGCTGTGAATACGCTGGGCGCCAGGTGTTTCGGGTGGAGCCCTCCTCGGGTATTGCGGGCAATCCCCTTTTCGAATTTTTCTTCCGGGCGCAGGAAAGCGGCGAGCTTTTGATTCGTTGGGTGGACGATGCCGGTCAGGTGGGTGAGCTGCGCCAGTTGCTGCGGGTGCAAGGCCCGGTGTCTCGGCCGAGCTGATGTCAGGCAGCCTGCCGATGCGTTTGCTGATGGCGATTCCGGTGCGCCCTTTCATTCAGGCCGGGTTGTGCTTGTTGCTGCCCGTGCTGGCGCTGGCCCAGCAGCGTGTCTTGCCGCTGGATCAGCTGCGGTCGGGCCTGCATTTTGCCGGCAGTGATGTGCGGGCTCTGCAGGCCGATGAGTTTGGCAATCCCGGACAGCTTTGGCTTCTGCGCGGTGAGCAACGCTGGGCTGAGGCCTTGGGTGCTTCGGGCAAGAGCTGCTTTCAGTGTCATGGCCCGGTGGTGCCGGCTATGCGCGGGGTGGCGGCGCGCTACCCGAAGCTCGATGCGGGCAGCGGCCGGCTTTTCAACCTGGAAGACCGGATTCGCCAATGTCGGCAGGTGCATCAGCAGGGCCCCGCTCTGGCTTGGGAGTCAGACGACCTTCTGGCCCTGAGCCTGTATGTCACCCAGGCTTCAGCCGGGCTGCCGCTGCAGGTGGATGTCTCGGGGCCGGCCCGTGCGCATCTGCTGGAGGGCGAGCGCCTTTTCATGCTGCGTCGCGGACAGCTCAACCTGGCTTGCACGCATTGCCATGACCAAAACCAGGGCCGAAGGCTCTACACCGATCCCTTGAGTCAAGGTCAGCCCAATGGTTACCCGCTTTATCGTCTGGAGTGGCAGAAGCTGGGTTCGCTCGAGCGGCGGCTGCGCAGCTGTCTGGTGGGGGTGCGGGCCGAACTGCCTGAATGGGGTGCTCTGCAGATGCGGCAGCTGGCCCTCTATCTGGGTTGGCGCGCCGAGGGCTTGCCTGTGGAGGCGCCCGCGGTGCGCAAGTAAAGCCGGAACGGTCCGAGCAGCCGTTGCTCACATCCGCTCGAAGATGGCGGCGATCCCCTGGCCGCCGCCGATGCACATGGTGACCAGCGCGTAGCGGCCGCCGATGCGCTCCAGCTCATGCAGGGCTTTGACGGTGATCAGTGCGCCCGTAGCGCCGATGGGGTGGCCCAGCGAAATGCCCGAGCCATTGGGATTGACCTTGGCCGGGTCCAGCCCCAACTCGCGGGTGACCGCGCAGGCCTGAGCGGCAAAGGCCTCGTTGGCTTCCACCACATCCAGGTCGGCCGTCTTGAGCCCGGTTTTCTGCAGCACGGCCTGCGTGGCCGAGATGGGACCTACGCCCATGTATTTGGGGTCCAGCCCGGTGTGCGCATAAGACACCAGCCGGGCCATCGGTTTGGCGCCGCGGGCCTTTGCGGTACCCGCCTCCATCAGCACCACCGCTGCTGCTGCGTCGTTGATACCCGAGGCATTGCCCGCGGGCACCGTGCCGTTTTCCTTCAGGAACACCGGCTTGAGTTTGGCGAAATCATCGGCTTTGGCCTGGCTGCGGAAATGTTCGTCAGTGACATAGGGTACGTCGCCCTTCCGGGTCTTGAGCATCACCGGCACGATTTGGCCGGTGAAATAGCCCGCCTGCGTGGCGCGTTCAGCGCGCTGGTGGCTTTCCAGCGCCAGCGCATCCTGCATGTCGCGGGTGATGCCGTAACGTGCGGCCACGTTTTCCGCGGTGATGCCCATGTGTATGCTGTGAAAGGGGTCGTGCAGGGCGCCGACCATCATGTCGATCAGCTTGGCATCGCCCATTCGTGTGCCCCAGCGCTGGCTGGGGTTGATGTAGGGCCCGCGGCTCATGTTTTCGGCGCCCCCGCCGATGGCGATATCGCAATCGCCGAGCAAGATCGCCTGACTGGCCGAGACGATGGCTTGCAGGCCCGACCCACACAGCCGGTTGACGTTCATGGCGGGCGTGCTCTCGGCGCAGCCGCCGTTGATGGCAGCCACCCTGGACAGGTACATGTCTTTGGGCTCGGTGTTGACCACATGGCCGAAGACCACATGCCCGACATCCTTGCCTTCGACGTGTGCCCGGGCCAGTGACTCGCGCACGACCAGACTGGCCAGCTCGGTGGGGGGCACATCTTTGAGGCTGCCCCCAAAGGTACCGATGGCGGTGCGCACACCGCTGACGACGACCACTTCCCGACTCATGACAAAACTCCCTCTTCAAATGAGTGGACCTCTCGGGCCCGTTTAGATGCAAGCGGCCCCCAGGTCCCGATCGGTCGATCGTGGTGCATGGAGGGTCTGACGATCATACAATTGCTTATTTTTTCGGCATCAGCTCAACGGTGTCCTTGGCGACACCTTTGTCGAGATCTGAACCCTTCCCATGCTGGCCTATACCCATCCCAAAGCGTTCGATGTCCTCGTTGTCGGGGGCGGCCACGCCGGTACCGAGGCGGCGCTGGCTGCTGCGCGCATGGGTTGCAAGACCCTGCTGCTGACGCACAACATCGAAACCCTCGGCCAGATGAGCTGCAACCCTTCGATCGGTGGGATCGGCAAGGGCCATCTGGTCAAGGAGGTCGATGCGATGGGCGGGGCCATGGCCTTGGCCACCGATGAGGCGGGTATACAGTTTCGGATTCTCAACTCCAGCAAAGGACCGGCCGTACGGGCCACCCGCGCCCAGGCCGACCGGGTGCTCTACAAGGCGGCCATTCGGCGCCGCCTGGAGAACCAGCCCGGGCTCTGGGTGTTCCAGCAAGCGGTAGACGATCTGATCATTGAGGGTGACCGCGTGGCAGGGGCTGTAACGCAAGTGGGTATTCGCTTCAGGGCTCGCGCTGTGGTGCTCACGGCGGGTACCTTCCTGGATGGCAAGATCCATGTTGGCCTCAACCACTATGCTGCGGGCCGGGCCGGGGATCCACCTGCGGTCTCGCTCAGTGCTCGTCTGAAAGAGCTCAAGCTGCCTCAGGGACGCCTGAAAACAGGGACCCCGCCGCGCATCGATGGACGCACCATCGACTTTTCCAAGTGCATACGGCAGCCCGGCGACGGCATGGAAGGCGGTGAGGGTGGCCATGTTCCGGTGTTCAGCTTCATGGGCCACGCGGTGGCCCATCCCGCCCAGGTGCCTTGCTGGATCACCCACACCAACGCCCGCACTCACGAGATCATTCGCTCCGGTTTTGATCGCAGTCCGATGTTCACCGGCAAGATCGATGGGGTGGGCCCGCGCTACTGTCCTAGCGTGGAGGACAAGATCAACCGTTTTGCGAACAAGGAAAGCCATCAAATCTTCCTCGAACCCGAGGGGCTGAGTACCCACGAGTTCTATCCGAACGGGATTTCCACCAGCCTGCCCTTCGACATTCAGTATGAGATGGTGCGCTCCATGGTTGGACTGGAGAACGCGCACATTCTGCGCCCTGGCTACGCCATCGAGTACGACTACTTCGACCCACGCGCGCTCAAGGCCAGCTTTGAAACCCGCGACATACGGGGCTTGTTTTTTGCCGGGCAGATCAACGGGACCACCGGCTATGAGGAGGCCGCGGCCCAGGGCCTGTTTGCTGGGATCAATGCGGCCTTGCAATGCCAGGACCGGGCGCCTTGGCTGCCGCGTCGGGATCAGGCCTACTTGGGGGTGTTGGTTGACGACCTCATCACGAAGGGGGTGACTGAACCCTACCGCATGTTCACCAGTCGGGCCGAATACCGGCTGATGCTGCGCGAGGACAACGCCGACATGCGACTGACGGAACAGGCCCGGGCGCTCGGATTGATTGACGATGCTCGCTGGGCTGCTTTCAGTCGCAAGCAAGAAGCCATTGCGCGGGAGTCAGAGCGACTGCGCCAGCTCTGGGTGCATCCTGCCAAGCTGGCCCCTGCCGAGGCGAAGCGGGTTCTGGGGCAGGGCATTGAGCGCGAGTACCGCCTGATGGATCTGCTGCGCCGGCCTGGCGTTAGCTATGAGGCGCTGATGTCGCTGGAGGGCGGGGCCTACGCAGACCCCCAGCTTTTCTCGGCGCAGGACGACCCTGCTTTGCGGTCCGCAGTGATCGAGCAGATTGAGATATCGGCCAAGTACGCCGGGTACATCGATTTGCAGAAGACCGAGGTCGAGCGGGCGACCTACTATGAAAATCTCAAGCTGCCGGCCGAACTCGATTATCTGCAGGTGCCGGCCTTGAGCGTCGAGGTTCGGCAGAAGCTGGCCCGCCACCGCCCGGAGACTCTGGGTCAGGCCTCTCGCATTTCGGGGATCACGCCGGCGGCCATTTCGCTGCTGCTGGTGCACCTGAAAAAGGGTCTTTGGAAACATCGCGACGCCGAGAAAGCGGCGGCATGATGGCCGACGACCCGCTGCGTCCGGCGCTCGATGCCGGGCTGGCTCAATTGGACTTGGCACTGGAGTCCGGGCAGCGCGAGAGTCTCCTGCAGTACCTGGCGCTGGTGGCCAAGTGGAACCAGGTTTACAACCTGACGGCAGTACGTGAGCCGGCGCAGATGTTGACCCAGCATTTGCTGGACTGTCTGGCGGCGGTCCCGCCCCTGCAACGGCATCTGGCCGCACGGGGCGGCGTCGCGCGTGTGCTGGATGTGGGCTCGGGGGCGGGGTTGCCCGGCGCGGTTTGGGCACAGGTTCTGGGTGACCGTGTTGCGGTGACGTGTGTGGATGCGGTGGCCAAGAAGGCTGCCTTCATTGCTCAGGTGGCGGCTGAGCTTGGCTTGAAGAACCTGTCGGGGCTGCATGCGCGGGTGGAGTCCTTGCCCGGCCCCTACGACCTGATGGTGTGCAGGGCGTTTTCGACCCTGGCTGATTTTGTGCGGGGCTCCGAGCGGGCGCTCGCGCCGGGCGGCCTTTGGCTGGCCATGAAGGGCAGGCGGCCTGAAGACGAGATCTCCGACTTGCCTTTGGCGGTGGAGCTGCTGCGCATCGAGCCCTTGCAGGTTCCGGGCCTGCAGGCCCAGCGCTGTCTGGTTTGGATGAGGCCGAGGGTGGCCGCTTAGCCTTCCCCGGTCTGGGTGGTTTCACGTGAAACAGTCGGCGGGCGGCCCCGTCGGGCGGGCCTGCTTCGGTGGAGTCTGGGTGCGGTGCGCCCCGGCGCCAAGCTGTCTGGAAATGGATCGAGGCGCCTTCCCGATCCGGCGCTGAGCCCGCCGCCGACAGAAGAGGCGCCCACGCCACCCATCGGCGGTGTTCCACGTGAAACATGAGGCCGGCAGCACCATCGAGGCGCCCTGGCTGGCCCACGCAAGCGGCCGCCCGTCCCCTTGATGGACCGATGGCCGGTGCATGGGCAGGAAGCCCCGACTTCAGCCATTACACTGGGCCTCTTTTTTCCTGAGGTAGACATGCTCGGCTCTTTTGCTGGCATTGCCGATTTCGGCGCTTTTGTGCTGACCACCGTTGTCTTTTTGGCCATTCCCGGGCCCGGCAATCTGGCGTTGGTCACTTCTACTGCCAAGGGGCGAATTCCCGGCGGTCTGGCGGCGACCCTGGGGGTGATTGCCGGTGACCAAGTCTTGCTTTGGGCTGCTGTGGCCGGTTTGTCGGCGGTGCTCACAGCATCTTCGACCGCTTTTGGCCTGATCCAGTGGGCCGGGGCGGCTTATTTGGCGTGGCTGGGTTTTCGGATGATCACCGCCCAGCCTGGCGATGCCCCGGTCCTTGAAATTCGCGCGGGCCAGTATTTCCGGCAGGCTCTGTTCATCACTTTGCTCAACCCTAAGGCCATCGTCTTCTATATGGCCTTTTTCCCGCTTTTTGTAGACCCTGCGCAACACCGAGGCTTGCTCACCTTCGCGGTGATGGCCGCCACGATTGCCGGGCTGACCTTTCTTTATGGCCTGGCGGCTACCTTGCTGACGTTTCATCTGGCCGCGCGGCTTCGCGCCAGCCCCTGGATGAAGTCGGCACTGGAGAAATTGGCCGGGGTTTTGTTGATTGGTTTCGGATTCAAGTTGGTTCTTTCCCGTTGAGCGGGTTTTTTTAGCGCACCCTCAGTCATGGCCAAGATTTTTTGCGTCGCCAATCAGAAAGGTGGGGTTGGCAAGACCACCACCACGGTCAATCTGGCCGCCGGCCTGGCCAAGCTGGGCCAGCGGGTCTTGCTGGTGGATTTGGACCCGCAGGGCAATGCGACCATGGGCTCGGGGGTGGACAAGCGCGAACTGGACGTTTCGGTCTATGAGGTGCTGCTCGAGTCCGCTGAACTGGCGCAGGCGCTGCAGCGACCGCAGAAGCTGGTCGACGCCGGCTGCGGCTTTGACGTCTTGGGTGCCAATCGGGAGCTCGCCGGCGCCGAGGTGGAGTTGGTGGATCTGGAGCGTCGCGAGAATCGCCTGCGTCAGGCCCTGGCGGGGGTTCAGGCGAATTACGACTTCATCCTGATCGATTGCCCGCCTTCGCTGTCCATGCTCACCCTCAATGGTTTGTGTGCCGCCCATGGGGTGGTGGTTCCCATGCAATGTGAGTATTTTGCGTTGGAGGGCTTGACCGATCTGGTCAACACCATTCGGCAAGTTCACGGCAACCTCAATCCAGACCTCAAGATCATCGGGCTGCTGCGCGTCATGTTCGATCCGCGCATCACCCTGCAACAGCAGGTCAGCGATCAGCTCAAGGAGCACTTTGGCGACAAGGTGTTTGACACCGTCATTCCGCGCAATGTGCGCCTGGCCGAGGCGCCCAGCTACGGTTTGCCGGGCCTGGCATTTGATGCCTCGTCCAAGGGGGCCCAGGCCTTTCTGGCTTTTGCGCAGGAGATGGTGGACCGGTCCAAGCGTTGGGCCTAATCTTGATTCAACCGAGAACCTAGGCCGACTCGCCTGCGGCCGCGATGGGAGAGACACAAGGATATGACGACCAAGAAACCCAAGGGCCTCGGACGGGGCCTCAGCGCTTTGCTCGGGCCCGCGGTCCAGCCGGCGGCTGAAGAATCGGCATTGGGGGCCAGCGCTGGCCTGCCAGCTTCGCTGCGCCTCGATGACATGGTGGCCGGCCAGTATCAGCCCCGCACCCGCATGGATGAGGGGGCCCTCTATGAGCTGGCTGAGTCGATCAAAGCCCAGGGCATCATGTCGCCGATTCTGGTGCGTAAGTTGCAGCAAGGGTCATCGGCCGGCAAGTACGAAATCATCGCCGGCGAGCGGCGCTTCTGCGCCGCTCGGCTGGCCGGGTTAGACAGCGTGCCGGTACTGGTGCGCGATGTGTCTGATGAGGCGGCGGCGGCCATGGCGCTGATTGAAAACATGCAACGCGAAGACCTCAACCCGCTGGAAGAGGCGCAGGGCCTGCAGCGCTTGATTCGCGAATTTGGTATGACCCATGAGGCGGCGGCTCAGGCGGTGGGCCGCTCGCGCAGCGCGGCCTCCAACCTGTTGCGGCTGCTCAATTTGGCCGAGCCGGTGCAGACCATGCTCATGGCCGGTGACCTTGACATGGGTCACGCTCGCGCCTTGTTGGCCCTGGACCGTGCCGCGCAGATCACGGCGGCCAATCAAATAAGTGCGCGCAAACTTTCGGTGCGGGAGGCGGAAAGCCTGGTCAAAAGGCTCTCCGCTGAGTTTTCCTTGCGCCCCCCGAAGGTCGGGAAAGAAAAATCACGCGATGTGCGGCGGGTCGAGGAAGAGCTGGCCGACTTGCTCACCGCCGAGGTGGAGGTGCGGATCAAGAAGCAAATCAAGCGTGGCGGCCGTGTCGAGGACACCGGCGAGCTGGCCATTGCTTTTTCTTCCCTGGAGCAGCTTAACGCCCTGATTGATCGCCTGCGTGCTGCCTAAGTCTTTTTCCACAAGGGTTGCAACCCGCTGGCCTGAGCCGACCCCTCGCTAGGCTTCCCCCTTCTTTAGGGGGCTTCGTCTCGCTTCAGGGCGGACCGAAGCCTGGAGGGGCCCCATGCTCCCAGCAGAAATCAGACCCTATCCCTACCCGAACGACCGGGGCGGGCCGCTGGTTGCTTGGCAGGGCCCAGGTGTCAGCTGATCTGGATGTTGCCGGTCTTGATTACCGGCGCCCAGATCCGCAATTCCTTCTGGATGAATTCGACAAATTTCTCCGATCCGAGTGGCGTCAGCGCCATGCCAAAGATCGGATCAGCCAGGCGGGCCTTGATGGCCGGCTCGGCCAAGATGGACAGAATCTCGCGCTCCAATCTTTGGGTGATCGCCGCCGGCGTGGCCGCCGGGGCCGAGATGCCAACCCAGGAAACCGCCTGTACGTTGGGCGCCACTTCCGAGAGCGCCGGCACATCCGGATAAAGCGGCGTGCGCTTTTCACTGGTCACGGCCAGGATGCGCAGTTTGCCCGCAGCCACCAGCGAGGCGGCGCTGGAGGTCATGACCATATCCAACCGCCCACCCAACAGATCGGTCATGGCCTGCGAAGGGCCCTTGTAGGCCACATGCACCATATCGAGCTTGAGCGCCTGCTTGAGCATCTCACCGGCCAGAAAGCCCGAGGTGCCCACGCCGGCCGACGAGTAATTGACGCTACCCGGCTTGGCTCGCACCATGGCCAGAAATTCCTGCACCGTTTTGGCCGGGTGCTCGGTGCGCACCACCATGTATTGCGGAAACACGCCCACGAGCGCGATGTGCTTGAAATCCTTGAGCGGGTCGTAACCGAGCTTGCTGTAGAGCAGCGAGCCGGGAGCGATGCTCGAGTTGTAGGTGGCCACCAAGGTGTGTCCATCGGCCGGGGCGCGTGCCGCCTGTTCGGTGCCCAGGGTAGAACCGGCCCCCGGCCGGTTGTCCACCACGATGGCCTGCTTGAGGTTTTCGCTCAGCCGGTCCAGCACGACCCGCAGCGCGTTCTCCGACGAAGTGCCCGGGGTGAAGGGCATGATCAGCTTGATGGCCTGGCTGGGATAGGTCTGTGCCCAACTTGAGGGCAGGCTCATCAGCGCGCCCAGCCCCAGCAGTGCTTCACGACGGTGCAGTTTCATGGTGTTTTCCTTCAAAGAGACAAGCTTAACTTCAGGCGTGCAAATCCTGGGCCATCAGAGCTGAGTGCGGACATGGTGCGCTTTCAGGTGCGTATGCACCCAGTGCGCGGCCAGCAGGGTCCGCGCATCATCGTCGATGCGCCCCACGACCTGCAAGGCCAGGGGTAATCCGGCCGGACCATAGCCGCCGGTGACGGAGATCGCGGGCCCATGCATCAGAGTCCAGACTTGGTTCATCGAGGTGTCGCCGGAGTAGTCTTGACCCTTGGGCGCCTCGCCAGTCGCCGCGGGCACCAGCAGCACGTCACATTCCCCCAGAACATCGGGGAACATGTGCCGGCACTGTCGGGCCAGGGTTTGCGCCTGCTGGTATTGCTCGCCGCTTACCTGCAAGCCCTTGAGGGTGCGCTCAAGCAGGGCCGGCCGAATCCGATCCGCCTGCCGCTGCAAGATGTCGGCAAAGCCCCGGCTCATTTCAAAATGCACGACGGTGGTGTGGGCCTGCAGCATGCCCTTGAAAGGCTCGGGCAACACGATTTCGCGTACCCGGGCCCCTGCGGCGCTCAGAGCGCGACCGCTGTCCTCAAAAGCCGCCCGCAGGGCCTCATCGGTGCGCTCCCACTCCCAGGTGCGGCACAGCCCGATGGTGGGTGCTTGGGCCAGCGCGGTTTCTTCATCGGGCAGTCGCAGGGCGGGGTAGCGGGCCATTTCGGCCGCGAAGAAGGCCACATCGCGCACATCACGAGCCACCAGTCCGACAGTGTCGCAGGAGTCGGCATTGGCCCAGACGCCGCGGCGAGGCATGAGGTTGTAGCTCGGTTTGTAGCCGGTCACACCACAGTAGCCACAGGGCCGAACGGTCGAGCCCATGGTCTGCGTGCCAGTGGCAAAGCTCACCATCCGTGCCGCCACGGCGGCGGCCGAGCCTGAGGACGAGCCGCCTGGGGTGTGCTCCAAGTTCAGCGGGTTTCGGGTGCCGTTGGTGGGGAAGGTGGCCAGCTCGGTGGTGACGGTCTTGCCCAACATCACCGCACCGGCGCGGCGCAAGGTGGCGAGCACCGCCGCATCCTGGATGGGCTGATGGCCCGCAAAGGCCCGCGAGCCGCCTTCGGTGGGCATATCGAAGGTGTCGAACACATCCTTGATGCCGATGGTCAGCCCATGCAGGGCGCCCTGCAGGGCTTGGCTGTCGAGTTCTCGCGCCCGTCGCAAGGCACCTTCGCGGTTCAAGTAGGCGAAGGCCCGTACATCCGGCTCACGGGCATCAATCTGCTCCAGACAAGCCGCCAGATAGTGTTCGGCGCTCAGGCTGCGGCTTTGCAGGGCCAAAGCTGCTTCGTAGGCGGTTTTTTCGTGCCAGGGGGTCTGTGGGCGCAAGGGGCGGGCTCCTGGGTTGGCGCGTCTCAGCCGCGCATCAGCGTCTCGATCTCATCGGCCCGCACGGGAACATCGCGGGTGAGCAGCTCGCAGCCGCTGGGTGTGACCAGAGCGTCGTCTTCGATACGGATGCCGATGTTCCAGAACTCGCGCGGCACACCCTTGGCCGGGCGCACATAGATTCCCGGCTCGAGGGTCAGCACCATGCCGGGCTTGAGGATACGCCCCGGGCGTCGCATCACACGCACCCCGGTGGCGTCCACTTCTTCGCGGGCGCGCGCGCCAGGCTCGGTGTAGTCGCCGCAGTCGTGCACATCCATGCCCAGCCAGTGGCCGGTGCGGTGCATATAGAACTGTCGGTAGGCGCCAGACTCGATGACATCATCCACCCGCCCGTGCTGTTTCTTGTTGAGCAGCCCAACGTCAAGCATGCCCTGGGCCAGAACACGCACCGCTGCATGATGGGGGTCGAGAAAGCGCCGGCCCGGACGGGTGGCGGCAATCGCGGCCTCCTGCGCGGCCAGCACAAGCTCGTAGAGCTGGCGCTGGGCCGGTGTGAAGCGCCCGTCGGCCGGAAAGGTGCGGGTGATATCGCTGGCATAGCCATCGAGCTCACAGCCGGCATCGATCAGGCACAGTTCGCCGGCCTTCAGACGGGCCGCGCCGGCGCGGTAGTGCAGCACGCAGGCATTGGCGCCCGCCGCCACGATGCTGGTGTAGGCGGGAAACTGTGAGCCGTGGCGCCTGAACTCGTGCAGCAGCTCTGCATCGAGGTGGTATTCGCGCACGTCCAGTCCGGCGCGCAGCATGGCCGCCGAGGTTTGCATGGCACGTACATGGGCCTGCGCAGCAATTCGCCCGGCCCGCCGCATGATGCCAATTTCATGCCGGTCCTTGATCAGCCGCATGTCATCGAGCAGCTTGCACAGATCATGCTGGCTGCGCGGGCATTCCACCCCCAGTCGTACCTTTGCGCGCAGCTGGCCCAGCCAGCCGTCAACCTGCGATGGCAGCCCGCCATGAGTGGCAAAGGGGAACCATACCGCCGGCTGGTTGGCCAGCAGCCGGAGCATGATTTCGTCGAGCTTCTCGACACTGTGCGCGGCATCCACGCCCAGTGCGGCCGGCGCGGCCTTGGGGCCGAGCCGGATGCCATCCCAGATTTCGCGTTCCAGATTGCGCGGGCGGCACAGCAGCGTGGTGTGGCCGTTGGCATCAATGACCAGCCAGGACTCGGGCTCGTCAAATCCGGTCAGGTAGTAAAAGTAGCTGTCATGCCGGTAGGGGTAGTGGCTGTCGCGGTTGCGCGCCACTTCAGGGGCGGTCGGCAGCAGGGCGAGGCCGCCGCCGGCGGCGCGCAGGGCGCGGGCCACAGCGGCTCGGCGGCGCGCATAGGGCGCGGTTGCTTTTGAGAGAGGGTGGCCTTGGGTGCTCATTCAAATTCCTCTGCGAGGGGAGTCTGCTTAGGGGTCAGGATGCCTGGAGTTGCGCCAGCCGCTCGGGTGTGCCCACATCGGTCCATGAGCCTTGAAGGCCTTCGGCGCTGACCAGGCCATTGTCCATGGCCTGACGCAACAAAGGGGCCAGCGCGATCTTCAGGCCCTGCGGGTTGCCGGCGGGCAGTTCAGCGAAGAATTCGCGCCGGTACAGGCCGATGGTGCTGAAGGTGTAGCGCCGTCTGGGGTCGCCTGCGGGCAGATTCAGCGCCAGGCCCCCGGCCAGGCCAAAGTCACCGCCAGGGTTGTGGTCAGGGTTGGGCACCAGCCACAGATGCGCCAGATGCGGGCTCTGTGCAAACCGGTGCATCGCGGCTGCACCGAAAGGGAAGTCCGGCACAAAGACATCCCCGGCAACCACCCAGAACACCTCGGCCAGCCTTGGCAGGGCGCGGGCAATGCCGCCGGCGGTCTCCAGTGCATCGCCAAAGTCTCGCCCCTCGTGTGAATAGTCGATGCTGCAGCCCAGCGCGGCCGCCAGCCGGTTCAGGTGCGGCGGGATCTGCTCGCCAAGCCAGGCGGTGTTGACCATCAGCTGCTTGCAGCCACTACGGACCAGGGCACGCACATGCCAGTCGATCAGCGCCTGTCCCCGCACCTGCAGCAAGGGTTTGGGGGTGTGGTCGGTCAGAGGCCGCATGCGCTGGCCGCGCCCTGCGGCCAGGATCATGGCTTGCGCGGGTTGTGGGGATGCGACGTTGGCCATGGGGTGTGTCGGTGAGCGGGTCCGGGGCTGGTCGCGCTATGCTTCAAACCCTTCAGGGCAACAGATTAATGCAAAGCCGGGACGATGCCATCGCGGATTACCAGGGGATGCTGGCGCTGCCCGCGGACGGCTTCGCAGCCCGCGGGTGGCCTTCAAGCAGAGGGCTTCGATGAGCAGCCTGCACTGGAAGGCCCTGTTGTTTGATCTCGACGGTACGCTGGCCCACACCGCGCCTGAGTTGAGTCAGGCCTTGAACCAGACGTTGAGCGAAATCGGCCATCCGGCGGTGGAGGAGACGCTGGCCACGCGCTGGATCGGTCACGGCACTCGGGAGCTGCTGGTGCAGGCCCTGGCCCATGCCATCGGCGCCGACCTGGCGTCGGTGCGTCAGGACGCTCGACTCTCGCAGGCCCTGGCCCGTTTCGACCATCACTACCAAGCCTGCGTCGGGACCCGATGTCAGCTGTATCCGGGGGTGCGGGAAACGCTGGCGGCGCTGCGCGAGCGCAGCTGTCATCTGGCGGTGGTCACCAACAAGGAGAGCCGGCACACCCGCCGCGTCCTTGAGGCGCTGGAGTTGCAGCAGGCCTTTGATTGCGTCATCAGCGGCGATACCTTGCCCACGCGCAAGCCCCATCCCGCTGGAGTTCGGTTCTGCCTGGAGCGCTGGCGTATCAGCCCGGAGCACGCCCTTTTTGTCGGTGACTCGGCCATCGATGCCCAGACCGCACGGCAGGCGGGCGTGCAGGTCTACTTGATGCGCTACGGGTACAACGGCGGGCTTGATGTGCGCGACAGCCGACCCGATCGCGTGCTGGATCATTTTCCGGAGCTTCTGCAGACTTAGCGCAGGTCTGCGGCCGCGCGGGCCAGCGTCGAGATATGCGCTGGATCCGTCGACAGCGCTGAAGCGGCCTGCCGCAGCGGGCTCGGTAAAATCGCGGGTTTATTGCTTTGCGACACCGGAGCCCATCGATATGGCTAACTCTTCAATCATGGGCCATGCCATCCGTGCCCTGGCCATGGATGCCGTGCAACAAGCCAACTCGGGCCATCCGGGGGCGCCCATGGGCATGGCTGATATGGCGGTTGCCCTGTGGGGCCGGCATTTGCGGCACAACCCTGCCGATCCGCACTGGGCCGACCGTGACCGCTTTGTGCTGTCCAACGGCCACGGCTCCATGCTCATCTATGCATTGTTGC
>CAZATV010000002.1:0-47791 GCA_964488145.1 uncultured Polaromonas sp.
CCCGTCGCCGTGGGGGCGGGGGCGCGCCCGCCGCGGGGCCGCCCGGGCCGCCCCCCCCCCCCCCCCCCCCGCCGCACCTGAGCCACCGCTCCGCCTCGAGCCGCTGGAGCAGCAGCTCGGCTCCATCTTTCTTGCTGAAGAAGCCCGCAGCACCCGCGTTCTGGAACTCGACAGGCGCGTTGCCCTCATCCATGGACATGCCCAAAACAATCGTGTCTGGATACTGCGCCAGGATTTTGCGCGTGGCACCTACACCATCGAGTAAGGGCATCGACCGGTCCATCACCACCACGTCAGGCCGCAAGGCCTGCACCTGCGAAATGGCCTGAGCGCCATCGACCGCCTCGCCCACCACCTCAAGATGCGCCTGCGAATCGATCAACTGCCGCAAGCCATCACGCACCATGGCATGGTCGTCCACCAGCAAGACTCGCAAGGTGCAATCGCGCGTGCGGGGCTCAGGGGCCCTTCGGGTCTCACCCTCAGACTTGTCAGACTCGGTGCCCTCATCGGTGAACTCAGGCGCCAGCGCCTTTCGTTGAGGCGCGCGAAGGGTAAAGCGTGAGCCCTGGCCCGGCGCACTGTCGACTCGCATCTCGCCGCCCAAGAAAGCCAGGCGCTCGCGGATGGTGAACAGCCCCAAGCCCAGGGCCTCGCCACTGGACTGCAGGGATAGCCTGGGATCAAAGCCAACCCCATCGTCCGTCAGCACAATCTGAACCGTCTGGCCCGGCTGCAGCGTCAACTCGATCGTCAAACGCGTGGCCTGTGCATGCTTGGCGGCGTTGAAGATCAATTCGCGAACGCATTCAAACAGGAGAATCCGGACATCCAAGGCAGCCGGATCCGCAGCCGGGTCCGCAACAACATCCACAGGCAGGCCGTATTTTTTCTGCGTCCATCCCGCCAACCACTTAAAAGCGCTGGGCAATCCTTCACTGCGCAGGGCCGGCGGAAAAATCTCCACGCTCAGGGACCGGGCCGCCTCCATCGCCTCTTTCAGGCCCAGCTTGGCTTGCTCCAGAATCGGATCCCCCGAGGATTTGGAGAGCGCCCGCTGCAGGGTCAAGGAGGTGCTGAAGAGAATTTGCTGCAAGTGGTCGTGCAAGGTTTTACTGATCCGCTCCCGGGTCTTGTGCTCGGCCAGCGTCAACTCAGTAGCCAAAACCTTCAAACGCCAGGTCTGTGAGGTCAGCTCCAGGGTGCGGGCGCTCAGAGTTTCCAAGGTGCCGATACGCTCGAGCGTGACCCAAAGGCGCTCGCCCACCTCTTGGATCAAGGAGGTATCGCCATCGGTCCAAGGCCTGGAGTCAGGCTGCGTCACGCAAAGCAAGGCCCGGATGCGTCCGTCCTTGAGCAAGGGCACCGCAAAGCAAGCAGTGGCCTGCAAAGTTGCGCAGCAGGTCTGATCGTTCGGCGACAGAGCCTCGGGGGTTTGTGCATTGGCAAGCTTCAGCGCGTGGCCGCGACCCCGGGGTTCAAGCATCGGGGTCAAGCAGGCCATCGGATAGTCCGCCACCAGGGACGGCCCCGGCCCCCGCAGGGCTTCGCGCAGTACGCGCACCCGGCCTGCGACTTCATCGACTTGCGCGTACATGACTCGATCGGCCCGCAGAAAGTCGACCAGCTGCCGGCAGGTTTCCTCTTGCGCGCAGCCGCCATCGGTCAGGGGTCGCAAAACATCGCTCAAACGCAGGAGAAATTGCTCCCTGGCTCGGCCGTCCAGCTCGGCTTGGTGAGCGGCAGCCAGCGTTCGCTGCGCCTCCTTCAGGCTCTTGCGGGCCCACTCGATTTCCGCAATATTCGGCCCGCCCGACCATAGGGCAGCCGTCTGTGCAGGCTCAACAATTTGGCGCACCGACGTCACCAGCCCCAGGCTGGCCCGTCTGGCTGCCTGCGCAATCAGGGCCAGGCTGATCAGCACCCCAAAGATCATCAGAGAGCCCAGGAACAGCGACTCTTTGTAAAACGTCGCTGCACTCACATCGATGGCAATTTTGAAAGGCGCGGACGTCAGCTGAGCCTGCGCCCTGCGATCGCTGTCAACAGGGCTTAGGGTTTCAGGCGCGCGGGTCGAGGCCATCTCGCGGCCCATGCTGTCCAGAAGGGTCGCGTGCCAGCCCTCCGGCAGGGCCTGATTGAGCAGCCGACTGACCAGCGCGTCGGTGGTCACCAGACCCATCAGCACCTCGCCCCGGGAGGACAAAGGCAGCATGACTTGCACCACGGGGCGCCCCAGGATGGGCCCATAGACGGGGTCGCCAATCTGGGCTTGACCACTGTCCAAGGCCTGCTGAAAGGCCGGACGGCCCCGAGGCTGGGGCAATTCGGGCAACGATGAACCGAGCGGGCGGCGCGAATGCCGCAGAATCTTGCGCTGGGCATCAACCAGCATGATCGGCATACCCGAGTTCCGGTCGTAGGCCTTGGCCGATTGGTACCAGTCTTCGGCCGATGTCGAGCGCTGCGTTCCAGCCGTCAGTGCTGCTACGGTGCGCAGACCTTCCAAACGTCGCATCAGGTCAAGGTCTATTTCGTTGGCCAAGTGCTCGGCCCATTTCTGCGCTTGTGTAGACCGATCCCGGCTCAATTGCAGGATGGAGATGCCCACCGCGGTGCAGGCCAGTGCGGCCAAAGGGATCAGCCACCACAAGACCAGCCCCCGCAAATAGGCATACATGGGTTGGGATGGGGGTTCAGGCCCGGCCCTTTCAGCAATAAGAATGTTCATGCCCTGCTCCCGGCCGGTCGTTGACACGCCCGCCCCCGTATCTCATCTGATAAATTTGATCTTGGCTGCAAGCTCCGGCACCGCCGCGGTAGAGCAAGCAGGGGCACGATACGCCTGAGCCCACTGAACTGCAAGCTCATCCATGGGAATCACGCGCGGCGCTTCAAAGGCCTCTGGTCAAAAATAACCCTCTACAGACCTTCCAGGGTCGATTTAGGACTCACCCGATCCCTCGCATCATGATCCACGCTCACACCGAAGCAGCGCGTCACCTCACCGAGCACTGGCTGTCGCAACGACATCTGCAATCGCTACCCGAGGGCTGCCGGCCCGCCACCCGGGCCGAGGGCTACGCGGTGCAAGCCCAGTGGGCCAGCCGGGTCGGTTCGATTGGAGGGTGGAAGATCGCCGCCACCAGCCTGGCCGGTCAGCGCCACATCGCCGTCAGCGGTCCCCTGGCCGGCCCCGTGTTCAGCAGCCGGGTATTTGCCGACGGGCAGAGCCTTTCACTGACCCACAACCGCATGCGTGTGGCCGAATGCGAGGTGGTGTTCACCTTCAAACGGACGATCGAGCCGCGCATTCAGCCGTGGACGCGCGAAGAGGTGTGGGCTCAAGTGGCGTGTGTGATGCCGGGCCTTGAGGTTCCCGACTCCCGCTTTGTGCAGTTCGAGCAGGCCGGCGAGGCGCAGCTGATCGCCGACTGCGCCTGCTGCAACGAGATGGTTCTGGGCAAACCGATCGCAGCCCCAGACCGGCTTGACGGACTGGCCGGGTTGCCCGTGACGGCCCACTTGAGCGACGGTCGAACCCTGCATGGGGTAGGCCGTAACGCGCTGGGCGATCCGGTCGAAGCCCTGCGGTGGTTCGTCAACGAGATGAGCCATATCGGGCAGCGCATCGAAGCGGATCACTTCGTGACCACCGGCGCCTGCGTGACGCCCATCCCCGTGGCGCCAGGAGACCGGCTGGAGGCCGATTTCAGCTGGCTGGGCAAGATGGCGGTGAGTTTTCACTAAGCGGCCGACTCAGAAGACGCCGACCGCATTCAGCGTCATGGCGAAGGGCGGTCCATGGGATCCAAAGGACGTTCAATCCCCAAAGGGCAGAGCCTTGTCCATCCACTCATCCGATTCAAGCACCGCCCGTCGGCGCTGCCGGGCCTGACGCTCGGCGCGGCGCTGTGCCAGGCGCACCATCCAGGCGGCCGACCAGCCGACCAGCGGCGCAGCCCAGCGGCTGCCCTGATGGGCCAGGCGCCGGATGAGCGCTTGCCCACTGAGCCCGAGGTGGCGTTGGAGCAGCGGGTCTTCCGCACTCAGAAAGGTACTGACCCGGCCCGGGTCGCCCTGACGACCGCATCGACCGGCCAGCTGGCGGTCAATGCGCAGAGACTCGTTGCACTCAGACACGATAACCTGCAGCCCGCCGCAGGCGGCCACCCCCGGCCCCAGTCTGATGTCGGTTCCGCGACCAGCCATATTGGTGGCCACCGTAATGCATCCGGCCTGACCGGCCTGGGCGACGATCTCGGCCTCCTCGCCCAGTCGCACGGCATTGAGCAGGCGAAACGGCAGCGCGCGCGAGCGCAGCAAGTGGGCCAGGCGTTCGCTGGAGCTCACGCTGCGAACGCCCACGAGCACTGGCAGTCCTCGACGGTGAAGGCGCTCGACTTCAGCCACCAGAGCCCGATCCCGCTCGGCCTGACTGGCCAGGGCACGGGGCCAGGCCGTACTGCGGATGCGCGGCTTGTGGGTCGGCAGCGTGAGCACGGCCAAACCATAAATGCTCCAGAACTCACCTCGGGCTTCATAGGCGGTTCCCGAGGTGCCGGCCAGGCGATGAAAGTGTCTGAAGAAGGCCTGAAAGCTCATCTGCCCCAGCGACTGGGTCGGGTCACTGATCGCCAAACCTTCGTGTGCCTCGACCGCCTGATGCAGTCCAGCGGTCAGGGTTCTGGCCGGCGTCAGGCGGCCAGTGCCCTCATCGAGCAGCACGATCTTGCCGTCCTGCACCACATAGTGCTGATCGCGCAGCAACAGATGCCGCGCCGTGAGCGCCTGCCTGAGCAGATCCTCGCGGCGCGCCCGGGCTTGCCACAGGCGCGGCAGACGATCGGCAGCAGCGTCGGTGCGATCAAGCGCAGCGGGCTGGACCGTCACTGCGTTGTGAATCAGCTTGTAGTCCACACCCGCCTTCAACCCATCGGCCACCTCGCTGGCCCACTGTACCGCTTGCGAGAGATCGGGGTCGGGGCGCGGCGCGGACAGAATCAGGGGCGTGACCGCTTCATCAATCAGCACACTGTCGGCCTCATCGATCAACGCGGTATGCAACCCACGCACCAGCAGCAGATGAGCCGCTGGATCCTGCCCCACCTCGCCCTGCCATAGCCATTGGCGCATCATCAGTCGGCCCGTATCCTCGCCGACACTGGCCGCCTGGCGGTCGCGCAGGAAGTCGGCCAGAAGCTCCTTGGCGGTGACATAGACCACATCGCAGCCATAGCGTACCGAGCGTTCGGCTGGTGCCAGATCCCCGGTGACGGCCTGCACCGACACACCACAAGCCCGATACAACGGGCCCATCTCCTGGGCATCACGGGCGGCCAGATAGTCATTGGCCGTGACCAGGTGGCAAGGTCGGCCGCTCCAGCCGGCCAGAACGGCCGCCATGGCCACCGTCAGGGTCTTGCCTTCGCCCGTGGCCATCTCGGCCAGCCAGCCCTGATGCAGCGCCAGCGCCCCCATCAACTGCACCGGATAGGGACGTAAACCCAGCGCTCGGCCGGCCACCTCGCCGACGACAGCCAGGGCCTCCAGCAGCGCGCCGCCACCGGTGCTTATGTCGCGCCTGAAGGCTTCGCGGTAGGTCTGGATCAGATGTTGCAGCTCAGCCTGTGGGGCCTGTTCCAATCGCGCCATGCGATCGGCACAGGCCTGGCCCTGGCCTCGCAAGCGCCGCGCGCGCCAAGGCATGCGACGCAGCACGCCCGCCATGCGGTCGACCCAGGCATCAAAGCCCGAGGGTAGCGGGCGGGGCGGGGTCAGCAGGCAGCGCTCAGGCAGCAGGCCCAAGAGTTTGTGCGGCCGGGACGGACCTCCGAGCGCGCTCATACCCGGAATCGACGCTGCAGCAGCTGACGCAGACCGCGTTCCCACTGCTGCAGCAGCGGCTTGGACCGCAAGGTCAGCCGCATCACACCCAGGCGCCCGTGGGTGAGTCTGACCTGCTCGGCATGCGCGCCATCGAAGGCGGCATGGATGCGAAAAAAAGGCTCTGCGGCCATGAGGCCACTGGGATCACTGGGCTGCACCGCGATATCACCGCCGCCGGCAAAGCCCAGGGCCCGCGACGGCAGCACGCCATTTTCGAAGGGCATCACGGTGACCTGCGGCAGCAGCAGATTGCGCCCATCCTGTCCGCCGAGCCTGACTTCGGCGCGCTCGATTTCGCCCTCGAACAGGTGGGTTGCCACCTGCGGCAGGATGGCGACAAAACGGTGGCTGCTTTCGTCGACGATGGCACCCAAGGCCGCCCCACGTGCAAACCAGCGGCCGCGGCCCTGTTCCACCTCGCTGGCACTCCAAAAGCCCGAAACGGGCGCCACCACCGTCAGCGCCGCACGCTGCCGCTCGAGATCGGCCAGGCCGGCCTGCGCCGCCTCGCGTTGCTGCCGCAAGGGGGCCAGATCGGCCAGCGCCAGCGCCTGGGCCCTGAGCTCCTGGGCCTTCAATTGCTCCAGCTGCATGCGCGCGGCTCGAATCGCCACCAGTAACTCCGGGTTCTGCAGTCGCACCAAGGGCTGGCCCGCGCTGACGCGGCCACCGGGCTTGGCCAGCAGCTCGGCCAGGAAGCCGCCCGATTCGGTACTGATCTGACGGAAGACCACAGACTCGACCACGCCAGCGGCCCGAATCCGGTCCGGGAAGGGCACTCCACCGAGCACACCCACCGCAAGCACCAGCAACACCAGCACCGAGGCGATGGCACGGCTGCGCTGGTGCACCAGCTGCGGACTGAACAGCAGATAGCGCAGCAACTTTCCCAACGGGACCAGCGTGACCGAAATCACCAGCACCAGCGCCAGGAGCATCCCCAGGTCCAGATATTGCTCGGCCACGAAGAAGGCAATCGTGAACATCAGTACCAGCGCATACACGGCACTGGCAGCACCGTAAATAGGCAACAGCCAAGACTCGGTCGGGGTGTCGGCCACCGGGGTGGCTCGCTTGAGTCCCAGCAGGTAGCGCTGAGCCAGGTAGCGCAACTGTCCGCGCGAGCGCTGGAACAGGTTGGGCATATCGATCAAGTCCACCAGCATGTGGTAGCCGTCGAACCGCAGCAAGGGATTGAGGTTGAACACCAGGGTGGAAACGCTAGCGGCAAAGATCACGTTATAGGCCAGCGCATGAGCTACCCCAGGGGCCGAATAGGCCCAAACCATCGCCGCGATGGCGGCCACGGCCAACTCAGCCAGCACGCCGGCCGCCCCCACCAGAATGCGCGGCGCACTGCGTCTGAAGCCCCAGCTGGCGCTGGCATCGACATAGGGCAGCGGCGCAAACAGCAGCAGCATCACCCCCATGGTGTGAACCTCGCCGCCGAAGCGCTTGCAAACCGCCGCATGACCCAATTCATGCACCACTTTGGCCAAGGCAAACCCCAGGTAAAGCAGCACCAGATTGCCCGGCGCGAGGATACCCGCCGCCTGGTCAAACAACTCGTCGCTGCGGTCGATCAGCGCCTTGACCCCAAAGCCCAGCAGCACCAGATACAGCACAAGACCGACAGGGCTGATCAAGGCGCGTATCAACGGCATCGCCCGATCGAGCATGCGATCCGGATCGAACAAGGGGATGCGGATGGACAGCACGCTCATGACCAAGGCGCGACGCTCGCGATTGCGGCGCTGCCGGTAGCGGTTGAACAAGCTGCCACTGGCGCCGGCGCGGTCGGGCTGGAGCAAATTCGACAGGTTGAGCTGGCCCAGCAACTGGACCACCTCCTGCTGACTCAGTATGGCCTGCGGGTCGTCGCGCAAGGTATCGCGCCAGGCCTGGTCGACCGTGCAATGGCCGTCCAGTCGGGTGAGGAAGGCGTAGGCGTCCTCGGTGACGCGAAAGAACTCGTTGCTCAGCGGGGTACTCAGCACATACCAACGCTTGCCATGCGCGGTGCGGCGGCGGGCGCGCACATCCGGGCGCAGGCAGGCCCGCAACTCGGCCACGCGGTGCCAGGCATCGCTGAAGGTTTGCCCACTGGGGTCCGTCATAACCAGAACGTACGCTGCAAAAAGCGCACGGTGCGGTGGGTCAAAACCCAAAGCAGCGAGCGCTCGCCTGCATCCAGCTTGGCCGTCCCGCCCATGCCCGGACGCCACCAAGACTGAAACGCGCCCTCCACGCGCGCCCGCGCCAGAAAATAATTGCGGCCGTCCTTCATGGTCGACATCGGCTCAATACGCTCGATCACCAGCGCCACTTTCAGGTCGGGCCGGCCCACAAAAGCGAGCTCGCCACGCCGACCTGGGGCCGCCTCATGAATATCGGTCTGGTCAATTTCCAGCTCGACATAGGTGCTGTCCAGACGGGCGATCTTGAGCAACAGATCCCCCTTCTTGACCGGCGAACCCAGGTTTTTCTTCAGCTCGCCCTCCACCACCACGCCGCTCATCGGCGCACGCAGCCGGGCATTGGCCAGCTGGTCGCGCACCAGCTCCAGCCGGGCCACCGACTGACGCTGGCGTGCCAGTGCAATCTGCATATCGGCCAGTTGCCAGGCAGCCCGCGCCTTCTCCGCCTCACGGGCGTAGCGGCCCGCTTCAGCGGCGGCCATCGCTTCCTCCAGCAACAGCTCGCGGATGTCCATGCCGACCGTCGGCGCGCCTTGAGCCACCCTGTCGCCCACTTCGACATGCACTTCACGCAGAAAACCGTCGAAGGGGGCCGGAACAAAGACCAGATCGTCGCTGCGCAGCGTTGCCGCCGCGTCGATCCGGTAGGGCCAGGGCAACCAGGCAGCCACCAGCAGCAGCACCACCGCGGATAGGGCGGCCAACTTGGCCAGGCTGTGATCAAGGCCCCAGAGCCGGCCCAAAGCCCCGCGCAGCGCATGGGCCCAACGCGCACCGATCCAACGGTCTCGATGCTGCAGGTTGGACAGCCGGCTGGCGACCAGCTCACAAATCAGGCGCATTTCCCAGCGCTGGCCCTCGTCGAACTCAGTCTCGCGGCGCTCGGCCGTCACCACCGCCAGCGCCTGCCCACCCACCCGCAGCGGGATCGACAACAAGTGGTCGACCCCCTGGACGCGGGCATATTCAAGGTGGGAGCGGGCGACCGCACTGCTGCCTTCAGGCGCGGGCACGACGACCTCCCGGTCCTGATCGAGCGACTCCTCCATCACATCCTCGAGTGCCTGAGAGGCGGCCATGCTGCGGTCAAACTTCTCGATATGGCTGATGGCCTTGAGCCGCACCAGGTCGCCCTCCAGCCAGCCCAAGGACACGCGGTCGCAGGCAAAACGCGCCGCCAGCTCGCTGCACAGCAACATCGCCGCCTTGAGAAAGCGGTCTTCATCCCCGACACGATTTCCCAACACCACCGCCTGATGCAAACGCTCGGCATTGCCGGCCACACGGTGCAGTCGGCGCCCGAGCTCATACTGCTCGGGCGTCTCAACCGCCAAACGCAGCAACGACACCTTCGCCTGCGCTTGTGGGTCGGCGTCATCGCACAGCAAGACCAGCGCTGCTGCATCGGCACCGTCCGCGGTCTGATTGGGCAGACTGCGCAAAGCCGCGCTCAAACCCCGCCCCCCCTGGGCCGACGGACCGTCGGGGTCGCCAAACACACCCCAGGCCATGGCCGCATCCACCAGCCGCAGGATCAGCGCCGCATCACCGGGCTGGCCGCTGGCGTTACTGGGCCACTGATAGGTGGCGCGCCAGGAGCCATCGGGCGAACGCAACAGCAGCATGCAGCGACGCACCGATAAAAATCGCCCCAGGCTGGCCAGATACAGCGGCCAGAATTGCGCCGGCGTCCCATTGAACCGCGCCAGATCGGCCAGTCCATCGCTGCCCTGTGCCCGGGGGCCAGCCGGTGAATCCACCTGCTGGCCGATCATGGGGCCGTTTCAGTCGGTCGACGCGCAGTCGCTGCGCTGCCACGAGCCGCGCCGAGGTTGATGGGCATCTGCCCTGCAATACCCGGCCGCACCAGGTTATCGGCATTGTCGAATTCGGCCATAACCTCCACCAGGCCACTGGCCGCATCGGTCAGGGGCGAGATGAAACTGATCCGGGCCTGGCGAACGATATCTCCGCCCTCGCGGGCCAGCAGCAGCCGCGCCGTCATGCCAACCGCCAGTCGAGAGGCTGCGCTGGCTGGCAAGGTGCCAACGAAACGGACCCGGTTGATATCGACCAGCCCCACCGCAGGCTCGTTGGCCGCCAGGCTCTCGCCCACCCGGAAATTGATCTTGGCAATGACGCCATCGGCCGGGGCGCGCAGAATACGTCGGGCCAAAGCCTCTCGGGCCAGTTCGTACTCCACCCGTTCGCGCTTTTTGGCCATCTCCAGCGCGCTGAGCTGTGCCAACACATCGCGATGGACCATTTCCTCGTCTTCCACCTGCTTGCGGGAAATCACCCGGGTCTCAATCAGACTGCGGGCGTTGCTTACCTGCTCGCGCAGGACACTCTCACGCTGTCGCAACTCCGCCAGCTTGGCCACATCATCGAGGAGCAGCTTTCGCCGTTCCACCTCGAGCACCTCAAGCCCGGTGTCCAGGGACAGGATCACATCGCCCTTGCGAACGCGATCGCCCTCGGCCACCAAAAGCTGCTCGACCCGGCCGGCAACTGGCAGGCTCAACTTGAGATCGACCCGGGCCCGGGTAAAGCCGCTGACCACCACCTGCGCGCAGGCGGTACCCGCCAGCGCGACCCACAGACACAAAGCGGTCGCTAAGGCACGGGCGTTCAAGGGAATTGCTCCAGCAAGGTCCCGCGTGCCAACGCCAGCAAAGCCAACCCCTTGGCATTGACCACCGCCTGCTCCTGTACCGCGGTACGGCTGTTGATCACCCGCTCTTCGCTCAAAAGCAGCTCACGCATGTCCCCGCGACCGGCCTGCAGCTTCTGGCGCAGCGCCTGCGCCAGGCGAGCCTCGCGATCAGCGATCTGGGCAAACAGTTGGTGTCGTTCGATGCTGCTGCGGATGACGGAGTGACTGGTGTCAATGTCATTGGCCAGCGCGGACTCGACTGCCTTGAGGCCCAGCAATGCATCTTCCTTGCGCACGCGGGCGGCCCACAGATCGGCCGCCGCCTGGCGGTTCTCGCCGAGCGGCACCGATATCTGTAAGCCGATCGACCAGGTCGGATAGTCACTGGTGCGGCTGGGCGACCAGGACGGCCGCAGGGACTGGGCCAGACCGTTCTGTCCGTAGCTGGCCACCAGGTCAATACGCGGCAGCTTCTGATTGCGGGCAAACACCAGCTGAACGCCTTCGCGCTCGACCATGAGCTTGCGCATGCGGTAGTCCGGACGCTTTTCAAAAGCCATCTGCAAATCCTGATCAAGATCCAATCGTACCGGGTTGACCGGCGGCACTGCATCGGTGGCGCGCAGCGGGATCCAGCCATCCGAGGCTGACAGCATCAACAGGCCGCGCATTTTGTTGATGCGTTCCACCACGGCCTGACTGGCCTCGCTGGCGCCGGCGCGGTAGCGCGCCAGATTGTTTTCGACCTCCCAGACATCCGTCTCTGGCAACCGTCCCAGTCGAACCAGGGATTTGGCATCAGCCGCCAACTGTTCGGCCATCCGGATTTTTTCTCCCCAGGACGCCAACCTCTGCTGCGCCATGACCAACTCCAGATACGCCAGTACCGCGTCAGCAGCCGTGCTCGACTCGGTATCCGCAGTGGCCTGACGCGCTGCACCGGCATCCAGTTCAGCCACCCGAATCCGCGAGTGGGTTGCCTCAAAGCCGCCATCGCGGGCCAGCGGCTGGGTCACGGTCATACCGTAGAAGGTTCGGTAGTCATTGGCGTCCGAACCGCGCAGGCTCTCGTTGATATTGGTCAGGAATCGTGCCATGGTGCCCTTGAGCTCGACCTTCGCCCCCGATGGAAGCAAGCCGCTTACACCGGCTGAATAGTCCTGCCCTTTACGCTCGTAGAGGCCCAGCCGTTGACGCAGCAGGTCTTCCTCTGTGGTGTTCTGAATCCGGTTCAGGCCGTGGGCCGCCGCCAGGTCGACCTTGGGCTGGAAGATCGCACCGGCCCGGGCGACCGCACTGTCAGCCAACTCCTGCTCATTGCGTTTAGACCGCACCGCCTTGTTGACCTTGAGAACCTGTTGCACAAATTGCTGCAGGCTCAGATCGGTCGACGTCGGCGAGGCAGCCATCGCCGGTTGCGCAGCCGGCGACTGGGACCAGGCGGCGCCACTGATGGCGCCACCGGCCATCAGTAGCAGCAGGCAGGAGGTCCGCCAGAGCGATGCGGCCGGAGCATGCGGGGGCCGGGGTAGCCCGTGAAGTCTGTGTACATCTGGCATTTTTAAACGTCCTTCTAAAGGCGGCTCGACAGACGCTTGCGTCCGTGATCCCGAGAGTTTGCGTTGCAGATACAGGGGCTCATGGGTCTATCCGTGCCGCACTCATGCACCCGGTGCGCCAGACCCGCTATCGGCCGGCGGCTCGGCGCTTGCCTGAACGCCCGACGATCGCTGGGGCGACTGCCCCAGTTCCGATTTCGGGGCGGGGACAGGATCCGATACCGGCCCGACCACGCGGGCCTTGAGCCTGGCGTAGAGATCGGCCAAGGCCGATGTCCACGGCCCAAGACGGTTGGCTTTAGCGCTCGTGCGCTCTTCATCATCGGTCGCCTGACTTTGGGGCGGCGCAGCATCCGCGGGCAGAGCCGGCGCCTGACCCTCTGGCGGTGCACGCTCCGCCTCCGGCGCCAAGGCCGGCGGCGGCTGCACGCCTGCTGGCGATTCGGGGGATGGTCCAGAGGGCCAGTCGGCAGGCGGCAAGATCGGCGCCGGCGAAGGAGTCGCGCCTTCGGCACGAGACGAGCCGACCGCAGCCTGCGGTGCAGCCAGCATCTGCGCGGAGGCCGATTGAGGCGGCGGCGATGTGGCGGCAGCCACCGGCTCATAACGAACCGACGACAGCTCCGCCGGGCGACTCTGGACCGACAAGACCAAGGTCAATGGTTCCTGAATCGGAAGCGGTGCGACCGGGGCAGACTGGAGGGTCGCAGAGCCCGTCAAGGACTGTGCCACCCAGGACAGTTGGGTGGAGTCCAGCAGCAAATGATCGCCCTGAAGCACAAAACTGACGGTGCCATCTTCGTCACTGATGACTTCAATCTGCCGGACCGCATCGTAGGCTCGCGGACCAGAGCCCTCAATCGTGATTTGCAACTGGCAAAGCTGCTCGCTGAAATGACCCGCCGCATCAGTGGCCACCAGCGTGAACACATAAGGCCTGCGTTGGGGCTGTCCGGTCAAGAACAGCTGCCCGGTCGCAGCGTCAATGCGCAGCGCCGGGTCGCTACCTGACTTCAGACTGAATCGCAGGCCCTCGCTGACATCACCGGTATCAGTCGCAGTGGCCGTATAGACCGACTGCGCAGCGCCACCTCGAAGGACCGTGACAGCCGCCGAGGCCATCGAAGTGATCCGGGGTGCAATCTCATCAAGGTTTTTGATACTCAGGCTGACCGCTTTTTCACGGGCGTTGCCGGCCGCGTCGGTGGCCACCAGCGTAAAGGCATAGTCGGACTTCGCTTCGAAGTTCGGGTTCACACTGAGCGTAACCTCTCCGCTGGCGTTGTCGATGGTGAAAGCGGCCGCGTCGTCGCCAGCCTTAAGGCTGTAGACCGTCGCACCGGTGGCCACATCGCCGGTGTCGGTCGAGGTGGCGGTGTAGATGATTTGACCAGCGCCACTGTTCTCGCTGATCCGGGTCGCCAGGGCCGGCGACGTGATCGAGGGAGCAACCTCATCGAGGTTGTTGATGTTCAGACTGACTTCCTTCTCACTGAAGTTGCCCGCCGCATCGGTGGCCACCAGCGTGAAGACATACACAGCCTTGTCCTCGTGGTTCGGATTGGCCGACAGTGTCACCGCGCCGGTAACAGTGTCGATGGTGAGGGCGGCTGCATCATCTCCCGGCTTGAGACTGTAGGTCGTCACCCCACTTGACACATCACCGGTATCGGTCGACGTGGCGGTGTAGATGATCTGCCCGGCACCGCTGTTTTCGTCGATGTGGGCGGTGCTGGCCGGCGATGTGATTTGGGGGGGCCGATCATCGAGGTTTTGGATGGGCAGACTGACGGTCTGCTCGCTGACGTTACCCGCCGCATCCGTGGCTCGCACGGTAAAGGCATAGCTCGATTGGGCCTCAAAGTTGGGGTTGGCCGCCAAGGTAACGACGCCACTGACGCTGTCTATGGCGAAAACATCTGCATCTTCGCCGTCCTTGAGGCTATAACGCGTAACCGCCCGCAGGTCCGCGATATCGGCCGAGCGGGCCCTGTAAACCACCTGATGGGCCCCGCTGTTTTCATCGATGGACGCAGCTACAGAGCCCGAAACGAGCACGGGCGCACGATCCAACGGGTCAAGCGTCAGCGCCGACTGCAGCCGCTGCGTGATCGACCCGGTGGTTTGTATCGCTCCGGCCGCGCCTTCGATACGGCCGCCGGCCTGCAGGAAGATGTCGCCACCGGCACTGCTCAGCCGGCTGCCTTCGGCCAGATCAAGGCTGCCCCCACCAGCTACCAGGTCCAGAGCACCGGCCTGCGTGGTGCCCACCTCGGCTCCGCCCAACAGGGAAAGATTGCGGCCAGCCAGCACGCTGACCGTCCCGCCCCCGCTGAGCACGCTCGATCGCAGGGTGATGTCGCTGCCGGGGCCCTGGGCCATTAGCAAAATGCGGCCCTGCCCAAGAGCCTGCACCGCCGCCGCATTTCCAGCCGCCGTCAGATCGGCAAGCTCCAGGCCACCCGCCAGGGTCCGCAGCACCACGCCGCCCGCGCCGCTGGTGGCTATGCCGGACTGGGCCAGGTCCGAGGCCAGAGCGCCCACCCGGACCGTGCCCACGGTCAAGGCATCGGCCTCGACCAGGTAAATGCCGCCTGCGCCCGCATGAACGCTCAGCGTACCCACTTGGGTCTCGATGGCATCCGGTTGCGAGGCCAGACTGCCGACCGCTTGGCCTGCGAAAAGCTTCAAGCCGGCGGCGCGCAAATTGAGCGTCTCGCCATTGCCATCAACAATGGAGCCGGCGGTGGCCACAATTTCAATGCTGCCGAGCGTCTGCAACTGCCCCAGCGTGACATCGGTGGCCGCCAGAAGATGGATATTGCCACTGCCAGCCTCCAGGGCCGCCCCCACCACGATCTGTCCATCCGATTGAACCCTGACATCGCCACCTGTCAGCGTGACGTTGCCGCCAAACAAAACCTGGCTGGCACCGTTGATGATCAGGCGAGCGCCGTTGCGCAGGGTCAGGTCGCCGTCAAACCGAACCACCCCTTCGGCGTTGATCACCAGATCACCCTCAAGGGTGACCGCCTGCTCAAAAGTGACGTCGTCTGCAGCCTCAATACGCAAACCCTCAAGCTCAGAGGTCTGCGCCACGGCGACCGAAAAGGCCTGGACCGGACGCCCGGCGCTACCCAACAGATAACTGGGCGCGCTCAGGCTATCGCCACTGCGGTAGCCGGCCCCGGTACCGGTCAGCGCGATTGAGGCGACAGATCCGCCGCTGACCACGACGGTGGCCAGAGCCCCCGTGCCGCTGCCGCCGAGCAGGGGCACCTCGGTGTACTCTCCATCCACATAACCGGAGCCGCCTTGCAAGGGACCGAGCTGGGCGATCCCACTGCCGATCCGTCCGCCAAAGCGGATATCACCCCTGGCCTGCAGCGTGAGCACATCGGCTGCGCCTGCAGCGCCATCGGTGTAGCCGGTCACCTCGATATCACCGGCTGGACCGATGGAACCGGCCGCAAGCGAAGCGTTGCCGATGACCCGAACCGAGTCGTCAATAGCGATGCCCTGATCCATCGCCAGATCAGCCGCGTCCAGGATGAAGGTATGACCCGAGCCTTTGATGGACAGTCCACCAGCGGCCAGCTTTCCGGTCACATTCACCTTGCCCCCGGGCATCGGCGACTTGATCAGCAGAGCCGATTGGAGCTTGAGTCCGCTACCGCCACCGTTGATGCTGACCGGATTGGCACCGCTGTCGCTGCCGATCACCAAGGTGGACGATTTGAGCGAGGCCAAGGCATCACCGCCTATGGCCAGGCCCCCGGCCGCCGCACCGCCGCTGCCTCCCAGGGAAATCGGCGCACTGACACTGGCAGTTCGCAACTCCAGGGAACGACCCGCATCGGCGATGGCGCTGAGATCGCTGGCGGTGACCGTCCCCGATACCACCAAAGACTTGACCACGATGACGCCGTTGTCAGCAATCGTCAGACCACCGGCCTGCCGGGCATTGAGGGCGCCGCCCTGGAAAATCTTGTCCCGCACTTCGAAGTCGATGCGCTGGGCACTGAGCGCACTGTCAATGCGCAGCGTATTGGCCACCACGCGCAAACTGGTGCTGCCCAGATCGATGGACGTCGCGCCGGTCTCGGGCTGCAGTTGGATCACGTCGCCCAGGAGCGTGATCTGATCCAGCCCAGCGTCGTAGAGCACCCGCTCGGCGCCGCTGGCAATGCGTCCGGCACCGAGCTGGATCAGATGGCCCGATGCCGGCTTGGCGGGGTTGGGCAGTTGCAGCACCAGTTCGTCCGCCCCGTTCAGGCCCGGGGTCTGGCGCAGCTGCAAGGTGGCCGTCTGACCCGCTGCCAGGACGGTGTTGCCCAACTCCAAGGTGATCTGATCTTTCCCGGCCGTACTCCAGATGACGGTCGGTGCGGCTCGTAACCTGGCCATGCGCAGCGTATCGTCGCCGCCGCTGAGCTTGATCGAGGAAGGGGCAATCCCGCCGAGCCGCAGGTTGGTGCCCAAGGCGTTGAGAACTTCCAGGGTACTGCCATTGTCGTAGGCAGTCAGCCCGTTCATGGCCCCAAAATCGAGCTTGACGCCGGCCGCATCGACCAGGGTGTCGTTGCCCAAACCGCCTTCGAAGAGATAGGTGTCCTCACCCCTGCCGCCGGTCAGGCGGTTCTGACCGCTGCCTCCGGCCAGCGTGACAGCTGACAGGCTGGTCGACAGTGCAGCGAGCGTGTCGTTGCCCGCATCGCCATAGGCGCTGCCACCGGCATCGCCCAGCGCAATCTTGTCGTCGCCCTCACCGCCCCGGGCGGTGACCTTGACATTAAAGAGCGCAGTGGCATCCAGGGAATCATGGCCCTGGCCGAGGTCCACCACCACCGACGTGACGCCAGTGAACCGGTTGTAGTAGCCGCCCAATTCCACATCCACCACACCGTTCCTGCCGCTGAGGATGAAGGATTCATTGGCATCGACGGTATCGAAATAAAGTCGGTTCGCCGCCAAAGCGCCGGCGTGCAGGGTCAGGACACCCCCGGTCACCTTGCCCAGCACCGGCTGAACATCCGGTGCGGTGTGCGACCAGTCCAGTAACTCCACCTGGAAGAAGGTGTAGTACTTGGGGTCTTTGAAGGGAAGATCCACGAAGGCCTTGGCCACCAGATCGACCTGGGCACTGACATCAAACAGGTTGGCAACCGAGCCAAACAGTCTGCCGAAGGTGGCCCGTGTGTTGGCCTGGTAGGCCAGCATGGTGGCGATCTCGGAACCTCTGACCTTGCCGTCGGTGATCCACTCCACCTTACCTATCTGCCCGGCGCTGTCGCGGGTGATCTTGGCCGTTGGAATGTCGTTGAAGTCGATGCTGATCCGGGCATCGATCTCGCCGGTCAGGCCGGCCTCAACGATCGCCACATCGATCGAAGCACGCAGGCCCAGTGAGAGGTTGAACAAGACTTCAGGCTTATCCACGCCGCCCGTACCCGGCACCGGCTTACCGTTGCTGAACTGCGGCATCGAAAAGTCGCTGACATAAAAACCGTCGAGGACATTCAGATAGTTGCCCGTGCTGACCGCCTTCTGAATGCCGAAGGTGTCGTAGCCAAATGCCAGGTCGATGGTGGCCGATGCAGAGCCAAAGGCGCCCACATTGACCGACGCCGGGCCCAAGGGAATCCTGGCCAGGGTGATGTCAAAACCGGTTCCAAAGCTCAGCAGGGGCATCTCGTAGGTGAACAAGGTGGCGCTGCCGCCGCTGAAGATCTTGGCCCAATTGCCCAGATCCAGAATGTAGGGGCGCCACTGGAAACCCGAGCGCACCACGCCGGACGAACCGGGCGCCACGCCACCGTTGGACGCGTTCTCCAGCGCGAGCAGCTGCCCGCTCAGGGTTGAATCGAGACCCAGCGACACACTGCTTGAACCCAGGCGCCGCAAATCCTGCAGGGTCGCGACGTTGTAGCTGACCTTGGAACTGCCCAGCCCAGTGATGCTGCCCAAGAGAATCTCGCCGCCATTGGCCGAGAGCTTGGCCACCATCGCAGGCAATTCCAGCGCTGTCCTGGCCGCATCCAGGAAGGCCCAGTTGATCGGTCGGGCGCCTTGGGCCTGCATCACCCGGTTGATCACCCCTCTGAGGGTCGGGTCAGACAGCAGTCGATCCAGACCTCCGATCGGCCGGGTCAGCACGTCGACCACTGGTCGCAGCGGCTCCAGGGTGGTCGAGACCCGGTCGGCGATCGGCGCTAAAAAGTCGCGCAGGAAGGACTGCACATCGATGCGCAGGTTTTCAAGGGCCAGGGCCGGAGCCGCAGGCGCGGTCGCCCCAGACCCACCGCCCATCGCCCAGCTCCAATCCATCACCAAATCGCCACGCAGCTTGGGCATCCAGCCAACCGAGCCCATGCTGAGCTCCACGCCCATCCGCAGATCGGCCTCCACCTGCAGCGCAGCCTTGATCGACCCCCCGGGGTTGGACAACACATTCTTGAGCAGCAGACGGTTGGAGGCATTGCCGATCAAGTCCACACTCAAGTCCACCACGATGCCGCTCGGCTGGAAGCCTGCTCGATCCAGACGGTTGTCGCGATCCTCGATCCTGGCGTTGAGGAACAACAGGCGCCCATCGGCGACCAGGGGCGTGATGAGGTTCGGATCTTTCGGGCTGCCATCGAGGTAAAGCGTGGCCAGGAAGTTCAGCTCCGGCCGGCTGTCTGCCGCGGTGACCAGGAAGAATTGATCGGTCTGGGAAATGCCAAAGCCGAAGGCATAGCGCCACGAGATGTCGTAGGCAAAACCGCCATCGACCGAGAATTCGACGCCGGGCAACTCGAAGTCCAGCGGGATATCGACCCCGCCGGTGATCAGACGGCCTCCCAGATCCATGCGAATCTGGAGGGCGTCCACGCTCTTGGGCGGCGCAGCGCCGGCCGCCCAGGCGGCCAGGCGGTTGCCTTTGGCATCGTAGTAGGCGATGTCAATGTCGGCCTGCGTCACCACGCCGTCGCCGTTGCCATCGAGCAGGATACCCATCTTGTTGAAGCTGCCGAACAGGGAGCTGCGGACCATCTCGACCATCTTGCCGTCGCCGCGCAACTTCTCGCGCAGGTCCAGCAGCAGACCTCCACGCAGGTCGCCGATCATCGCGCCAGTGGAGCGCAATTTGTCACCGACCAAGGGCACATTGCCAGACAGGCTGCTCTCAAAGAGATTCTGTACCGCGCCCAAACCGAAATCGATGCCATCGAGCACGATCGCCGGATTGTTGACGAGCTCGAGCAGCAGAGCCCCACGTGAATCCAGGCCTTCGAAGTCGGGGGCCTGGAAGACCAAAGGCGGCAAATCTCCAGGCTGGGCCTGGCCCGCAATCTTGCGAATCCACTGCGCCAGGCCTTGCGCTCCGCTGGCCGGGTTGGTACTGAGAGTCAGCAGGCCCAGGTCATAGCTGCGGTTGTTGAGCGTGATCGCCAAGGGCAAGCGCAGGTCAAAGCCGCCGATCAGGGCTCCGGTCCAGCCCTGGGCCGTATTCTCAAGCACCATCCGAGCCGCTCCATCGCGGCCAGCCTGGGCATCGGCATCGAGCGTGATCGATCCATCCTTGATGCCGACCTGCACCGCACCGGCCCCCACCACCAGCGTCAGGTTCTGACCATACACCGAAGCACCCAGTTCAATCTTGCTGCCTTGCAGACTCAAGCCGCCGCCTGCTGAGCCACCAGGCAGGGGGATATGAACCACCAGCAACAAATCGGCATAAGCGGCCAGGTCAAGCTGGGCACTGCCGCCTGCCAGTTTGGCTAAGGCCTTGAGCGCCGAATTGTCCAAACCGGCCTGCTTGAGCAGCGCCGCCAGATCAAGATCGAGGTTGACCTGCTGGGCGAAATCGGCACGCAGGTTCAGCGAAAGCTTCAGGCCACGGTTGGCCGCATCGAACTGCAGGGCCAAGGCGTTCGGATCGCTCAGGCCAAACGCTTTGGAAATCAGGCTGGCGGTCTGCCCGAACAGGGCATCTGGCGTACCGCCCGAGGCCTGGATGCCGTCCAAGAATCGGCTGCTCAGGCTGAGCATCTCACCCAGCGATCTGTCGACAACCGGCAGTTTCTGACTGTAGAAGGCTTGGTCCTGCAGGCTCTCGGTCAGTCCATCGAGGCCGAACTGAAGGCCGGCCAGGATGTCGGCAAAACTGAGGTTGCCAATATCGAAAATTCCGTTCAGATCAGGCAACACAGCCACCACCTCGTGGCCGGTCAGCTTGCCCTCGCGCACCCAGTCTTCAAGGTCGAAGCCCGGATCCTGAATCAGGACGGCCTTGGAATGGTCAAACAGGTCTTGCACATACAGGGCCACCTCCGCCTCAGGGGCAATTGGCAGGCTGGCACCTCCGCCGGTCAAGGTCAGTCCGCGCAGGCGCGCGGAGGCCTGGCCATCAGCACTGAAATCAAAGGATGACAAACCTTGGCCGCTGGCCAGCTCAGCCAGCGTAAAGCGTGCACCACCGGCCACTCCGGGCGTCCGATCGAGGGCCAGGCCAACGCTGGCATCCAGGCTCAAGCCCGATCCGGTACCGGCACCACCGGCCGTCAGTCCCAGAAAGCCATATGTCACGCCGACCTGCAGATCATCGACCGCAAGGCGGACGGCAGCAGAGGCCTCGACCTCATCGACGGCAATCTCGATACCTGCCGCACCGCCCAGATGGATGATCAGATCCAGTCCGCCGGCAATGTCGACATCGAACTTGGCCACCGATTGGGTCGATAGCTCAAGTTTGCCGAACTCAAAGCCCAGATCGATCAGGCTTTGAACACCCAGCAGTTGCTGGACAAAGCGGATCGGCAGTCTTAAATCGGATGTCGCTGCATCGTAGGAAGCCAGCTCACCGCCCAACACACCCGAAGCATTGACCGCATCGATGAATTCCTGGAAGGTCTGGATCTGCTCGACCTTGTGGTGAACCAGGTAGGCGGCATTTGCAGCCGAAGTACGCCAGGCTCCATCGAGCGTGACCTTTGATCCGTCAGCGGCAATTTCGATGATCCGCAAGCTGCGGTCTTCGATCCGGACAAACAGGCCCTCCATCGCGGCAGAGAACTGTCCGGCAACGCCACTGAGCACTGGACTGCCCTCAACGAGGGTGGCGGTTCCGGTGGCCTTCTGGGAGGCCCCTTGCGGGGGCGTCCAGGCCACCAACGGCCGATTGAAGTCAATGCGGTCGACCACCCGGGCCTTGAAGGTCGACGCCACATCGAGCAGTTCATCCACCGACTGCTGAATGAAGGGCAGACGAGCCAGAGCGGTGTTGGAGGTATCGATCGAGTTGAGGTATTCAAGGATCGCCGGTAGCGACAGAATCAAGTCCTCTATCTTGAGCTTGTCGAAGCTGGCCAGATCGTCAAAGCGCTCGGCCGTGATCAGGTACTTGCCGGCAAACAAATCCGCATCGATGAGCAGGCGCGGCTGCACGCCCGGCTTGTTCAGGTCCAGGCCCACCAGTTCAGCATAGATGGGCAGGTTCGCGCGGACGGTGCTGACCGGGCTGGCAAAGGCGAGTTCGCCGTTGATGAAGGTCATGCCAGCCGAAATTCGACCGTTCAGGCTGGCACGCTCGAAGCCGTCGCCAGCGCGTCCGACGCTCAGGTCTAAAGGGCCAATACTGGCCGCCAGCACGGCGTCATCGACCGCCAGATCGATTGCAAAATCGAGCCGGCGCAAATCAAAACTGGCCTGCAGGCCCTGCTTCCACCCCAGCTTGAGCCCCAAGTCCAGGCCGGCATCCACCCGGGCCGAGACATTCATCCTGCCGTCGATCGACAGGCCCACACCCCCCACCGCTGCACCGAAATCAACGGACGCCTGGGTGTTGAACTTCAGGGTAGCAGCCAGGTCCAGCGTGAGTCCATCGGTGTCCAACAAGACCTTCAGTCCCGTGCCGCCGCCTGATCCCGGCTGCCAGTTGGCGCTGAGGTAATCGTTCAAGCCGCGCAACGTGGGCGCGCCGTAGGTGTAGTCGGGTTTGGGCAGCGTGCTGGGCTGACCGATCACGCGCAGACCGGGCTGGAGATAGGCCTGCACATACAGGCCCATGCCCAGAACCGGCGAGAGCCCGACCAACTGATCGACCGTCTTGCCCAGCAGGGGTAAGGGCTCGGCCGACAGCAGATCAGCGCGCAGATCAATCATCTGACCGGCCAGGTCGTACAGTTGGGAGCCCAAGACGTTGTCCAGCGTGACATCGAGCTGGCCGAAGCGGATGTCCGTTGCATCTGCCTCCAAATCGAGTGTCACCACCTCGCCCTTGACGGTGACCGATTCACGGATCGCCTGCGAGCTGCGGTTGATGCCCAGGCCAAACTCGCTCATCAAGGCCAGGCCATTGGCCCCTGGAATGGGAACCGGTAGGCGCACCAGCCCGTCCAGAGACAAAGCGAAGCCGCCGCCATCGGGCAGGACCACCGCCATATTGCCATCCACCAGCTGGGCCGACTGGCCTGCCGCTTCTATGGCAGCGCTCAGGCCGGTGCCTGCAATCACCATCCGTCCCGCGAGAACCTCGAACCGCCAATCGCCCTGGCCGGCAAACAGGGCGGGCTCCGCCTGCGAGCCACCGAGCTCCAAGCCCAGACGACCGGTGGCCACCAGCGTGGGCCGGTTCATGTCCAGCCGCAGCGGCGTAGCGCCGCGCAGCGACAGGGCAGTACCCGACTGACCGTCGCCATCAACGTCGCTGGCGTTGAAGTCGATCACCCGCCCGGTCAGCAGGCCTGTCGTCGGACCGCGATTGACCAGCACCTCCATGCCCGAGCCGGAGAGCTTGACACCGGGTACACCCTGCAGCGTGACGCTGCTGGCAGCCACCGACAGCCCCAGGAAATGGCTGGCGCTGGCCTGGTCCTTGAGCAGGGCCATCGCGAAGCTGACGTTTTCGGCCGCCAGGCCCACTTTGGCGGTGCCGAAGTTCATGGTGATGTTCTCACCGGCCAGCACCGTGCCCGACATCCGTCGCACCTGCCCGTCACTCAGCGTCACATTGCGCGAGGACAGCTGTGAAAGCGCAATGGTGCCCTTCAAAGACAGAGCACCGCCGACGGCAATCTCCACATCGGCCACCACGTTGAGGATCTCACCGCGCCTGCCGTCGAAGTCCAGCGCCATCGAGCCTGCGGTGGTCATCAGCGCACGAGGGCCGGCCAGGTCCATCACCGAAACGTTGTCGGTGGCGCCCAGGCGACCGAGTCCCTGGTTTAATTCAACCCCGATACGCTCGGCCTTAAGGGACAAGCCCTCCATGGCCAAGCCAAAGGACGACAAATCAACAGCGGCCGCACTGGCGCGCAGGGCCATCCAGCTGCGGTTATCCACGGCGGTGGGGGCGCTCGGTCGCATCAGCGCCAAGGCCAGATCCAAGCCATTGACCTGCAAGCCGCGCAGATCGGCCGAAAGGCCCGTCGCCCCGATCAAAAGCCCCTCCAGCTCGAGCGGCTTGCCAGCGATGCTGGCTTGTACCGTCTGCCGGCTGACCGTTACCGCACCGGTGGCCTTGAGCGTCCCGGCCACTTCAACGGTGGCGGTCGCGCCCAGGCTGAAGGCCGGACCTGAAAAGTCCAAGGTCAGGCGCCCGTTATCGCCGGTGCCCACCGACAAAGGCGCAGTTGACCCCTTGATGGTCGTCGTATTGGCGACGCCGGCCTGGCTACCCAGCCCCAGATTGCTGCTGAAACTGACCGCACTGCCTTCCAGGGTCACACCGTAGGCAGCAGTGCCCAGCAAGCTGACCCTGTCGGCGTCGGCGCGCAAGGCAACCCAGCTGCGCCCATCGTTGCTGCCGGCGCTCTGCGCGAAGGCCATCGCCAAATCAACCCCCTGCATGGCAAAGCCGAGGGCGCTGGGCTCCGAGCCGGTGGCCGCACGCAGATTCAGGTCGGTTCCGCTGAGTACCAGCATCCGGGCGGAGACAAGCTCCCCGTTATTGAGTGTGACCTGGCGCACCGATTGCTCGATACCCAATCGGCCGCTCAGCGCCAGGACATCACCCACACCCAGACTGATGTCGCCGGCCACCCGCAGCAATTGGCCCTGCGAGCCGGCCATGTCCAGATCCAGGTAAGTGGCCGCGCCCACCCGCACGCTGTAGGCCTGGGTGCCACCAAAGTCGATCACTTGGCCGTCGGCCTCGGCGCCAGCGGCCAGGCCGCTGACGCGATTGACCTCCAGTTCGAGCTTGCCGGCCGAAAGCGTCAAGCCCGGCAGACCCACCACCGCAACCGATCCGGCCGAGGCCTTCAGGGCAGCCCACTGCCGCCCACCGTTGCCTTCACTGGCCATCAACAGCGCCAGATCCAGGTCGCCCAGCGAAAAACCTGAGGCCCGAGCGTTGGGCGTGTCGGCCGTGTCAATCACCCCGTCGCGATTGCTGTCGATCCGATACGGGCCGTTCACGCCCGCAAAGGCGCTCAGCCCACTGGCCCCCACGGTCAACAGGTCTGCGTCTTCAACCACCGTGCCATCGGCCAGCTTGAAGTCCCGGGAGGACTTCTCGAAAGCCATGCTGCCCTCAACAAACAGATAGTCACCCACCACCAGCTTGACGTCGGCCGACAACTGCAGCAACTCGCCCTTGTCGCCCGACATCGTCATGCGCTGCGTGCGGCCGGTGCCGGTGGTCACCTCGACGGCGCTGCGCTCAAAGTCAATGACCTGGCGATCGGCCTGCGCTGCGCTCACCCCGCTGACCCGGTTGACCGACACGGCCACGTTGTCGACCTGCAGCGTCAAGTCCTGCAGACCGACAAAGCGCGCCGACCGGGCCGTGGCCTCAAGCGCGGTGCGCTGAACGCCGTCCTTGCCCGCCATCACCAGGGCGAAGTCCACGCCATCGAGCGCCACCCCGACCGCGTTGGCACTGAGCGTTGGGCCGCTACCGCCGCCCACGCCAGCGAAGGCTTGCAGATTGCGCCCCCCCACGGTCAGCAGGTCAGCCTGCATCTGACTGCCATCGGCGAGCGTCAGCCGTTGCGAGGATTTCTCAAAGCCCAGCGAACCCTGAACCCTGAAAAAGTCATCCACCGACAGGGTGACGTCTGCACTGGCGCGCAGCAACTCGCCTCGACTGCCCTCGATATCCAACACGCGGGTGGTACCCGTTCCGGTGACCACGTTCAGCGGAACGGACGCCCAGTCGACTACCTTATCCAGGGCGCTCTGGTCACCGCCCAGGCCGTTGACCCGATTGATCTCCACCAGCAGCTCTCGCGCTGACATCTCGACCGACGGCACACCAACGAACGCCAATTCATCCGCGCTCAGTTCCAGTCCCATCCACTGCAAGCCTCGCTGCGCCTCGTCGCTGGGCCTGGCCAGCGCCAGCGCAAACTCGGCGTTTTCCAGGGAAAGCCCAATGGCACCCGGGCTGCCTGGAGACGGCCCGCCGACCCCGGCAAAGCCATCGAGACCGGTACCTCCGATGGTCAGGGCATCGACTGCCACCGTCGTGCCATCGGCCAGTTTGACATTGGCGATGGATTTCTCAATCCCTAGGGCGCCGCTGACCTGAACGAATCCAGCGACCCCGAGTTCGAAATTGCCGGAGGCACGCAGCAGGCGTCCTTTTGTGCCGGCCATGTTCAACTCAATTTGGCTGCTGCTGCCGGTCGACAGCGCCAGCGGGTTGGGCGCAAAGTCGATGACCTTGGCATCCGTGGCACCCGGACCGCTGACCTGGTTGATCTGAACTTGCAAGTTACTGGCCGAGGCGGTGACGCCCGGCACACCCACAAAGGCCACCTCGGAAGCGGTGGCCTGCAGCGCGGTCCAGGTCAAGCCCGAGCTGGCTTTGTCGAACAGCATCGCCAGGCCGAAATTGACGCCCGAAACCGACAAGCCGATCGCGTTGGGATCCACGCTGTCCGCACGGTCGATCCGTCCGTCTGCATTGCTGTCCCGTCGGTAGGGCCCGTCCACGCCTACAAAGGCATTCAGGCCGGCGCCGCCCAGACTGAGCAGGTCGGCCCTCAGGGTGGTGCCGTCGGCCAGCTTCAGATCGCGCGAGGATTTCTCCAAGGCCATCGAGCCGCTGACCTGGAAGAAACCGCCCAGGGCCAGCTCGAAGCTGCCCGCCACCCGCAGCAGCGAGCCCATGCGCCCGTCCATGTCCATCGGGATCGAGGACCCGGTACCCGCCAGCACCGAGAGGGCCCTCTGGCCGCTGAAATCGATCACCCGGACCCCGGACAGCCCGCTGGCCAGATTGATCTGCACCGATAGATCGCTGGGCTTGAGACTGACACCGGAGGGCAGGCCGACCCAGGCGTCGACCGCACCGACTCTGGCCTTCAACGCGGTCCAGCGGGCGCCGTCCAGTCCCTGCGCGGGCTTGGCCACAAACAGGGCCAAAGCAAAGTCGACCTCGCTGATCGCCAGACCGCGCGCGGCGGCGTTGGTTTCGCCGATGTCGATCTTGCCGTTGTCATTGGCATCGGTCCAGTACGGGCCGCCGATGCCGGCGAAGGCTGTCAGCCCGGTGCCGGCCACCGTCAGCATCTCGGTCTGGACCACTTGACCGCCATCGAGCGTCACCGCCTGGCTGGCGCGCTCAAAACCGACCTGGCCCCGGACGTCGAAGAAGCCGCCCACGCTCAGCTGGACAGCACCGCTGGCGCGCAGCAACTGTCCCCTGCTGCCCGCCATATCGAGCTTGAGGCTGGTCCCATTGCCGGTGGGCAGAGACAAAGCACGTTCACCGCTGAAATCGATCACCTTCGTGGCCGGGTCGAAGGCGGCCGCCACACCACTGACCCGATTGGCCTCGATCACTAGATTCGAGACCGACATCGTCAGATCGTTGATACCGACCAGCGCCACAGTGCCGGCCGTGGCCTTCAGCGCCGTCCACTGCAGGCCTGCGGCCTCGGGCGAGCGGGCGCTGAACAAGGCCAGTCCGAAGCTGACGTTGCCCAGGGCCAGACCGGTGGCCGACGGGTTGACATCATTCTTGATACCGTCGGCATCCTTGGCGATCCAGTACGGACCGCCTACACCAAGGAAAGCATTGAGCCCAGTGCCGCCGATCGTCATTCGGTCGGTCTCCACGCTGCTACCGTTGGCCAGCGTGACGCGGGCGCTGGACTTCTCAAAGGCCAGGGAGCCAGCCACCTGGAAGAAGCCGCCCAGGGTGATGTCGATTTGGCCGGCCGCGCGCACCAGCTGACCTGCGCTGCTCTGGAAGTCAAGCGCTACCGCCTCCTGCGAGCCGGTGTCCACAGCCAGCGCGCCCCCGCCGTAGTCGACCACCTTGCCATCGCTACCCACATTGATAGCCACCGTCAGATCGGTGGCCGAGACCTCCAGCTGCCCCAGGCCCACCGGCGTCGCCCGCTCGGAGCGGGCTGCCAGGCTCAGCCAGCTGCGCGGCGAGGCGCCCACAGGCAAGGCCGCAGCGGACTGCTCCAGATACAAGGCCAGGCCCAGATCGACCCCGCTCAGCTCAAAGCCGGCCGCCATCGGGCTAAGAGCATCGGCCGAGGTGAGCCGCCCGTCGCCATTGGTATCCGTGCGCGCCGGGCCGTTCAGACCCACAAATGCATTGAGATCCGCGCCGCCCAGGGTCCAGCGCTGCGTGGTCACCGAACTGCCCCCCGACAACTGGGTCGTGGTCTGGGCATTGCCCAGTCGGAACTGCCCGCCGACAAACAGGAAGTCCTCGACCGCCAAGGCCATGCCGACGTCATAGACCCGATGACCGAAATACGTCGGGTTGAAAAACATGCCGAGCTTGTCGGCATCCGCGGCAGAACCTGGGGCGATGTCGAGCTCGGCAGCCAGCGGCCGCTGGGTCACCACCAGGGACAGGCGCTGATCGGTCTGCACCACCTTCAAGTAGAGGCTGCCGTCGCCAAAGCCGAACAGATCGCGGCCGGTGTCAAAACGGCCGACCAGGGACTGCGCCGTCAGAATGACCCATTCATCGCCGAGCTTGGGCGCCCATAGCGGGTCGAGCACCAGGTCAAGCGTACCGGCAAGGGTGGCTGTGCCACTGACCGTCCACTGGTCGTGACCGCTGGCTGGCGTGCTGCCCCCCAAACTCACCTTGAAGGTCTGGTCAGCACCAAAAGTCTGATTGCCCTGAACCTGAACCTTTCCGGGCGAGATGTCACGGCCAAACACCGCGCTGGTGGGAGTGCCGTCCGTGATGCGCAGGCCATCGGCGGCCGTGATCGCCACCAGGGCCGGGGTGGCGATGCGGGCGGCCGCAGTTTTGTCCACACTCTGGGTCGCCAGCAAGCTGATGTCGCCGGCGGCCGAGAGGAGGTCGCCCGCTAGGGACAGCCGCGCCCCGCTGCCCTGGGCCTGCAGGCGGATGGAGCCCACGCCGGCAGCACTGACCTGCGCACCGCCGTCGAGGGTGAGGGAACCGTTGGTGGTCACCACGTTGATCGGGCTGCGATCGCTGGTGATGATCCCACTGCCGGAGGCGTTGAGGGGGGTAGCTGATCCCACCCGGGTCACGACCACCTGAACGCTGCCGATGTTGAGCGCATCGGCCTCTTTCAGATCAATTCGGCCAGCTGCGCGCGCAGCCAAAACACCCACCTGCAGATCGACCGGAGCGGACGAGCTGCCGATGGCCTCGCCAGCCTGCAGCCAGGCCTGCCCGGACTTCAAGGCCGCCGCGCTGCTGCCCAGGTCGAGAATCGATCCGGCAGCGGCCACCAGCGCGGCGCCAGCCGTGCCCGCATCAACCCGAGACAGCGTCAGGTCAGCGGCAGCGGCGATGCGTAAAGCGCCATCGGTACCCCCGGCCGTGATGGCAGTGGAGACAACGGTGCTGCCCGAGGCTTGACTGAAGCTGCCCGTGGCCGACTCCAGATCGATGGAACCACCGCGACTGAGCAGGTCGGCCGCAGCGCCCAAAGTCAGATTGCCGCGGGCCAGCACCGACATCCGGCCCCCTTGCGAGTGGAGGTCGCCATTGACCGTCAAGTTCCGACTGGACTGCAACAGGAGATGGCCAGAACCGCTTTGGGTCACACTGCTGACCGTCAGAGAGCCCTGATTGCCGATCAGCAAGTCGCCGGCGCTGGCCGCCGCTTGCAGTGTGGCCGTCTTGAGCGTCAGGGCTGCCGCGGCAGCGTTGCCGGCGCCGATGCCGCCTCCGACGGCATTGAGGTTCACGCTGGCGGCGCGCACCTGGGCCGTTTCGCCTGCCTCCACGCCGACCATGGACCCGCTGGCGGTGCTCAGAGTGACGGCCCTGCCATCGGCCACCACAGAGCCCAGCCGCAAATCGCCAACCACCTCGCGCAAGAACACGTCACCCGCCGAGCGCAGGTCCAGTCGGGCGCCCGTGGCCGCCAGGTCGATGGCCAGCGCGCGGCTGCTGCTACCGACCGTGCCGTTGCCGGTGGTCAAGGTCAGCGTCGAAGTCGCGTTGGTGCGCGCCGCATCCAGCCCTTGCACGATGCCGGTTTGGCCATCGAGTCGGACCCGCGCGCCACTGACGGTGCTTTGCAGCGTCAACGTGCCGCCCGTCTGCACATCGATATCGGGGGCACTCAGGGTGGTGCTCAAGGTCAAAGAGCCAGGCGCGCGAATCGCAAGGGCCTGGCTGGCGGTCAGGTTCGCCGTCAGCGCCAGGGTGGTGGTGGGCGCCAACTCCAGCTTGGCGGCGCTGATCGCCGCCCGCACATCGACCGAGGGCGCCCGCAAGGCAAGGCTTTCGGTGCTGACCGCCTGACCGACGACGATGCCCGCGCCGGTGACCAGCCGCAGATCCGCATTGGCGTCCACACCGTTGACGGTGATGCCCGCAGCGGTTTGCAACAGCAAAGGCTTGGTGGCGTAGTCCGAGCCAAACAGCGAGGACCAGCTGTAGGTGTAGCTGCCGTAACGAGTCGTGGGGGAGTCGGTGGTGACACTATCCAGCTTGCCGCCAATGGTGGAATAGTCGTAGTAGTACCACTGCTCGGTATAGCTATAGGACACCGTGACCTGTGAGTTCGTCAAGGTGACGCCGGTCACCGAGAAGTTGTCGGTCAGGAGCCTCTTCTTGTCATCACCCCCCCACGGGCCGTCCCAGGACGAGTAAGACGAAAAACCTTCGGTCACATAGGTCAGGTTGGTGTCGATGTTCTTGTGAGTCCGGGTGTTGGTCTTGGTCGTCGTTCTCGCGGTGTTCGTCGCGGGATTGCCGCTGATCAGCCCGCCGGCAAACACCGCCAGCGAACTGAGCACGCCGCTGACGGCCTTGATCGTGGCGGCCCCCAGCAGCACGTCCTCTTCGACACTGGTCAGGGTGATCACCCCTTCGGACTTGGCCTGCAGGTTGACGGCCGTCAGGTCGCCCTGCGCGCTCACCATGATGTTGCCGGCGGCTGCAGACAACTGCGTCAAGACCAGACCCGGCGTCTTCTCGCCGAAGCCATCGACATCGCCAAGCTCCAGATCGCCGCTGGCAGCGCTGGCCTGCAGCGAATTGGCCGCCAGGGCCAGCTTACCGATCCGCCCGGCCGTGATACTCAGCGCATCGCCCACCAGGGCCGGGCCACTGGCGCCTTCTGCCGCCAGCAGCGCACCGGTGGCGGTGACCGTCAGATCGCCCGCTGCCGTCAGGCCACTGGGGTAAGCCAGCGATTCGGCATAGCGGACTAGCCAAGGACCCGCACGCACGCTGGAGACAGTGATGTCGCCACCGGCGCTCAGGGTGATCGCTGCGCCGCCACTGTCGATGCTGCGGCCTGAGGACTGGCTGAGATGGCGTCCGGCGCTCAGACTGATGGCGCCGCCTGCGGAGATGACATCACCGGAAATCAGCAGATCAGACTGCGCACCGCCGGCGCTCAGCAAAAGGCCGGCGCTGCCGGCTTGCACCGCCACCCCATCGTCCAGGGCCGGCTTGCTCTGCAGCGTCAAGCCGCCGGCCAGTGTGCTCAGCTCGATGCGGCCGCTACTCCACAGCCCGCTGTCCTCCGCATCGATCAACGCACCGGTCAGGCCACGTGCGTCCACCCGGGACAGCGTGATGTCATCGACCCAGCCGACGGTCAGCGCATCGCTCTCCTGGATATACAGTCCCCCCGATCCGCTGGTGCCTGAGAGAACCGAAACCTGCGTGCGAAGCGCCGCGCCACTGGCGCCGACACCGGTGCCCGCCTGCAGACGCAGCGCCGCGGCCTTGATCAGACTGCTGGCGTCAGCGCGGGTGATGCCTCCGGAGTTGGCGACAAGACTGACGCTACCAGAGCCGGCGTCTGCTGCTGCCACCACGACACTGCCGCTGGCCGACAGCCGCAGCGGGCCTCCTCCCAGCGGCCCGCCGGTACTGCTAACCGTCGAGCCTGCAGCCATGGTCAGATGACCGCTGGCGGCCTGCAGGTCTAGACTGCCTCCGGCGCTGAGCACTTGCGCACCCGAGGCCAGGGACAGAGCGCCGCTCGCGAGAACCGACAAATGGCCACCGGCAGACTCAACGTTGGCGTTCAGGCTGATGGCCGCCGAGGAGCCGGTGGTCTGCAGCAGCAGGTTGCCGGCGTCGAGCGTGGCCAGGCGTGAACTGACCGTCAGGGTGCCGACGCTGTTGCGCAGCACGATGGAAGCAGCGCCTGGCACCACGCCGTCAGCGCCAAGCGCCGGCGCATCGGCCACGATCCCGCTGAGCGAAAGGTTCGAGCTTTCAAGCTGGCCTCCCAGACCGGCCGACCCAATCAGGACGGGATTGACCGCACTGACCCGCGTGAAGGTGGCGCCGACGGCACCGACGGTCAGCGCACGGCTGGCCGCCAGCGCGATATCCCCGCCGCTTCGCGCGGCCAGCGTGCCTACGGCCATTTCGATGGCCTCGCCGTAGCGACCCAGCGTACCAATGGAGGACGCCGACTCGATGGAAAGCGATGCGGCCGAGATATCGACGGTCAGGCGGTCGAGGTCACCGACCACGCCATCGCCCGCATCGAGCACAGCGCCCATTGCGGAGCGCAACCCGACCACGCCAGTACCGGTCTGCAAACCCGCCACCACGATGTCAGAGTGGGCCGCCACGCGAATATTGCCAGCCTGAGTAGACCCCGAGGTGATCAGGGCGCCATCGGCCTGCACCACTCGGCCACCAAAGGACTCGACATCAATGCTCCCGCCCAGGTTGGAGACGATCGAATCGGCCCCTTGGATCACATCCCCCTGGGCCAGCAGGGACACATGGCCTGCCGTGGTGGTGACCTTGCGCGTGAGCGTCAGGTCGCCTTCGAGCGCCTCCAGGCGTATGGCCCCTTTGCTGCCGACACCCACATCGGCCTCCAACTGCAGGGCTCCCTTGCTGCGCAGCAGGAGGGTGCCCTCCGCGCCAATCTGCGCGCCCTCGACCCGCAGATCACCCACGTTGTCGATGGCAATGACCGAGCGGCTGTTGGTCAGAGTCTGGGCCTGCAGACGCTGGGCTTGCAAATTCAGCGCCGCCGTCACACTGCCCAGGTTACTGACCGTGCTGCCCAGATTACCGGCGGTCAAGCTCACCCGATCGCCCTTGACGTTGATCGCAGAGCCGCCGGCCGCATTGACCATGCTGCCCAGAGGCGTGGCCAGGGTGACATCACCCATGGCCGACGCGAGCTGGTTCAGGCGCATGTCACCGGTGCCGGAGAAAAGAACGATGTCATCGCGCGCCGAGGCGCTTAGCGTGCCGCCGGCAGCCATCCGCATGGCACCGTTGCTCAGATCGGTTCTTACCGCATTGCTGTAGATGCCGCCACCGGACATCAACACCATGTCACCGCCACTGCTGAGCATCGGGTCCGTACCCGCCCCGAGGCCGAACAGGGCACCTTCGACCTGCAGGCGCATGCGGGCGGTGCCGCTGATGCCCCGCACAAAGACCTCGCCCTGGGCATTGCCGTCACTGACCTGGACAGCACCCTGGGTCTGAATCACCACATCACCCAGACTGGCGATCGCCAGCGTGCCGCTGGCCTGCAAGTTCACGTCGTCCCAAATCTGCAGGGTCAGGCCGGTCACGACGAACTGGTTGCGCACCCACTGGCCTTGGCGCAGGTCGGCCACACCCACGCTGCTGTCCAGTACGGGCAGGCCGCCCGGGGCACCGTCAGCGCCTGTCACCAGCGCCCACAAGCCGGGGTTCTTGTAGGTGGCCTCATCAGCCAGGTTCACGGTTGCGTCCGCTCCAAGCCAGCGGTAGGTCGCGTAGCTGACTTCGAGCACATCGTCGGCCTGGGCCCGGGCCAGGGTCTGCAGATCGCTTGAGGACAGCGTGGCAGGATTGCCCAGGCTCAGGCGCTCGCTGGCACGGCCCACGCCGGCACCGGCCTGCAAGATCACATTACGGCCCGAGACGTTCAAGGCTTCGACAGCAGCGGCCGCGCCCTGCCCCATCACTTCGGCATGAGGATAGAGCCGGGCCATGAGGGCCGGCGACAGCGCCTGGCCGGCCTGGGTCTGCAGCGCCAGAGGCAGGCCCGACTCCAACAGCAACTTGCTCAGGGCCGCTGAATCAGGCCGACGATTTTCCTGCACGGCATCCAGGATCGCGCCGCTGACCGCCTCCAGGCGAATATCGCCCGAGGTCGAGACCACCGACACGCTGCCATTCCAGGCGGTCGGCGCCATCAGGCGCAGATCGCCCTGGGTTTCCTGCACCGTGATGCTGCCCAGGGCTTTGGCAGCCAGCCCACCGGAGCCCCGCACGTTGCTATCGACGCGGGCGTAAATCAGACCGCTGCCCCCATCGAGCTGGACCTGCTCGCCCACGATTCGCGAGCTCGCGGCCATACCAAGAATGCCATGGGCCGAAGTGATCGTCACATCGGCGGCGGCGATGATCTTGGCGCTGCTGTCGTACTGCGCCGCAATGATCTGACCCACCCGCAGCGGAGCCGGCGTCTTGCCGGCCAGCACCGTGACCGTGATGGCACCAGTGGACTGCACGTTCAGATTGCCGCGACCGTTTTCCACGGTGATGTGGACATCCCCCTCGCTCTTGATCTCCGGCAGCGCGCCGGAGATCACCACATCGCCCGAAACCACCAGCGCCTTGGACGATAACTTGATCGGTCGGAAACTCTCGTTGTCGGCCTCGTTGGCATCGCCTGCCGGACCGCCGAAGGCAATGTCACCGCGCAACAGCATCCGGCCCGGCGTCTGGATGTCGATCACGGGTGCCTGCGGCCCGGCCGGGAACTCAATGGCCACCGGATAGTCGGCCCGCAGACCATAGGTATAGAAGTCCTTCAGACCGGTGATGGTGGTCACCTTGGTGGTGATGGTCTTGACCCGAAGCCAGCCCCCGCCCGTGGTGACCGGGCCGTCCACCAAAATCTCCTGGTTCTCAAAGTCGCTGTCGAAGCGGTTGAGGCTGCGGTTTTGCTTCCAGTCGCCAATCGCGCCTTTGACAGGCGACTTTTCCGAAGGCTTGGTAATGACGTCGACCGTGCCGTTGATCCGAACCACCGGAGTGTTCTGGCCACCGCTGAGTTGCTCGCGCAGCTTCCACAAAGCCGTGTCCGAAAAGTCCACGACCGGGAAACTCACCTTGCCGCTGGCTCCCACATACTCGTAGAGCTTATTGGTGTAAACATCGCGGACCAGGGTGACGTTTTGAATCAGGTCGACCGCCAGATTTCGCTTTTGCTGGTAGCCGGCGAAGAAGGCACTGGTGTCGCTCAAACGCAAGGCCAATTCCGATTCCAGCAGCGGGGCGCCGTCGGTGAACTTGGTGTCGGTCGAGCTGGCCTGCTGATCGGGCACCAGACCATCCCAGTCAAATCCAAGAAGGTTGAAGCTCTTTTGCTCGTAGATATTGAGCTGGGTACGGGTCTTGGCCTGACCTTCTGTCCAGACGTAGTACAGGCCCGGCGCCGGCAGATAGGAATAAGCCGCCGCTGCATCCAGGCCCGTGCGTTTGCTGAGCAGGTCATAGCGAATCGATGAAACGCCGTCGGCGGTGCTCAGCACCCCCTGCTTGACGCTGTGCTCGACCTTGCCGCCGGCCACCCGATATTCCTCACGCCGCAGCGACACACTGTCGGTGATGGTGATCAGGCCCACCCGATCGGTTGAAACGTCTATCGCATCCACCGCCAGGTCAAAGGCGGTTTCGTTGGTGATGCGGACTGCGGTGTAACCGCTGGCGACCCTGAGCTTGCCGTTACCGGTGCTCAGAATCTGACCCGTGATGTTGATCTGCCCGCCCTGGGGCTTGATCGCATCGAGCACGATCACACCCTTGTCCGCATCAAAAAACCCGTCGACGGCAGCCCGTCCGTCAGCGCCGTAGCTGATGCCCTGGCGCAGCCGTCCGAGCTCATCGGTGAAATTGACCGACTTGCCAGGGTTGAAGGTCTTGTCGATCTTGAGCGTGATGCTGTCGAGCCCGCTTTGGATCAAGCCGTTGAGGTTGAGGTAGCGAGCATTGATATTGATCGCGCCCATGGCGAACACGCTCGAGCCGGGCTTGTTGATCGCCTCGCGCAGCTCCTTGAGCTCTGCCGCGGCCAGATCAGAGATCGACAGGGACTTGAACGTACCGGCAGGGTTGTAGAGCTGGGCACCAAAAGTCCGGGTGAAGTCGAGGTACTGGCGAGGGTCGGTCCCCACGTGGTACCAATCCTCGGTGGCCAGATTGAAGTCGCCCGCGGCCGACAGCGTCACGGTGCCGGCGCGTATTTCACCGCTGACATGGATGCTGCCTTCCTTGTTGGTCAGGATCAAGGCTCCGTCTTCATTGGCGATGCGGCCGAGCACATACAGATCCTGCGGCGCCTCAGGCACCACAAATCCACCCAGGTTGTAGTAGCTGGTGGGATAAGCGTCCTGCGTGATCCGAATCGTGCTCTCGACGCCCGCGCTTGGATTGCCGGCAATGGCCTTCTTGTTGAAATACACCGAGCCGGCCGGCAAGTTAACCAGCGTCCCATCGACCACATCCACACGGCTGTTCTTGCGAATGCTGATGTCATGGACCTGCAGACCGAACAAGGTGTTGTTGACCACCGTGATTTGGGCATCCCCATGGGCCCGAAGACGACCGCTGCTGGCGGCCAGCGCCACCGACTCGGCCGCCGAGGTGCCGGCATCGGCCGTAATGAAGATCGAACCCGGCGCCGAGATCAGGCTGGGCAGTTTCAGGAAGAACTGGTCGAACTGCGACTTGGGCACCAGCGTCGTGCCATCCGGCGCCGTCTCGGTCAGACCCAGTTTTTGTAACTGGCGGTCGATGTTCTCCAGTAGCGCCTGGTAGCGTGCGATCGCCTCGGCATTGCCGGCATGGCTACTCATCCAGCCCATGATCTTGCTGCGCTCGGCAAAGAGCTGATTGGCCACGTTGGCATAGACCAGCGTGGGCAAGGCCAAGTCCTTGGGCTTGACCACATAGAACTTGCCATTGAGCGCAAAGGCAAAATCCAGCCCCTTGCTGCTGTCGTAGGCCGTCAGCTGCTTCCAGCCGCTTTCATCAAAGGTCTCGGTCTGCGCATGGACCGCCACCGCCGGGCCGATGCGGCTGTACCAGCGTCCGCTCTGTGTGCGCACCGTCTCTCCGGTGACCACCTGCAAGGCCGTTTCGGTACCCGTGAGCACATGATGGGGTGAGACCGGGGTCCAACGGGTGGCATCCAGGAAATTTTCCTTTTCCAGGACCAGGGCTTCGTCTGCGCCGCCCGCAGGATTGAATCGGTAGGCCTGGCCCACCACCCCGCCGCCGAAGTTGGCACCGGCCACCACCTGGACGATGGTGCCAGCCGACAGGGTCAGCGCTACATCTTCTAGGTCCAGCGCCGCGTAATGGTATTGCTGCAGCGGATCAAGCCCCAGGGCCAGCTTCTCGCTGGCGCTCAAGTCGGTGCCGATGCGATCGCTGGCCAACTGGCGCTGGCCGTTGACCATGAAGGGCAGCAGTTGCACCTGGGTACGGTAGTTGATCCCGGCTTCCATCGTGGCGGTGGGATCAACAAAGACCCGATTGACGCTGGTGACCGACGCCCCATCGAGCGCAAAGGCTACAAAGGGGGTACCGCCGACCTTGAGCAACATGCCGTCGGTCTTGGCCCGGCCCTGGCCGCCCAGGCCCGGCTCGGCCACCAGATTGACATCCTGCACCGCCCGCAGCGCGACCTGCCTGCCTACATGGACCAGGTTGTTCTCGACGATGGTCATGGTGGCCACCGGCAGGCCCAGGCCGGCCAGAGAAACCATGGCCATATCGGCGTGAGCCGAGCCGAGCAACTGGTTGGACACGCCGAAGGCGTCGCGACCGGCATAGAGGTTGACGTCCAGACCGGTGATGCCAGCCTCGATCCACTGGTTGTTGCTACCCAGCACCGCATCGGCAATGATCAGGCTGTTGGCCACGATGGTGCCGTTGGCCAGCGCCCCCGCCCCATTGATCAGTCCGGCCGAGAAGGTATTGGCCGCGGGTGTCAGGTCGGCATCGGTGCGGGCGCTCAGGGTCACCGCACCGTCCTGGTTGCGCAGTTGCGCGCCCAGAACCTCGACGCTGGACAGCACATTCGTGCTGAGGTCAGCCTTGGCAATGCTCAGACCCAGACCGGACACGCCTTCAACGCGCACCTTGTCCACAGCCGCCACATCAACCAGGGTTTCGATGCGCAGGATGCCGGGCGATCCCGCCGGGCCGTCGACACTCAGCAGGGTGCCACTGCCGATCACCACCTTGGCGGCCAATGGCTGGGCGACTGTACCGATGTCAGTAGCGGCTCTGAGTGCGCTGATGTCGACTCCACCAGCCGACCCTGAACGCAGATTGTCCTGGTCGACATAGCGCCGCTTGTCGGCCAGGTTTTGTGCATTGACCAGCAGCGTGCCCGCCTGCACCGCATTGTTCTGCCCAATCAACACCTGTGCGGTGGTGCCGACTTCGGTGTCAATCAGCGCACCGCTGCCGGCAAACCCACCGATGGCCAGGTTCAGCGAAGCCGAATCAAAGATCTGCTCGCGGGCCGCCCGAATGTCCACCGTACCGACCCGCAACTGGTTGCGATTGCCCATGCCAGCCTGCGTGGTGCCCTCGATCGTCAGGTCGGAGTAGGCTCCTGCAATCCCCACGTTGGCGCCACCGCTGGCGGCCATGGCCTTGAGATCGAGGGCGTCGTTGCTGTAGGCCTTGATGCGCAGGGTGCCCGCGTACATCTGGACCTCATCGCCCAGATCGGCCTCCACCTGAGCTGCACTCAGAACGGACGATTTGGCCATTCCGACGGAAACCGCCGTGCTCACGGTCAGCGCAGCTGTCTTGCTCAGACCGCTCTGCTGGCTCAAGGCACTGACAACCACCTCACCGGCCTCGATGTCGCTGCGGCCTATGCTGGCGCGGGTCTCCGGTCGCAGCACGTTGTCTGCGACGGTGCCTGCGGTGGCAACGCCGATGGCGCCGAAGCTCGCTGCCGCAGCGACCACCTGACTGTCGGTGCTCGCAGCACTGGTGGCTGTGAGCGACAGGCTTCCGGGCGTGATGACCGAGGAGCGCCCGCCGGCCAGGGCATCCACCCGGGCTTCAGTGATGGTGGCGATGGTGTTGATCGACTTGGCTCCGCCGCCGGCCAGTGAGATACCCAGGCTGACGTCTGCTGTCATCGACACGGCCGTCGATCGGGCCTTGATCGACGCCTGTTCGCTCGCACTGAGCGTCACGTTGTCCGCGCGGATATCGGCCCGGTCAACCAGAGTCTGTACCGTGTTGGCGATCTTGTTGTCCGCGACCGAAATGGCCAGTGCCACGGAACCGCCAAAAGAGCTGATCGAGGCAGCCACCGACATCGCCATCACATTGGCGTCTATGGTGGAGCGGTCGAGCGCCTCCATCACCAGCGATCCGTCCAGACTGATGCCGGCAGGACGGGTTGCGCTGATGCGCGAGAGTACCTGCGTGCCGATGCGATTGATCGCGCCAGCGCCAGCGCCACTGATAGAAACCGCAGATCCGACGCTGGCCGAGGCTGCCGCCGATCCGGCCAGTACCATCGCCTCGATGGTCTGGTCATCGATCGCTTGCAGGCTTAAGCTGACCGTGGGGCCGGCGCCCACTTTCTTGCCGACGATGGACGAACGGTCGACGGTGGACTGGATCAGGTTGGGGGCATCCTGGGTCAGTTGCACCCAGCGCGTGTCGTCTCCGTAGTCCTGGGTGAGCAGCAGTTTGTCGGGCTTGCCATCCTTGTCTTTGTCCTCGGGCCTGAGGTCTTCTTCGCCGATGTATCTGTACACATCGTTGGCCCGCACGCCGGAGTTCGACGCCAGCCGGACCACATCGCCCTTGCGAATCAGCGCCGGGTTGTCGGTGCGGGCATCGTAGGTGACCGTACCGTTCCAGGCCTTGGGGTCGTAGCCGATGTAGTTTCGCGCCAGCGACAGGCCGATCGAGGCGCCGACACCGGCAGCACCACCCCCGACGCCCACACCCAAAGCGGCCGATACGATGATGGCCTCGACGCTTGCTGCGTTGCGTGACGTCAGGCTCATGGGGCCGCTGATGCGCAGATTGCTGTCGCCGACCTGCGCCTGCACCTTGCCCAAAATCACATTGACCGCACTGGCCCCGGCCCCGGCAACACCGACGCCAACACCGCCGCCGCCAATAGAGACCGCGGCCGCAGCGGCGGCCGCCACCACGCTGATGCTCGATGTCGAGACCGCGCCCACCGTTACGTCGCCGAACACGTCGGCCTCGGTCGAGCGCAGATACGCAGCGACCTGGTTGTCGATCACATTGCGCGCGAGCGAGACCCCGATCGACACCGCAACGGCGGTGGTGCCAGACAGGGCCGCCGAGATCGATGCCGCGGCAGCCACCGCGCTAATCGCTGCGCGATCCTCGGCGCTGACCAGCAGGCTGGCCGCCTGGATCCGGCTGGGGGCCAAAGTGCTTTGGGCATCGATGCCCGCGTCCACCTTCACCCCGATCAGATTCTCAGCCCAGACACCCGAGCCATCCACCGAGACGCCCACGTTGCCGCCCAAGGCGATCGCAGCCGAACCCGAGAGCAACAGCGCATGTAGGGTCTGCTCGGCATCGGCCCGCAGCACCAGATCGCCCTGCGTGTGAATCGTCGAACTCATGATGAGCGCGCTGACAGCCGAGCGGGCTGCATCACCCCCCCCATAGCCCGGTTGACCGATCAGATTGCGCGCCACCGCAATACCGATGGAGGCGGCCACGCCATTGGAGGCCCCCGCACCCAGCGCCACCGAGGCCGCGGCCACGGTCGCGGTGATGCTGGCCTCACCGCTGGCCTCGAGCGTCACATCGCCGGCCGCCTCGACGATACTGTTTTCAATGAGGGCCGAGGCCGAGCCCCTGACCGCATTGAGCGCCAGCGCGCCAGCACCGCTGACGGCCACACCGTTTGTGCTCATGCTCAGACCGGCGCCTATGGCAGCGGCGGCCACTACCGCGCTGATGCTCGAGCGTGACACAGCGAGCTGGCCGCCCACGCTTTGCAGCTGCCAGGTCTGACCGCTCGCATCGATCACCTGCCAGCGTTTACCCGCCTCGACCACCGAGACGCGCAGCGGCGGTTCGACCCGGGTCCAGCGGCTGGTATCGCTGTAGTCTTCGGTAGCCAGAGCGACGCTGCTGTGGTTCTTGCCGATGAAGCGGTAGACCTGGCCGCCCTCCCCTCCGAAGGCGTAGTCGGCTTGGAGTCTGACAGTGTTGCCCTTGAAGAGCTCTCGCGTGTTGTCAGTGACCCGTTGCCAACGCGCCGCGTTTTTATAGTCTTCGAGCGCCAGGTCGACCTGCTCGTCCTCAGCACCGATGAACCGGTAGATTTGCCCACCCAGTACCCCCGACTTATCGCCCGGCGCCCCGGCGGTCAGGCCGGTGGCCGAGTCGGTGATACCCACCCGCTTGCCCTTGACCAGATCCTGCTTGCCACTGTCGCTGCGGAAGTTCCAAGCCACGCCGTCAGCCGTGGTGTAGAGCGCGTCGTTGTGCAGAGTGTCGACGCCGGCCAGCTCCAGCCCCTTGGCCCTGAGTTCCCTGGCCAGCTCCCCCACGGTCCGCGGATCGGCAAAGCCATCGGCCAGCACCCAGCGCTGGGTATTGGCATAGTTTTCACGCCAAAGTGCAATGTTTTCCTTGGTTTCCACCCGCTTCCAAAGACTGCTGTCTGCGAAGTCGGTGGTCGCCAGGTCAAGCTCACCGGCCTGGCCCTGGTATTCGTAGACCTGACCCCTGAGCTTGTCGGCCTTCTCATGATTGCTGCCGACGGTGACGGCATCGCCACGGGCGAGCTTCTGCTTGCCGTCTTCGGTGCTGTAGTCAGACTCGACACCGATGAAGCGGTAGACCCTGCCAACGATGCCGCCGTAGCTGTGACCCTCAGACACCTGAACGGTGTAGCCCGCCTGCAACTCCTGCTCGGGCACGTCAACCTTTTGCCAATCCGAGCTGTCGTACGCGCTGGTCAAACCCAGATTGACCACTTTGCCCTCGGCACCGACGTACTTGTAGATCTCGCCTGCCTTCGGACCCGTGCTGCCCACAGCGCCGCTGGCGATGATGACCTGGTCGCCCGACCGCATGGCAGTCAGGCCTTCATCACTGCGGTAATTCCAGACCTGTCCCTGAGCACTGACGCGGCTGGCCTTGCGGTCGGCATTGGCTGCAGCATCCAGCGCGGCGGCATCAAAGGACAGTCGGCTCCACTCCAGGGCAAACAGCTCTTCGGCTGCCGAAGATGCCGACAACACCAGGTCGCCCGCGGTGGTGCGCAGATCAACGCTACGGGCGGTGGCCAGCACATCGCTGTCAATGCTGTTGAAGGCGATGGCCAAACCGATGGACACCGCCACGCTGTCACCGGCGCCGGCCAGCGAGGCCGAGAGGGAGGCAGCGCCCGCGATCGCGTCTATGCTGGATCGATCACGGGCCTGCAGGCTGGCTTGGCCGGCGACGATCGTGACCGGCTGGGCCAGGGTGCTCTCGGCCAGGGCGCTGACCTGGCTTGAAATCCGGTTTTCGGCATAGACCCCGGCCGCGCTGACCGCCACCGCATAACCGGCCGCACTGGCACCTACTGCGGCAGCACCGGAAATCACCACCGCCTGGATGCTGGCATGGGCCTGGGCATCGAGCTTGAACTGTCCACCGGCCTGAACCGTGGTGTCGGTCAGCCTGGCCTGGGTCGTTGCAACCGTCGATTCCCAACCCAGCAAAGACCAGGTGCTCTCATCGCCGTAGTTTTGCGTCGCCAGATCAATGCCCTTGGTGCTCTTGATCGGATCGCCCACATAGCGGTAAGCCTGACGGCCCGAGGCGCTGGTGTCGTCGAGCACCGTCTGACCGGTGGTCAGCGCAGTCAGACTCTTGTCGATCCCCAGGCTGCGCCAGCGGCTGGTATCGGCGTAGTTTTCGGCGCCCAATTCAATCTCACCAAATTCATTGAATTGACCCACACGCTTCCAGCGCTGCGTGTTGCTGTAGTTTTCCCGGCTGAGGTCGACACCCAACTCGGCCCCCCCCTGAGCGCCGCCCAGGAATTCATAGACCTGGTTCTTGTCGCTGCCCGACATCAGACGCACCCGCTCACCGACGCTCAGATCGGCGGCTCCCACATCGCTGCCGATGTCATACAGCGCACTGATAGCCTGAAACACCTGGCCCGCCACCACGCCCGTGCCAGCGGCCGAGAGGGTGCTCGGCTCGATGCGCACACGATCGCCCACCGCGATCTTGGTCTTGCCCGCATCGCTGAGGTGGTCCCAGGCGACCGCCCGGAACTGCGAGGCGGTGAAGTCGGTGACCGGCAGCGCCTGCGCAGACTTGCCGATGAAATTACGCGCCACCGACATGCCCAGGGCCACCGCTGGCGTGGGCTTGCTGGCCACCGATACCGCCACCGCCACCGAGCGCAGGCGGGCGTCGATCAGGGAGTTGTCTTCAGCGGTGATGGAAACATCGCCGGCCCCCGCCGATAGCCCGGCCCGCAGCCGCAGATTCTGCGCATAGGCCTGGCTGTCGCCATCGATCATGTTGAAGGCCAGCGTACCACCACCGGCGACGGCTGGCCCTCCGTTGGGACTGGCTGCGATGGCCACGGCCGAGGCCGAGCCATCAGCCATGATGGAGGCGCGACGCTCGGTGGCGATCACGATGTCACCCCCGGCTGAGAGGAGGGCCGGCTGGTCGGCCAGGCCCAGCATCCAGGCATCGACATCGCTGCGTACCATGTTGCGTGACAGGCTCAGACCGACCGAGACCGATCGCGTGTTGCCTTTGGCGCCCGCCGCAATGGCGATGGCACTGGCCGATACCTCGGCGTGCACCGTCGTTGCACCGGCGGCCACGACCTCGATGTCACCGACCGCTGCCACCCCAGTGGGCCGGTCGATGTAGGCCCGGACGTCGGCGCTGATTTTGTTCATCGCCAACACCGGCGCGATGGTGATCGTTGCCAGCTTGGCCTGCGAATCATCCTCACCGGGCTTGGCCTTGGCGGTATCGAGGCTGACGGCCAAGGCCGAGTTTTCAATCACCGCATCGATCACACCGTCGGAGACCGCGGCGACCCTGAGATCGCCTGCCGAACGGATGCCGGTGTTCGAGATCCAGGCCTCGGTGCGCGCCGGCGTCTGATGGCCGATCGAGGTCCCCAACAGGGCATCGACCGCATTGAACAGCAGATTTTGCGGCGCGAAGCCGATGGTGTTGAAGGCCAGCACCACACCCACCGAAGTCGCGGCCTCGACCTGGCTGCTGATGCGCGCCGAGATCTGCGAACGGTTATCGGCCGACACCGAAACCGATCCACCCTCCAGCGTGAGGATGTCGCTGTCCTCGACCCAGGCACGAGCCGACGACAGCACGGTGTTGGTGGCAATCACGACGTTGATACCGGCGGTGTCAGCCGATACCGCGCTGTGGTCTTCGGACAGGATCACCGCCGACTCGATCGCGCTGATGCTCACGTCGCCGGCAATGGTCAGGCTTTGTCCATCGACCCAGGCCGCCACATCGCTGCGCACATCGTTGCGCACCACCAGGCCACCGAAAGCCGAGGCGCTACCCCCGCCCCCACCCAAGGCGCCGGCTACCGCCAAGCCCAGATCGGCCAGCTTGCCCACATCAACCAACAGCCAGCGTGATGTGTTGCTGTAATCCTCCACGCCAAGATCGCGCACCCCCCCCTCGCCGATGAAGAGGTAGGTCTTGCCGGCCTGACCCTTGATAGCCCGCCACAGCGTCGCGTCGCGGTAGTTCTGGGCGTCGAGCGCCGCCCCTTCCAGGGGTTGTTGCCCGATGTACTCGAAGACCTGGCCGGCCGCACCACCGCCGACGCTGGTGGTCAAGGCCACCCGGTCACCCGCGAGCAATTGCCGGGGCCGGTCAAACTGGCCGTAGGCGGCGTCAGCCACGCGCACCCGGTCGCCGGTCTTGAGCGATTGCGTACCCGATCGATCGGTGTAGTTCAGACCAAAGTAGTTAACCAGGGCCTTGAGGGCCAGACTGGCCTCGCTCTCCTCGCCCGCGGCGGCCACCGAGGAGAGTTCAACCTTCGACTCGATACTGGCATCGTCTTGAGCCAGCACGCTCAGTCCACCGTCCTGCGTGCCCACGCTGCGCCCCGGGCCATCGATCCAGGCCCGGGCTTGGCTGCTGACCAGATTGCTGGCCAGCACAAAACCGACCGACAGGCCCGAAGGCTCGGCGGCCACCCCGCCGGGCGCGGCACCGGCACCTGCGCCTGCGGTTGCCCCCGTGCCCGTACCTCCAGCTCCGGTCCCACCTGTGCCTGTCGTGGCGCCGGTGCCCCCTGGGGCTGCGGTGCTGTCGGTGGGTTGAGCATCGCCGTTTGCGCCTTCCTCGTCACCCCCCGCAGCAGCCAGCATCGAGGAGGTTTCATTGAGGATGTCGGCGTGGATATAGGCCTGCGATTGGGCATGGACGCTCACATCGCCCTGCGCCTGAAGATCTGAACGGCTGACATAGGCCAGCACCCGCGAGGGTTGCTCGTTGCCGATACGGGTACCGACCAAGGCGTCGACTGCAGCGAACAGGAGGTTTTGCGCCTCCCAGCCCAGTGTGTTGAAGGCCAGGGTGACGCCTACGGACGCGCCATCCGATTCCATGGCGCTTTGATTGCGGGCGACGATGTGCGAGTCGTTCAGGCCCAGCACCTCCACGCCGCCTTCGCGGGTCTTGATCGAGCTGTCGGTGATGTACGCCTGCACCTGGCTGAGCACCAAATTAGTGGCGATCACGCCGCCGACCGCCAGGCCAGCCCCGTCCCCGCCGGTGGCAATCGCGGTGCTGTCGAGCTTGGCCAAGATCACCGCCTCATCGTTGGCCTCGATCCGCACCGCGCCCGCGTCAACATCGGTGCGCAGGAGGTAGGCATACGCCTGGCCGCGTACATCATTGCGAACCACCACGCCGCCAACAGCCATCGCGCGCGATGTCGGCTCGCCGCCCTCCAGCTCGTCCTCGCCCGCGCCCTCTTCGGGCAGGCTGGTGCGAGCCTTGAAGGCCTCGACCTCGCGTCCCGACGGGCCACCCTGCAAGGTGATTTCCCAGGCTTTGCTGCCGTCGTCCTGAGCCGTCAGCACAACGCCGACCGCAAGACCGGTGTCGGCCAGGGCCTGGTCCCCTGGCGAGAGGGCCGCCCGGATCGCCGCAGCCACTGCAGCGTCGGTGGCCTTTTCCGAAATGTTCGTGGCCAGGTAGGCCACGCCGTCCAGCGTTATTTCAAGGTCGAAGGTGCCGGTGCCTGCGGCGTCATAGCGCTCCAGCACGAAGCGATCGCGCGCCAGAGCGCCCTGCACCAGCGTGCCCAGCGAGACGGTCAGCCCCGCAGATTTTTCTACTGCTCGCAGGGCCGGCAGGTCGCGACCGGCCACATCGGCCCCGACAAAGTCGATCCGGTAAACCTGCCCGCTTGCAGCCGAGGACTGCCAGGCCACATGGACCGCGCCTTCGCCCAGCGCAGCCTCCAGAGCCTCATCGATCAGAGCCGCCTGGTCTGCCGTGGTCGCGCCTGCGCCCCCCTCGATCTCGGTGCGACTGTTGAAAGACAGCTGAGCAGCTGCAGCGCCGCTGGCGCTGGCCACCAGCTGGGCCTGATTGCCGGCCAGGTTGAAACGGATGTCAAAGGACCAGCCTGCTCGAGAGGTCGGATCAAAGCTCACCTGCACCTTACCAACGCCGACCCAGCCCTCCACCACCGCTTGAATGCGCGCCGCATCGGTGGCGGCAACGCCAGCAAAAATCAAGTGGGCTGACCGACCCTCTCCCATTGACAGCGTGTAAGTCTGACCTGCCGCCTGGGGACCGGCCAGTACGGTCAGGCGCTGCAGCTCCTGGGTGGGCTGGCCCAGCACCAGCAGCTCAATCGGGTCGGTCTGGGTCGATCCGATGGCCAAGGAAAACACCTGCCCGGCCTGCACGGCGGCCGGCAGTGTCAAGGTCTGGGATTCGGACTGAGCCAAGGACGGAAGTCCGATGCGCGAAAGGTCAGCCCAATCGTGCGAAGTGTCGGGCGGGGCCTGCGTTTCGGTGTCGGAGTCCCCTTTGACCATCGACTTGGCTTTCTCGACCAGATCCAGCAGCTCACCGGCCTGGCCTTCAGCAGGTACCAGCTCATACCAGTAGCCGGCGTCCGTGTAGTCGGTGGCCGAGAGGTCGACGAGCCGGGCCGTACCCCCCATGTAACGGTAGATGCGTCCGCCGGTACCCCCAGCCTCATGGTCTGGGGCCAACATCACCTGGCTGCCGAACCTGACGGTCTGCTCGCCGTCCTCGCTGCTGAAATCAACCCGCGAGTACTCCTCCGGCTCTTCCGAGCGGGCGCCTGCTGTGGAGGCGGCGACGATGGTGGTGTCGGCCTCCACGCCGGGCGCATCGCTGGCCGTCACGCTAAGCGCACCACCGGCCAGAATCTTGTGCGGCGAATTTGCGGGCATGACGATGAAGGCATCAGCCCAGCTGCTGACGAAATTGGTGGCCAGCACCAAGCTCGCAGCGGCGCTGGCGCCGACCGAGCTGGCTTCGTTGCTGGTGCTGGCGCTGATCACCGCCTCGACCGCTGCATCCACGGTCAGATCAGCGCCGACCGAGACCGCGCTGTGATCCACCCAGGCCTGGGCCAGGACCGGCTGCTCAGTGCCAAGGCCGGTGCCCAGCAAGCCATCGATGGCCTGACTGAAGATATTCTGCGGCTGCCAGCCCACGGTGTTGAAAGCCAGCGTAACCCCCACCGCCACGCCGCCTGATTCAATCACCGCACGATTGCTTGCCTCAATGCCCGCATCGTTGCGGGCCTGCAGCGTCAGGCTGCCGCCGGCCTGCACCTCGCTGTGAGTCAGGCTGGCCAGGCTGGTGCTGAGCACCCGGTTGTTGGCGATCAGGCCATTGACCGCCAACGGCGGCATGGTTTTGGATGCTGCCCCCTCTTGGGTTGGAGGGCCTCCCGTACTGCCTGTACTGCCTGTACTGCCTGTACTGCCTGTACTGCCTGTACTGCCTGTGCTGCCTGTGCTGCCGTCTGCCGGCTCTTCGGCATCCTCGGGCGGCG
>CAZATV010000002.1:47891-82546 GCA_964488145.1 uncultured Polaromonas sp.
CTGCCTGTGCTGCCTGTGCTGCCGTCTGCCGGCTCTTCGGCATCCTCGGGCGGCGGCTCGGCGGCTGTGCGTGCCTTGCCGCTGAGCCCTGCCGTGATCTGTGCCGACTCCAGGGCGATGATCGAGACATCCCCCCCGGCATCCAGATCGACCCGGTCCAGGCCGGCGGAGACGGCTCCGCGGACATCGTTGCGAACCACCACGCCGCCGACCGCAGGACCGCCGCTGCTGCTGGCGCTCAGGCTCACATCGGCCACGATACTGGCCTGATCAACCGCCTCGACACGGACCGAGCCATCGACCGACATCCAGGCCAGCGGCCCCACCTCCGATGCGGCGGCCGCCTCCCGATCTGCCATCGGACTGATCCAGGCCAGGGCCTTCGAACTGACGCGGTTGCTGGCCAGCAGCACACTGACGGCGGCGTTTTCTCCGTTGGCCGTGACCTCGTTACTGATGGTGGCCGACAGCTGCGACCCGCCCGGTGCGCCGGGCTCGGTGGTCTGGCCGCCCGCGCTGACCACCAGATCGCCGGCCACGGCCAGGCGGGTATTGACCACGGTGGCGCTGACGGTGGCGGACTGCTCTGTGCCGATATCGGTACCTATCAGAGCATCGACCGCATTGAAGAGCAGGTTTTGCGCCTGCCAGCCGATGGTGTTGAAGGCCAGGGTCAGCCCAACCGCTACGCCGTCAGAGCTCATGGTCGCGCTGTTGTCTGCAGCAATCCCGGCTGCATCGTCAGCCGCCACCGTCAGGTCACCACCGACCATCAGATCGCTGTCCAGCACCGAAGCGGTGACGCGGCTGAGCACCAGATTGGTCGCAATTAGCGCGTTGAGCGCCAGGGATAAGGATTGGCCCGAATCGGACTCCTCGTCGTCAGACTCGGGGACTTCGGAAACAGTCTCACCCCTGACGGTGGAACTGATCTGCGCAGCGCCCACGGCCAACACATCGGCTGCGGCACCCACACTGAGGCTGACCTCAGTGATGGCGGTATCGACCGCGCTGCGCACATCGTTTCGAACCACCACACCCCCGACAGCCACGCCGCCGGCCGCGCTCGACCCCATGCTGGCCTCGGCCTCAATGACCGCGTGATCGGCGGCAGAGACCGTCAGGCTGCCACCGGCAGAGACCTGCAGTTGCGCTTCGGCAGCGGCCTGCGGCAGGGCTCTCATGACGGCCTGCGACTGGGCACTGACCAAGTTGCTGGCCAGCACCAGGCTGGCCGAAGCACCGGATCCACTCGAACTGACTTCCTGGGTCACCGTGGCCGAGACCTGCTCATCCGCCTCTGCCGTGATGTTCAGATCCCCGCCCGCACGCAGTGATCCGCCGAGCAAGGAGGCGCTAACCGTGGCCGGGACCTGCTGGCCCAGGTCGGTGCCCAACAACGCGTCGATGCCGGCCGACAGGATGTTCTGGGCCTGCCAACCTATGGTGTTGAAGGCCAGCGTCACCCCGGCCGCGATGCTGCCGCTTTCGGTGATGGCTTCGTGGGTGGCCTCGATGACGGAGCTGTTGCGAGCCCAAAGATCAACATCGCCGCCCACGGTCAGCGTACTGTTTCGAACCTGCACCTGGGCGGCACTGAGGACCATATTGGTGGCGATCAGCGCGTTGACCGCCAGCGATGGACCGCTGCCCAGAACCTGGCTCGCAAAACCACTGTCCGCGCCGGCTATGACCGTGCCGCTCAGGCTTGCCTCGATCCGGGCTGTCTCCAGCGCCTGGACCTGCAAGTCGCCGCCGACACGGAGGGTGATGCCGTCAATGTCGGCCGCGACCGCACCGCGCACATCGTTGCGTACCACGATGCCACCGACCGCAGCACTGGCCCCCACCGCACCGGAGACCGCGCTCATGGCAACATCGGCTTGGATGGCAGCTTCATCGCTGGCACTGACGGTCACGGGGCCACCGGCTGCCACGATAGCGCCGCCGCCGCCCGCACGCTCGACCAGATAAGCTTTGGTGTCGCTCCGCACCCGATTGCTGGCCAATACCGCAGCGGCGCCCAATGCCAGTCCACCCAGGGACGAGCTGGCGTCTGCGCTGCTGACGATCAAGGCCTCCAGCTCGATCGCGTTGAGCGCAGTCACCGACACGGCGCCCGTGGCGGTGACGTCAGAAGCGCGCACAAAGGCCAGGGTCTCTAAAGGCAGTTCGGTCGAACCGAGGTCCGAGCCCAGCAAGCTGGTGATCGCTCCGAGCCCATTGCGCCCCATATCCCAGCCGATGGCATTGAATGCCAGCGATGCCCCCAACGCAGCGCCGCCGGCAGCCGCTGATCCGGCCACCGAGCCCGAGGACACCGTCGTCGTGTTGACAGCGCTGATCTTCACATCGCCCGCGTCCTCCACGGTCACGTTGCTGCGATCAATGGAGGCCTCCACCTGGCCCAGAATCTGATTCCAGGCATAGCTGCCGCCCATGGCCAGCTTGTAGCCAGGAGACAGAACGCCACCGGTGAGCGCCATCGCTTCAGATTGGGCGGCTATGGATGCATCGCTGGTGGCGATCACCAGCAGCCCACCGGCCCGAACCGTCGAATCGGTCAGGCTGGCCCGGACACTGCGGTCCACCGAGTTGCTGGCCGCAGCAACGCCCACCGAAATGCTCTGCAGCAGCCCGACATTGGCCGAAAAACCGTCGCTGGTCGACTCGAAGCTGGCCACGTCGGTCGCCAACAGGCGCAGATCGTTTTCTGCGTGGATACTGGCGTTCTGGATCAGCGCAGAAGTGGAGCCCGTGGCCTGTTGGCTCGCCACCTTGGCATTGGCGCGATAGCTGGAAGCATTGAGCGCATAGACCTGCAAGCCGCTGAGTTTGAGATCGGCGTTGCCCACCAGCGCCTGTACCTCATCGACGATCGAGTGGCGCTGCACCCCCACCAGGCTGGAGACCACCTGCCCCTCAACGCCGCCTTCGGGCGAATCCAGATGGGCCGCGCTGACTTGAACCAGGCCCGCCAGCGCGCCATCCTGACCGGCCAGTGAAAGGCGCGGACCCCCATGGGCCCCAGCCTGCCCGAGAAAGGCCAGGGTATTGCGCTCAAACTTGATTTGGCCCATGCCCAGATCAAAGCCGGTCAGGCTGCTGATCAGGCCATCGCTGGTGTTCAGGGAAGTCGCCACGCGGCTTTGGTCTACAGCCTCCACCAGAAGGTCGGCCTCACCGTTGGCGCTGTAACCGGCGAGGGTCAGGGCTGCGCCCGCTGCAATGCCGGCCACTGTCGACTGCTCAGCCTCGATCGAGACTGAACCCGAAGAGGCGCCGCTGGCCATGATCAGCCAGTGGCCATAGGTATGTGCCAATACGCTCAGACCCTGGGCCTCGATACGGGACTGAGCGCCAATCACCGCCTCGGCCTGGGTGCTGGCAACGATGCTGGCTTGGACCAGGGGGCCCCGAGCAGACAGAACCACGTCGGTGAACACCGATGCATCGAGCGTGATCTGGCTGCCCGCGCTGATGTCGCCCTCAATGCGGACCCGCGCCTGCAGATCGACCGTGGCCGAAGTGCCCTGCGACTGTGCAGCGGCGCTGCTGGCCTTGAGCGTGACTTCCTCGCTGGCCTTGAGGGTCTGCCCTGCCGCCAGAGAAATGCTCTCGGCCTCAACGACCAGCGATGCGACATCCACGCTCTCGATGGCTACGCTGTCGATGCCACCGCCGCCACGAATCCCAAGCAACACCGTGGGTCGCGTGAACACGATGTCATTGAAGCTTGCCCCCGACAGCCTGAGCTTGCCCTCCCCTGCCGAGGACAGAACGGCATCGTTGTTGCCGCCGCCCAGGTCAATGACCAGTGCGGTCAACTCATCGTTGAGTCGCAGCAGCGAAGAGTCGGCCGCATCGGCCAGCAGGACCGAGTTTTGGGCGGCACCTTGCCCGAGGTCAACGAAGGTGGCAAACCCCGCATAGCCGTCCAGTTGCGACTGGGGGGTCGGTTGGGCCCGCGCATGGTCGGCGGCAACGATCTGCAGTGGGCCGCCTTCCTCGGCGGGCACGGCCAGCAACAAGGGCTGAGCCGACAGCAGGATGCGATCTTCCAAGCGCTCGACACGCGCGCGTGCCAGCGATCTGTTGACGATCGGCCTCTTGCCCCTCTTCTTTGCGTTCACGGTCGGTCGATGTCTGCTTTTTCACTCCTCCGCGAGACGACGCGCAAGATCGCCTCAGGACGGCTGAACGGCCAAAAGGGTGCTTTTTTTAACTAAAAAGTTAAAAAAAGAGTCAAACCTCAACCATTTTCACGCTGAGCAGGTCGAAAACATTTCTTTAGATTTCATCGATCCAGCGGCCAAACAGCGAGACGGCAGGCGCTGCATGGGTGGGGCGCCGGGCACGGGAGTCTGGCCCTAAAGCCCGGACGGGCCGAGGCAAGGACGGCCGTCGCCCATGTCCATCGAGGGAAGTCCCTCGGGCACCTGCACGGATGCTGCTGGCTTAAAGCAGCTGCACCGGCAGGCACAGCTGGTAGCACCTTTGCCGGCGCACCACCTGCAAGGTAGTCCCCTCAAAACCGGCGCTGCAGAGCTTCTTGCGAAGACGCGTCATGCGCACCGCCAGATTGGTCTGACTGGCCTCAGGCAGGCCAGGCGCCATGACTTCCAGCAACTGCCAGTAACTGAGCCGCCGGCCGGGCGCACGGGCCAGTGCGGACAGCAGCGCCACCTCGACCGCAGACAGCTCGACCGATCCGCCCGGCCCCTGCGCTGTCAGTCCCGAGACCTGAATCGACAGGACCCTCTGACCTTCAAAGGGGGGCCGCTGTGCGCTGAGCCTTCGCTCCACCGATTTGACGGCAGCGCCCAGTTCCTCCACGCTGACCGGCTTGGGCAGATACAAATCTGCGCCCGCCTCATAGCCGGCGACCTTGTCCTGCACTGCACTGCGTGCGGTGATCATGATGATGCTCAAGCTGGGCTGCGTTTGCCGCAGGCGACGCGACAGACTCAGGCCGTCCTCGCCCGGCAGGTTCAAATCCACCACCAGCAGATCAATGGCCTCCTGCGCACCCTCATCGCCCAGCTCTTCCGCGCAGGACAAGCCCATCACACGGTGGCCCATGGCCGTCAACACCTCGACGATGGCCTCGCGCAGGTCGCCGTTGTCCTCGACCACAACAATATTTAGATAGGTAGCCACAGCACAAACCTCACGTTGGCCGCATCCGGCTGATACTGCAGTCGGGCGCCCAGGCGTTGCGCGATGAGAGACGACAGATACAGGCCCAGGCCCGAGCCAGCGAAGCGACTGGCACCCGCACCTCGCCAGTATTTCTTGAAGACCTGGTCCGGATCGGGCCGGCCCGCCTGGCCCGGGACATTGCACACGCACAACTGCAGCCCCGCCCGCTCGCCCTGTTTTTGCACCGTTGCGGTAAGCTCCACCGGGCTGGAGGCAGCCCGGTATTTCAAAGCGTTATCCAGAAGATTGCCCACCAACACACTGAGCAGCTGCCGGTCGGTGGCGCAGGCGGGCAGAACCTGATCGATCTTGAGCTCCACACTGTCTCGATCGGGCACCTGCTCACACAGCTCCTGCAGCAGGGCCTGCATATTGACCGGGGCAATCTTGGGCGCGGGGTCGGCCGCTTCAATCTCGTCACTGAGTGCGCAGCGCCGGATGATGTCGCGCATGGTGTCAATGGCCCGGTAGCCTCGCCCCCGCATCGGCGAGGCCGGATCGAGACTGCCTACGGCCAGGTGGGCCGTGGCCAAGGCATTGGTCAATTCGTGGGTGAGCATGGTCATGAACTGCTCCTGCTCGCGGCGGGTCGCCTGCTCCTTGAGTACCTGCTGCTCCGTCAGGGCCAGCTGAAGCTGGGTCTGCCGACGCAGGGCGTCGAGGTACTTCGCCCTCGTGCGCAGGGCCAGAAACAGGATCAAGGCACTGACCACGCCGTAGGCGACGGCGCTGTACATGGTCCAGATAGGCGTCGGCTGCCATCCAAACGCTGGCAGGGTGGCGTTCCAGAGAATCAAGGTGATCAGGCTGTAGATCACCACCAGGTGAGTGCGTGTCAGTCGCGGCGGTTCCGAGTCTGCCGGCTTGGGCGTCAGCAACGCCAGGATCAGCAGCATCGGAGGGGTCAGCAGGATGATCACCATGGTCGTCTGTAACGCCAGCCGGGTGTGCCCCGTCCACATCAGCAAAAGCGTCAGCGGCGTGGCCAAAGCCAGCCACTTCACGAGGCGCATGCCCAAGGCCGGCGGCCTGAACTCGCGCAGGAAATGCCAGTGAAACCAGAGAACCGCGGTGGCGGTCATTGGGAATGTGGCGGAATGAATTTGGTCGATCAAACGGGGAGACAACCCATCAGACAGGTAAACCCGCACAAAACCCAATAGGGACAGGGTGAAGACGACCGAAGCGACCTGCTGGACAATGAACACGCCGATCAGACGCTCCCGCTGATCCCACCAGGCGGTCACCGCCCAGGCCAGGATGGTCAGCAAAAACATGATCACTGCGCCGAAGATCAATTGCTGCTGCCGGTCGATGGCCTCCACGTCCTCCCAGCGCAGGGCCTCCACCAGGATGCCGTGGTTGCCACTGGTTCTAAGCCGCAAGAAGACGTCCATCGGCTCAGAGGGTAGATCCATCACCAGGTTCTGATTGAAAGACCTGTATTGCGCACGCCGCCAGTCGTGGGTGTCGCCGGCCAGCAGGGGGGGCTGACCTGCACGCCGCGGGTCAAACAGTGCAATCTCATCGAGATGACCCGGCATCATCCGCAGCACCAGCTGGGCCGGACGGCCTGCCCCGGCGTGCGCTTGCATGACGGTCGGGTCAATCCTCAGCTTCAGCCAGGTGGTCGATGCGGTGTAGCCCCGACGCAGGGGCCCGCTGAAGGGTATCCACTCCATGGCCCGCACCTGCTCAGGCCCCAGGCTATTCGAGGGGTCGTCCAGCCAGGCCCGCTCGACGATATGGTCACGGTGGTCGCGGTCTGCATCAGCCGATTGGGCCCAATGGGGCAACGGCCAGCAGGCCAAGCACGCGATCAGGACATAGCGCGCCAGCGCAGCCACCCAGTCCCCGTACCGACCCAGGACGGGCATGAACCCAAAGCTCAGAACGGCCCGAGGGCGGCAACGGCTCTGCGATTGCTTGGCTCCGGTCTGGCCCACAGAAAAGTTCGAACGCCATCGGGCGGGGAGGGTTGCGCACATGACCTCAGGATGGATGGCCCAACGATCAGGCCTTCGCGTGGGAGCTGGATAACCTGTGTTCAGGAGGAACGGCTGAGCCCATTATTGCAGTTGCAGGCGACGGGCGAACCCGGCAGGTCGGCCGGGCCAAGGCAATGGATCGTGGTGAACGCCAGAGCCGGCTGCACCAGCCGCAGCGGCCCACCTGCGCGCGAGCCCACCGATACCCCCCAACGCTGCAGGCCAGACCCAAGCCGCCCACGCGGCCAGCTGTGCTTCGACGCCCCAGTCGGTAGGAGCACCGACGAATACCCCGATGACCTGAGGATCAGGACCGGCAACACATCGGCGCCTGTGGTGACTCCGCCGGGGATCCCCGCTCGGATCCTTGTCAGGGCCGGCGGCTCAGGCCATACGGCACGAAACCCTGCCGAGCGCACCAATCTGAGCGACGACCCAGTCGCCGGCAGAGACTGCAACCATCGGACCGAGAGCTCCGGAGAGAATCACCTGGCCTGCATGAAGGCTGCTTCCACGCGCGGCCATCGTACGCGCCAGCCAAAAGGCGGCCCGCAAGGGGTGACCCAGGCAGGCGGCGCCAGTGCCGACAGAGGCGGTCTGCCCGTTGATTTCCATCTGCATCCCGATCTCGCCCAAGGCGAGATGACCGATCGATACCGGTTGGTCGCCCAACACGAAGAGGCCGCTCGAGGCATTGTCGGCAACGGTGTCGACCAGCGTGATTTTCCAGTCCGTGATGACGCTATCGACCACTTCAATGGCTGGCAAGGCGTAGGCTATGCAAGACAAGAACTCCGCATAGCTCGGCATACCCGCAGGCAGGTCACGCGCCATCACAAAAGCGACCTCGGCCTCCACCTTCGGCTGGATGAGCCTGTTCATCGGGATGGACTGGCCACTCAGGAATTCCATGTCGTCAAAAAGAATCCCGAAGTCCGGCTGATCAACACCCAGTTGCTGCTGCACGGCACGCGAGGTCAGTCCAACCTTCATACCCACGACCCGGGCACCCTGTGCAATGCGGGTTCGAGTATTGATCTCTGCTACCGCATAGGCGGCATCAAGCCCGCTTATGCCGTGGCTTTCCGAGATCCGACCGATGGTTTGGCGGTCCTGACGCGCCTTCAACAAAGCGCTTGCTGCCGCGATGTGGTGGGTATCCAGGCTCATGGGTTTCCTCCTGTGTGTGGCCCGTCTACGGACCTATTCGTCGAGACTTGTACGCGCGAGCCACCGCAGTGCGTTGTCGCGGCGCAGCAGGCGGACAGTGGCATCGTCGAGCAACAGATCATCGATCCGCTGGGCGGGATCTTTGTCGAGGATAGCAAATGGGTAGTCGGTGCCGGCCATCACCTGCTGCTCGCCGAAGGTCGCGAGCAGGAAATGAATGGCCTGGGGGTCATAAACCAGATCATCAACGAACAACTTGCGCGCCATGTCGCGTGGCGACATGTCCATGAGCCTGCGTACCGCAGGCATCTGGGTCCAGGCATGCTGCAGGCGAGGCAGCATCATCGCAAGCGCGCCCGCGCCGTGACTGAAGGCGATCCGCAACCCGGGGTGACGCGACAGGAGCCCTGAGGTTAGGAAGGACGCTGCCGACAGGCCCACCTCCCCGGGGAAGGCGACCACCTGCTCGAGTCCAGCTCCGACCAGTCGGTCCATACCCGCTGGGCGCAGAGCATGCACAAAGATTGCAGCACCCAGGGATTCGGCCGCCGCAAAGAAGGGCTCGAAATCCGGATGCCCCAGGGGCTTGCCGTTGACATTCGTCCCAAGTTCGACGCCCGGCAGTCCAAGATCGACCACCACGTGTTCGATTTCCCGAATCGCAAGATCAACGTCCTGCAGGGGTACTGCGCCCAGGCAGGTCAGCTTCTTGCGGTGACGCTCCTGTAACGTCGCAAGCTCCTCATTCATGAAACGCGTCAAGATCAGCGCGTCATCGGCTTGGAGCCAGTACGAAAGCAACTCCGGCATTGGGCTGACGACCTGATGCGTCACACGCATCTGCGCCATTTCCCGGGCGCGCTTGTCGGCGTCCCACGACGTGTCCGGTACCGTGCGGTACACCTTGCCCTCAATCATCACGTGGCGCTCGCAGCCGTGGCTGCCGGGAGCCATCGATGGCCACGCCACTGACTTACGGGATCCGACATAGGCAGGAAACTGCTCCGGGATCCAGTGGGTGTGAACGTCGATCAGACCGCAGCAGTGTGTCATAGGCTGGCCAGTCCTACCGTCCGGATGCTCACAACGGGTGATGAATCAGACATCGTCAGGCCACGCAGTATTCTGCGAATACCTTGTTGGAGTTGAAGATATGGGTTTCTGTGAAAGAACTCCACTTCAGCGGTGCCTTCAGCTCCCGCATGGCACCCAGCAGCGGACACCAATTGAGCACCTCCTGCTGGCCCGCCGCCTCAAAGTCTTCCGTGGTCTGGTTGTACCAGTAGTCGTAATCGGCTTCGGTCAAGGCATGGAATAAAGCGCGGTCGGCCGGCGTGTCCGGCTGCAAATGGAAGGTGCGGTCGCAGAGGAAGGCATGCGACCAACTGGAAGAGGCAACCAGCGCCACCCGCCAGGGCGAATCGCGCAGGACGCGCGCGGTCGCGGCACCCATGGCCATACAACGGGCCGGCGATGGTCCCGGGGGATCGAGGTCCAGCTCGGCGTGGAGATCCGACAGGAAGCCGCGCGCTGAAATCACCTTCCGACCGTAGCAGTTGATCGGCATCGCGAGAGTCGGGTAATTCCAGCCCTTGCGGTCGTAGTCGAGGTAGAGGATTGCATTGGTAAAAGCATGCGCCAGGCTTTCGTGGTGCAGGGGCTTGTAGGCATACGCGATATCGAAGCCCTGCTCGATCAAGCCCGTGGTGAGATGCTTGCCAATGTCACGGCGCCCCCTGAGGCGGTACATCTTGTCCGGGCCTTCGCCCCAAGCATTGGGCTTGCCGGTCATCATCGAAGAGCTTTGGGCGTGGCGCCAAGGGTACAGGTCCATGTCGTCGTAGGCGCAGACCGTGAACGCAGGGATGACGTCCTCCTTGAAATTTTCGAACTGGTCGTCACCCCAGATCAGCACCACGTCCGGGTTGAAGTCGTCAATGGCCTGACGCACGCGCCGGAACTGCGCCACCAGTGCGGCGCGATGTCGCGCGGCCGCAGCAGTGCCTTGGTCGTCTCCCCATTCTTTGCGCATGGCCTCAGGCCAGTTTAGGGGCGATTTCAAAGCCTCCGGAATGCCCGGGTCCTTGAGGGTCAGACGCAGGAGCCCGCTCATCATCTCATCAGGAGTACACAACGGTGGGTAATGGGACAAGCCCACGCCAAGAATCTCTGCCATGTCTGTCTCCAAATCTGCGAGGGATCAGTCCACCACTTCAGACGACTTGCTATGCGTTTTCGCACGCGTCTTCTTGCGCGAAGCGGCGGCGGCAGCTTCACTTTCCTGCTCCTGCGCGCGTCCGATGGAAGCGGTCAGCTGTGTGAGCAGGGTGACCAACTGCAGGCGAGCCTGTCGCGTCAAGCCAGCCATCAGGCGCTCGAGCCTGCGCCAGTGCGCTGGCAAATGCGCTTTCAGGAACGCCTCACCCTCAGGCGTCAACACGGCCAGCAGCGAGCGCTGGTCCGACGCGTTCAGTTCGCGGCGGATCAATCCCTTCTCGGCCAAGGTGTTGATATTGCCCGACAGATTGTTGGGCTTGACCACGAGCATGCCGGCCAGCGCGCCCATGGTCGTGGGCTGTCGGGTCCGCTGCAAGGTGGTCAGGATGTTGAACTGCAGTGGCGATAAGCCGATGGATCCCACCTCGTCAGCCTGGTCGCGGTCGAGGGTCGCAAAAGTGCGGTAGATGGCCAGAAGCACCCAAAGAGCCGATCCGTCCAGCTCCCTGTCAAGCGCGGCACTCACGGCCACCTGGTCGCTCAAGTGAAGGACCGGCTGGCCAGCGACGGCAATTGCCGTCTTTTTTTTCGCTGTTTGCATGGTTATTCGAATATTTCGATATCTGAACATTTCGATTATGACACCACGCGTCTGGCTTCGAGGTTTTCGGACTTAGGGTTTTCCATCAACATTTGGACAATGTGGTTATTGAATAGTTCAAAAGATGAAATTAGATGCTAAACTTTTTTTGGCGCGGTTCAGTTGAACTGCGCCAACCGAGCGCCCCCATCCAAAGCCTTGAGGAGACAAGCATGAAACGTCGTGAAGTTCTCGGTCATCTGGTCGGCGTAGCCGCAGCGACTGGGATCGCCATTCCGGCCCGAGCGCAGGAGTACCCGACCCGCCCCATCAAGATCCTTGTGCCCTACGCACCGGGTGGATCTCCCGACACGGTAGCCAGGATCATTTCGCAGCCGCTGGCCGCAGCCTTGGGCCAATCCGTGGTCGTTGAAAACATCCCCGGCTCGAGCGGATTGGCCGCGATAGAGCAGCTCAAGCGGGCAGCGCCTGATGGGCACACGCTCATCAGCTGCGATGCGGCGCACTGGGCCGTCAACCTTTTCACTCGCAAGCAACTACCCTACAACTTCGAGAAAGATCTCGCGCCGGTTTCCATCCTCTCCACATCCTCACTGTTTTTGACGGTACACGAGTCCTTCCCGGCAACGAACCTACAAGAAATGGTGGCCGCCGTCAAAGCCAAGCCAGGCTTCTACAGCTACGGTTCATCGGGCATTGGCAGCCTCCATCATCTGACCATGGAGGCCTTCAAGGCGGGTCTGGGCCTTGACATCCTTCACGTCCCGTTCAGGGGAACAGGCCAGTCAGTACCCGCCCTGGCAGCCGGTCAAGTATCGATGGCCATTGCGGCATTCAATTCCGTCGGACAGTTTGCCAAGACCGGTCGGGTGCGCGTGCTGGCGGCCAACACACGCGAGCGCGCCAGCATCCTCAGCGAGTACCCCCCGATGGGTGATGCCGGCTTGCGCGACTTCCATTTTCCGGGCGAGAACGCACTGTTTGCTCCGGCAGCCGCGCCCAAAGCGGTTATTGACAAGCTGTCGACGGCCATCGCACGGGTACTCCGCGACCCGGCGACGATCAGCAAGCTGCATGCCGCCGGTGTTGAACCGCCGCCCGCAGCCACGCCGGCAGCACTGGCCGAGACGATTCGCCGCGATATCCCACGCTACCAAGCCGCTGTGAAGGCAGCGAAGATTGAGGCCGAATGAGCCAGTGTCAAAACGAGCCTTGCGCCACTGAGTCCGCTATTGCCTGGCATCGCCCGGCCCCGTCCAACGAGGCCATCGCCTCCCTGGTGAGAGACGGCAGGGTTCACTCGCGCATCTACACCGACCAGACCATCTTCGACCTGGAGATGGATCGTATCTTCCACGCCTCGTGGATCTACATCGGGCACGAGAGTGAAGTTCCTCGAGCCGGAGACTTCCAGGTACGGCGGATGGGCCGCACGCCCGTGCTGATGGTTCGCGGCAGGGATGCGCAGGTGCGTGTGCTGATCAACCGCTGCCGGCATCGAGGCGCAACGGTCGTGGAAACCGAATCGGGCAACACCAAGATGCTGCGGTGCTGGTACCACGGTTGGATTTATGACTTGACGGGCGCGCTGCGCGAGGTGACCGAGCCGGGCGGCTACGGCCCCGACTTCAAACCCGAGAATATGGGCCTGACCCCCGTGCCCCGAGTCGCGTCGCACCGTGGATTTCTCTTCGCCAGCCTCAAACCGGAGGGTGAGTCGCTCTCCGATTTCCTGGGCGGTGCCGCTTCCCAGTTCGACATGCTCGTGGATGCCTCCCCGACCGGCGAAATTTTCCTGGACGCCGGCATCAACAAGACCGAGTATCTGGGTAACTGGAAACTCGTTGGCATGGACGGCTACCACCCCAACTTCGTTCACGCCTCGGTAGTGGCAGGTTGGGCTCGTAATGCGGAATCGGGCATTGGGTCAATGCACCGCGAAGATCCATTTAGCGACGCAGCCCTTACGCTCACTCGTGACTATGGTCATGGCCATGCGATGCTCGACTTTCGCGCACAGCGACACAAGAGTTACAGCAAGCATGCTGCCTATCTTGCCAAGGTCCCGGGCGGCGAGCAGTATGTCCAGGACATGCACAAGGCCTACGGGAAAGACCGCGCTGAGATGCTGATCAGCCTCTCGGGCGACCCGCACCTCGGCGTATTTCCCAACTTGCAGTTGATTGGTAACCAGGTGCGCATCATCGTTCCGGTCGCCCCAGGTGTGACCCGGGTCCTGATGTCGATGGTCCGGCTCGGCGGCGTGAGCGAAGAAATCAACCAAATGCGTGTCCGTCAGCACGAATCGTTTTATGGACCGGCCGGATCAGGCTCGCCGGACGACGCCGAAATCTTCGAACGGGTACAGCGCGGCATGCAGGCCGAGTTCAACCCCTGGATCGAGATATCGAGAGGCATGCATCGCGAGTACGTCGACACCGACGGCAGCGTAGTCGGCCGAATCACCGACGAAGTGCCGCAGCGGGGCCAGATGAAATATTGGCTCGAGCTTATGACCAAGAGCTCGTGATGACGCTGGAGATCAACGTGACGCAAGCCGCAAATGACCTGACTGACTGGATCACCTACCGAGAGGTGGAACTTTTCCTTTTCAAAGAGGCTGAGTTAGCCGATACCCACCAGTTTCAGGCATGGTTCTCCCTTTTCACACACGATCTTCTGTACTGGGTGCCCTGTAACAGCGACGACGCCGAGATCGGCAAACAGATTGCGCTGATCAACGACAACCGAGCCGAATTGGACGAACGCCTGTTCCGCCTGGGAACCAAGCACGCCCACGCGCAGTCTCCTCGGTCGCGGCTTTCCCGTATTGTGAGCAATATCGTGCTCGGGGATGACTATCGTCGTGAAACTGGGGGCCCAGTGACGTCTCGCGTACTCGTTACCGAAGTTCGAAACGGCAAGACCGAGCATTGGGCCGCGAGGGTCACCCATCTCCTGGTCCGCCAAGACGGCAGTCTGCGCATGCGGGAAAAGCGCGTGTACCTCGCCGCAAACGACGAAGTGCTCCCCAATCTCACCTTCATCATTTGAACCCCATCTCAAGAGGCAAACGCATGTCAACAAACGATCCCGAAATCGGAAAGAGCGTGATGGCCGCCGGCCTTAAAACCAACTATCTGGAGGCCGGTGAAGGCGATCCGGTGATCCTTATTCATGGCTCCGGGCCGGGCGTGACCGCCTACGCCAACTGGCGCCTGACGATACCGAAATTGGCGCAGAAGTACCGTGTGCTCGCGCCCGATATTGCGGGATTTGGCTATACCGAGCGAAAGTCCGACCAGCAGTATGACCTGGACTTCTGGGTCCGTCACTTGACCGAGTGGATGGACGCGGTGGGCGTCAAGAAGGCCCGATTTGTGGGCAACTCCTTTGGCGGCGCACTGACGATCGCCATTGCAGCACGTCACCCCGATCGTGTGGAGCGCTTCGTGCTGATGGGGGCAGCCGGCGTCGACTTCGAACTCACGCCTGCACTCGACGCCGTCTGGGGCTACGAACCTTCCGTCGAGAACATGCGCAAGATCGTCATGTACTTTGCCTATGACACGACCATGATGACCGATGACCTCATTCGCTCGCGTTACGAAGCGAGCGTCCGACCTGGCTATCAGGAATCGTTCTCCAGAATGTTTGCCGTCCCGCGGCAACGGCACATCAAAGCTTTGGCCACGCCGGAGGATGACATTCGAAAGATCGAGCAGCGTGCGCTGATCATTCATGGACGGGATGACAAGGTAGTACCACCCACAAACAGCATCAAATTCCACTCGCTGCTGAAGAACTCGGACTTGCACATGTTTGGCAAGTGCGGCCATTGGACGCAGATCGAACGCAAGGACGATTTCGCCAGGCTCGTCCTGGACTTTTTTGCCTCCTGAGGTCGCCATGACGCGCAGCACACTGCCCGTAGTCGGCGTGATGATCGGAGACCCTGCCGGTATCGGCCCCGAGGTTTGCGTGCGCGCGGCGGCCAGCGGCCAGTGGAAGTCCGAGTGCCGTCTGGTGTTGATCGGGGACCGGACCGTCCTCGAGCGGGCGGCTGCCCTCTGCAAGGTCTCGCTGGTTTTCGTATCGATGACCTCACCGCAGGACGCGATTGATGACCATGCTGTCGGCGTGCTCGACCCGGGCACTTTCGATCCGGCCAGCAACCAGTTCGGAGTGGCTTCAGCCCAGGCAGGCGAGGCAGTTCTGGGGTGGCTGCGACTTGGCCAACAGCTTGGTCAGCAGGGCAAACTCCAGGGACTCGTGCTTGGACCTATGGAGACCGCCTCAATGAAGGCCACTGGCAAGGTTCACGATATGGATGACCTTCAGCCAGCCGGGACCTTCATGTTGCGAATGGGCGGTAGCCTGCGCGTTATCCCCTTGAGCGAACACGTGCCCTTGTCCAAGGCCATTGAGCTCGTGACGCCCGAGCGCGTCGGGCACGTGGTCCGGCTTGTCGACCGAACGCTACGAAGCTGGGGTTTTAGCCAACCCCGGATCGCCGTCGCGGGGATCAACCCACACGCCATGTTCCCGGAAGACCGGGTCAAGATCGCGCCGGCCGTTGCCGCCGCGCGCGCCGACGGCATCGATGTCCAGGGCCCCCTGGTACCCGATACCGTTTTCCGGCAAACCATCGAAGGCCGATATGACGTGGTGGTGACCATGTTCCACGACCAGGGGCAAATCCCGATCAAGACGGTCGCTTTCGAGGGCGCCTGCACCGTCTATGTCGGCTTGCCGTTCGTCATGCTCAATGTGCCTCATGGCACAGCGTACGACATAGCTGGCCGGGGCCTGGCGCAGCATCAGAGCATGCTGTCGGCCATTCGCACAGCCGCCAGTCTCGCCGCCGGCAAGTCCATCGCCGCCTGAGCCAACAGCAATCAAAATATGGCAACGGGAAAAGTCGCTCTGGTCACCGGCGGTAGCGCCGGATTGGGAGAGGACATTGCGCTGCACCTCAGACGCGAGGGCTATAAAGTGCTCGTTTGCGGCCGACGCGCAGACAAGCTCGATTCGATGAAATCTCGCGGCGTGGAGGCCTTCCAGTGCGACATCGGCAGCCGCGATGACATCGCACGCATGCGCCAGTGGGTAGAACAGACCTGTGGGGGGCTGGACGTACTTGTCAACTGCGCGGGTATCGCCGTGCAGAAAGGTCCTTTTCTTGACGCTTCGGCCAACGATATCGAGCGACTGATTCGAATCAACGTCCTGGGAACCATGTTCGTGACGCAGGCCTTTTTGCCGCTCGTGATCGAGCGTAAGGGTTCGATCGTCAATTTCAGCAGCACGCTGGCCCAGCGGCCACGCGCCGGATCGATTGCCTACTGCGCAACCAAGGGTGCCGTGGAGGCCTTCACCCGAGCGCTTGCCATCGAGGCGGCTGAGCATGGAGTGAGGGTCAACTGTATCGCCCCTGCCCTGGTGCGCAGCGAAATCTATCTGGCAGCGGGAATGTCACACGCCGACTACGACACGCTGCTGGCTGCACGGGCCAAAGAGTTTCCGCTGCGCCGGGTGGGCGAGCCGCGGGATGTCACTGGCATGCTGTCCTACCTGATTTCCGATTCAGCAGATTGGATCACCGGTCTTTGTCTTGCCGTGGACGGTGGGGCCATGTTGCGCTGAGAGCTCAATGAGTACTTGGCCGAGCGTCTCGCCAGACGTCGTCCTTGGCGGTGGCTTGGCCGTGCTCTCCCTGCTGACCTATGGCATCTGCATGGTGCTGATATCTGTCGGCGTAAAGGTCATCCGAAGCGAAACCGGCTCGCTTCTGGCTGCTGCAGCAGGCGTCCCTGCAGGGATACTGATTGCCTGCTTGCAGCTGGCGTTTGGTGAGGTCAACACGGGCATCAGCGCGTGGGCCGTGATGTCTTTCGCGCTTGCCGGCATTTTTTCGACCTATCTGGGCCGGTGGCTGGTCTTCAAGTCAATTGAGCTGACCGGGCCCTCTGGGGCATCGGCCCTGCAAAGCACCAGCCCGCTGCTCACCGCAGTCTTCGCCTGGGTGTTCCTCGGTGAAGTCATTGGCTGGCTAGGTATGCTTGGAATCACCCTGGCGATCGTGGGTCTGGTGTCCATGAGCTTCGGATTGCAAAAGCGCGACTCCACCCGCCCGCCTGTGATCGAGGCACGGATTCGAAAACGATCAGTGGTATGGGGCAGCCTGCTGTTGGGTGTCGGTTCTTCCGCAGCTTACTCCGGCAGCCACATCTTTCGCGGCTTTGCCGTGCGAATCTGGAATGAACCGCTCCTGGGCGCTACGATCGGCGCTGGGGCAGCGCTGCTGGTGCTGCTTTTGGCAAGCCGAAGCAAATGGCCTGATTACACGCGGGAAATCCTCGGTAATCGCAAGGGGGCCTGGCTTTTCGCGGGCATCGGCGTGCTTCAATTTCTGGCGCAAACCCTGGTGATTGCCTCGATGAAGTACATCCCCGTGAGCGTGGCCGCATTGGTATACATGTGCACCCCTCTGGTCGTGATACCCATCAGCTACTTTGTATTGCGTAATGAAGAAAGACTCAACGGGGTTATTCTGATTGGCATCCTTATCACCCTGTGCGGCACCCTGACCTCGCTGGTTTTTGCGGGACGTCCCTGACGGATCGGCTGCACCGGATACGGCACTGGCCACGCGCCAGGAATCGCTCGCATCACTTGTTTTGGTTTTTGCCCATGCTGGGATGACCCGCTCTGCCTACTTGACGCTCGCACCGCGACCGGGGAAGGTCAGAGGTCGTTACCCAACAGATCAGGGAACCGCCCCCCCGTGCTGACGCACAAAAGTCAGGATCTTCTGGCGCATATCCTCGGTGGTCGGGTTGCTGCGGCATATGGGAAACGGGTTGTAGACATTCATAGCGCGTCCACACTCGCCGTCGACCGGTTTTGCGGCCGCCCCCCGATTTGCCGAGTCCCAGCCATGCGTCTGATCAGGGTAGTGGGTCCATACAGTGGCTGATCGCAAAACCTGACTCCGGCATTCGCTGATGGGCGTAGCAGTGTCCTTACCGCCGGTGAACACGATGACAGGCGCGAAATAAGGCGAGAGAGTAGGTGCCTGCGGCGTACCCAGGGAAAAGCAGTTGGGGTAGGCTGCGATGCCTGCGCGATACAGAGTCCGCATTTGTGGCTTGATGAAGGGGTCGTCGGTGAAGGCCCGCAGCACCGTCCAGCCGCCCTGACTGTCGCCCCAGACAAAGGTTTGGGAGGGGTCCGTGCCCTGCAAGTCGCGCAGCCAACGCCCCGCGGCGATCAGATCAAGCACCCGCATATTGGCGCCGAAGCGGGTGCGTGTCGCCCAGTTTTCGTTGCGGCCCCGGCTCCAATAGCTGTCCAGCACCAGAACATTGGCGGAAAAGGTATCGCGCAGCCAAACGGCGTTGGCGAAGTTGGTCGGCACCAGGCCATGTCCACCATGGATGACAACGAAGGTGGGACGCTGTTGCGCACCAGCGGGGTGCGGCGTCCAACTGGCCAGGAGTTTCCCCTTGCCGTCGAAGGCCGGCACGAGGGCCCGCATCGGCGCCAGACCGACGAGCGTCGTATTGTTATGCAGGCTGTACTGAGTGATCGGCCGTTCAGGCGCCTGGACCGTGGTGATTGGCGGCTGAAACCAGTCGACCTCGATTCCTGTCGTCGTGCAGCCGCAAAGTATGACGAGCGGCCAAATCCGAAGTAGGAGAATTCTTGAGAGCTGCAGCATACGGACGGCTAGATGCTCGGAGATGTCACGACCGGATTTCCGGTAAATCCCAGACGCAATCGTCCAGCATCCCTCCAGTGCCCAAAGTGCGAAGGGGGCGTTTACGGACCACGCTGGCGGTATCGCTATGGCTCTCGCCCGACTCCGTTCCGGCCCGATGGCTGGACCCAGTCAATTCTTGACACGCGCGGAAGCTACGATCCTCTCGACCGCCCCCTGATTCTTGCCGAAGAAGGCGAGCGCAGGCGCGGTATAGCTTATCGCGTACAGGCGCCCGTTGTGCACAGAGGCCCAAATCACTCCCTTGAGCCGAACGTTGTCCGTCTTCCGAACGCCGTTCCACTCGGCTTTGAAGCCGCTCTTACCCACGAAAGTATGAGGAGCCGCCCGATCCAATGTGAAGGTGGACCCCGCCCTTGAGTACAACCCCTCAAACAAGCTCAGCACCTCCTGCTGATTCATTGCCGACTTGAACGCCAGTGCCCTCTGGCCCTTGGGCTCGCTTGGGGTCGGCGCGATGAGATCGCCATCGATCAGGCCCACGTAGAACTTCAAGGTGTCCACCGTCACGCCGTCAATGGTCCAGGTCGGATGGTTATCGCCAGAAGGAGATCGCTCGAATTGATTCCAGGGTTGATCGATCGTGAGGACCATCTTCTCGCGCAGGACGATTTCGCCATTGGCCACCTTGGAGACTTGGGCGCAGCCGGCCATCAGCGCAACCATCATGAGCGTGCCCAGAATCCTTTGGATTGGGTTCATAAAAACTCCTTTTTGATGAGTTCTGCATCTGGCGCCTCCGGCGCCAATGTCAGGTAGTGCTTGAAGTGTTCGGTCGATTTTGCGGAATATCCGATCGCCCGATAGAGATAAGCCATAGATCGGTGAGTGATTGCCAGAGGAGTCGCTGTTTGTAAAGCAGCCTCAAAGTCGTGCAGTGCTGCCTCCGTATCGCCAGCCTCCAATCGCAGCCGGTGAGCCTCACCCCTGTAGTGAAGTAACAGGGGGTCTTTGCTGTCAGAACGCAACAGTCGCGTGATCAATGCGATCGACTCCGCATAGCGCATGCGCTTGATTTCATCCTCAAGCATCATTGAGCGTATCGGCGCAACTCGCTGCCTGAACGCTTCTGCACCCTCATTGCCCGGAGGTGACCCCGCCGCGAGTTCTTCGAGCGTCTGACGCCGTTCGTCTGACGGGGGGTGGGTGGCAAACAAAACGCTGTTCTTGGACGGATCCGCGTTCGGGTTAGCCCTGAGTTCGTCCAGGAGATTGCTCCAAACCCGCGCGGCTGCGCGCGTGTCATACCCTGCTTGGCGCATCAGCACCAATCCGATGCGATCAGCCTCACGCTCGTGGTCGCGCGAGTAAGCCAGCGCACCGGCCGCCGCAGCCAGTGAGCCAACCAGCCCAACCACGCCGAACATTCCCATGAACTGTCCAAAGGCAGCGCGAGTTCGGGCATCCCGTAATCGCTCAACACTGTGGCGCTGTAGGTAGTGCCCAATCTCATGGCCGATCACTGCGGCCAGTTGCGCCTCGTTCTCGATTCGAAGCAGCAGCCCACTCCAGACCAGCATCATCCCGTTGGGGGCCATGGCCGCGTTGAACAAGGGTCCACGCAGCGCATAGGTTCGAATATCCTCACAATGCTCCCCGCCGAGCCGACAACTGATCTCCTTGAGGTAGGCCTCCAGGCCCGCGTCCCGAATTCGAAACGGACTTCTGCGCATCCGCGTTTCTTCCCGATCCATCAGTGCCCAAAGCCCGCCTTCATCGGAGGAGACATCGGACCGCTTAAAGCGTGCCGGTGCTTGCCACAAGGTCGGTTCGGGGCCGCCTGAACCAGTGTTGGCGTGCGCGATGCCACCTGCCAGACCAGAAAGCACTGTGCACTGGGCGCAACCCCATCGGAGCAGATCACGTCTGTCCATCGAGGATCCCCTCAGCGAATAGGAAAGTTCAGGAGCAGCGCCTTGATCGACTCCTTGGCGCTGTCCATCTCCCGCAGATCTCCGGATTGGCGCGTCAGGCGGTTGTACCAAACCACGCGCCCGTCAGAAAGGTCGACAAGGGATGCATAACCTACCTGCGAGCCTCCAACGATGCCTACGCCCAGGAGAGCAAAGGCCACCATGGCTGCCTTTCGCTCTGCCGATGCGTAACTGTCGCGCATCCATACAAACAGGGCATAACGCGACCCCGTTTTCTCTGCGATCGGCCTCATGGCATCATCGAATGACCAGAGAAGCTGCCCCTGCTTGGTTGGCAAGGCCCAAACACCACCGACCGAATGGTGCAAGGCAATCGACTGCGCCACCGCTGCGTGCAGAGCCACTTGTTCGGCGAAGTCATCCGCGTCCTGCTCGGTCAGCTGTTTGGACCGTATGCCCCAGGAGGCCTTGCGCTCAGCAATGGCTGCATTCATATGCTTGAGTGCCGCAGCAGTCCAGTCCGCCTTCGGCTCGGCCAGTCCGCCGGCGCTCAGCGAGAACAGCTCGACATCGATTGGCATCAAGACCACGGTGTCGCTTGCAGTGATACCTGCAAATCCGGGCGCTACGTTCTTGCTACTCGACTGCGCCAGAACGGAAGTGCTGGCAAGTGTCATCATCACCACAACAAGTGAAGTCAAAGTTCGCATCGGTCCCCCAAAAAAACATCTGGTCCCACTTTGGTCTCCGGCACAACGCTTGGCTGGTCTATGGCCGGCTCAGAGCGACGTCGCTCCCGTGCAGCGACAAATCGTGAAAAGCGTAACGGCCCGATAGGACCACATGGAGCCCGTCAGGTCAAGAGAGCACCGTCCGAAGCAAGCGCAACCCGTACGATTTTCCGTAAAGGTTCGCGGGCCTTCATGCCGCTGGCGTCTTGCCCGTAGACGCACTGCGACCCATCCGGTCCAGGCTCGGGCGCAGGGTCGGCATCCTGGGCGGTTACCGCATCGTCGGTAATAGAAAGGTCGCCGCTTTTCTGATCTCTTCGGCGGCCGTCAACAGCAATCCTACGAGCTCGTAAACAGTTCAGGGCCCGGAGCCTGTCATCAGCGGCCGCGGGTAGCGGCGAAGGCGGCTACGCCGGCCTCAAAAGCGGCGCTGTTGAGAAGTTCGGATTGGCGTCGGCGCTCGTATTCGAGCTGCCCGGCCAAACTGCTCTCTTCCGAATGCCTCCAGGCCTCACGCAGCTCTGGAGCCATGTCCCTGGGCAACTGAGCCATGCGTCGCGCCAAAGCAAGGGTTTCAGTCTGCAAAGCAGCATCGTCCACACAGGCCCAGATCATGCCCCACTGCAAAGCCTGTTCGGCGGCAATCTTGTCGCCGAGCATAGCCATGCCCATTGATCGGGCGCGACCAGCCAGACGTGGCAGGAACCAGGTGCTGCCCAAGTCTGGCAGGATTCCAAGCTTCAGGGCAAAGGGCAGGTAAAAGTAGGCGCTTCGGGCAGCGATGACCAGATCCGCAGCTAGCGCAATGCCGACGCCGGCACCTGCAGTGGCGCCGTTGAGAGAGACGAGGACAGGAATGGGCAGCGACCGAAGCTCGAGGATCAAGGGGTTGCAAGCGGACCACATGAGATCACTGATGACTTCACCGCGGCTGCGTTCGCTCTGGCCGGCAGCCCCGAGGAAATCAAGGTCGGCACCAGCGCAAAATGCCCGGCCCTGGCCAGTCACCACCAGGGAACGGACGGAGTGGTCTCTGCGTACAAGAGAAATCAGACGCCGCATCCGCTCGTAATGCTGCGCGGTCAGGGCGTTGAGCTTTCCTGGATTGGCCAGAAGCAAGGTTGCGATTTCCCCATCGCGAATCAATTGGACTTCGCTTTCATTCATGGATCGCCCCCGCATCGCACTGGTAATCAGAAAAATCCGGCTCGTGGGTCATACGCCAATAGTCCACCATCCGCCAGGGCATGATCGAAAAAACCCGGCCCTGTCGGTTGCGATACCAGTTGGTGGTGCCCGGGTGGCTCCAGACCAGCCCGTCGTGTTCAGCGTCGACCCGACGGTTGTAGTCGTCATGAACGTGGCGACGCACCTCGATGGCGCTGATGTTGTCCTCCACCATTTTTTTCAAGCACCCGGCGATGTAACGGATCTGGCATTCAGCCTGAAAAATCGCACTTCCGCCATGTCCGAGATTGCTGTTGGGCCCATACATACAAAAAAAGTTGGGAAATCCCGGTACCGTAATGCCCAAGTAGGCCCGAGGATCGTCGTCACCCCACACCTGCGACAGAAGCGCCCCTTGGCGGCCACGGACTTCGATGGTGTGCAGCATGCGGGCGGCCTCAAAGCCCGTAGCCAGGACGACCACATCAGCGGGGTGCTCCTCACCGAACTGATCCACAAGACCGTTCCGTTGAAAGTGTCCCACACGCGCATTGACCACTCGCACATGAGGCTGGCGCAAGGTGTCAAACCAATGGTTATCAATGAGAATCCGCTTTCCGTAAGGCGGGTAATCGGGCAGAAGCTTTTCCACCAAATCGGGGCGTCCCTCCAATTTGCTCTGGAGGTAGTCCGTCATCATTTGCCGGTTGCGGTCATTGGCTGCGTTGACGGATCGCTCCGGGTGTGGCCACTGCGGATCGCGCCGAAGCGTGGCCAGAACCGCATCGGAAAAACGCCAGAACAGACCGAAGCGATACCAGGCGAGATAGTAGGGTACGTTGGCAAGCAGCCATTGGGTGTCTGGGCTGACCTTGCGATGGTAGTCTTCCAGAGGAAGAACCCACTGCGGCGAGCGCTGAATCAAGGTCAGCCGCGAAGCCTGTGCCGCCACCGAAGGAACTAGCTGCATAGCGCTGGCGCCGGCTCCTACAACCACCACCTTCTTGCCCTCGAGGGGTACATCATGCCGCCAACGGGCCGAGTGAAACACAGCACCGTCAAACCGATCGATACCGGCGATGTCCGGCATCTTAGGCTGGTTCATCTGACCGACTGCGCTGACAACGAAATCGGCCACCAGGCTATCAGACTGACCGCGGTCATTGACCAGGCTGACTTTCCAGGTGTATGAGGCTTCGTCCCAGTCCAGCCGCTTGACGCTCGTCGACAGCCTCAAGTCGCCGTCGATGCACTCCTGCGCCAGACGACGAAAGTAGGCCAACATCTCATCGCGTTTAGAAAAGTACGAGCTCCACTGGCTGTTGGGAGCAAAGGAGTAGGAATAAAACTGGTTTGGGGTGTCCACACCGGCTTGCGGGTAATCGTTTTCAAGCCAGACGCCGCCCACGTCAGGGTTACGATCAACGACCGTGCAGTTAAAGCCAAGCGCCCGAAGCTTGATGGCCGCACAGATGCCACTAGCACCTGCGCCGATAATTAGAACCGTCTTGCGCGCTGCCTCAGCTCGGGTCGATAGACTCGACCATGCAACATCGCGGTCGCGAAACCCCAGTTCCTCCATAGCCATCGGGATGTATTCGGATGGCACATCTTCGGCCACGCAAACCCGCATCATCTCCCCGATCTGCTCCTCATCCAGGTCCGGCCTCAGTCGTAGCTGTCCACTGGCCAGTTGCACCAGTACATCGGCCATCGCTTCCCTGACCTGATGCTGGATCTCTGGAGACAGCCCCCCGGATTCCTCGTGAAAAAGCCGCCGGTCGCGCCGGGGACGGAACGGCGGGCGCAGCCAGCGCGAATCCCCCGTAATCTGAGCCAGACACATGAGGAGAAGGGGTATCGAAGCAGCCTCAAGACGCGACCGCACTTGTGTCCGCATACGATTACCCCTGCCTCAACGGCCGTTCATCACAACAACGGGGAGCTACCCGTGCCTGGAACAGAGTCATGGCTACCCTCAAGGCATCAGCGTCCTGCGAGGCGGCGTGTCTCTTCCCGGAACCGCGAGAGCACCGTGGCGCCATCGACACCCTTTTTACGCGCCTCCGCAACCCATGCGGCTTCAATCGGACGACTCTTCTCGCGAATGGCTGCCACCAGGCTCGCATCGGCATCGACGACATTCACGCCGTTCTTCTTCATGGCCTCAACACCCTCCCTGTCTGCATCATCCCAGGCCTTGCCAGCCATTCGTGCGTACCGTACGCCAGAGAGCGAATCGATCACCTGCTTGTCCTGCGCCGGCAGGGCGTTGTAGGCCTTCTCATTCATGATGACAGCAAAACTCAGGGTGTAGAGTCCATCCGGGATCCGCGTGGCGTTTCGCACGATATTCTCCAGGCGATAAGACACATAGGTCTCATAAGGGACCAGCGTTCCGTCGACCACTCCACCGGCCAGGAGATCATGGGTTTCGCTGCCAGGACGAACCAGCGGAGTGGCGCCAAGAGACTTCATTAGCTCGCTAACGCCGCCTCCACCCACCCGCAGCTTCACGCCGGACAGGTCGTCCTGCTTCTGAACGCTGCGCTTGCCACTCATGAGAATATGCCCCGGCCCGTGGGTAAAGACAGCCAGCACCTTCACGCCCTTGTGCTCGCCTGCGGCAGCCAGATGTTGGTCATGGATCTGCTGGTAGACGCCCGAGTTCATCTCTCCGGAGGCGCCCATCTGCGGAAACTCGACCATCTGGGTCAGAACAAAGCGCCCCGGAATTGCGCCATGAAGGATGAAGGAGACATCAGCCAGTCCGTCACGTACCGCATCGAAGGTGTTGGCTGGAGAGGCTACGGCCTTGGGCAGCAGAGTAAATCTGATACGGCCCTGGCTCGCGGCCTCTACCTCTTTGGCCCACTCGCCGAGCACCTTCTGCGTCAGCAGATGAGTGGGGGCGGCCCACGAACTCATGGTCAATCGCGTTTGGGCAGATGCCCCCCCGCTGGCTATGGTGAGCAGGCCCAGGCTCAGGGCCAACAGGCTGCGCCGGGATACAACCGAAAAACTCTTTCGCATGGAAGTCTCCTCAAAGTTTTGGTAGGGACTGAGACCTCGGGGCCCTACCTTCCCCAGCAATCGTCACGGTTTGGCAAAAAGCAAGTTGGGCAAATACAGCGATATGGCAGGGAAGGCAATCAAGATGGCCAGCCGAGCAATATCAGCAACCAGAAAAGGCGTCACACCGCGAAAAATGACCGGCGTCCTGACAGCCGGAAGCAGGGTACGGATGACAAAGAGGTTCATTCCGACCGGAGGGCTGATCAACCCAATCTCGACCACCACCACAATCAGAATGCCGAACCAGACCGGATCAAAGCCCAGGGCAACGACGACGGGAAAGAACACCGGCAAGGTCAACAGAACCATGGACAACTCTTCCATGGCCGAACCCAGCAGTACGTATACGGCACAGATAGCCGCCACCACCATGAAGGGGGGGAGCTCCAGACTCTTAACCAAGGCCACCAGGTCGCTTGGCATGCTGGTGTAGTTGACGAAGTTCGAAAATATCATCGCCCCGACAACGATCGAAAACAGCATGCTGGTGGTCTTGATGGTGTCCCACAAAACCTCTCTCAAAACCGCCAGGCTCAGACCGCCCCGGGACCAGGCGATCACGAAAGCCCCGAAAGCCCCCACCGATGCAGCCTCGGTGGCCGTACAAATGCCTGCGTAGATGCTGCCCATGACCACTACAAAGAGCAAAAGCACCTTCCAGACCGAGGCCAGGGAAGACAGACGCTCGCGCCAGCTGCTTCGCTCGCCTGCAGGGCCTGCCTGCGGATCGCGCCGAACCGTGATGGACACGGCGATGCAAAGAAGAAAAATGGCCAGCAAACCGGGCAGCAGCCCTGCTGCGAACAGCTTACTAATGCTGGTTTCCGTCATCAGTCCGTAGATCACCATCACCGTCGAGGGGGGGATCAGGATGCCCAGCGTCCCCCCAGCAGCAATAGCCCCAGTCGCCAAAGCGTCGGAGTATCGGTAGCGCTGCATTGAAGGATAGGCGACCTTCGTGAAGGTCGCGGTTGTAGCAATCGACGACCCGCAGATCGCCCCGAAAGCGCCGCAGCCCACGATGGTGGACATCGCTACGCCCCCACGAAAGTGTCCGATGAAAGCGTAAGCCGCGCGGAAGAGTTCATTGGAAACGCCGGAGCGCACCACAAAACTGCCCATCAGGATAAACAATGGGACCGTAGCGAATTGATATGAGAACCCGGTCTCTTGGACACTGATGGCAGTCGATGCCACCGCAGCCGGCCAGCCGCGTACATAAATGAGACCCATGAAACCGACGATCCCCATGGCCCAGGCGATCGGAACCCGGACGAACATCAGGATCAGCATGGCCGACAAGCCGAGGAAGAAGTCAGCCAAGGCGAACCTCCGCTGTCTCCGCCCGAGACTCCATGGCTCCCCAGATGGCACGCAACAGGTGCACCACCGCCGTCAGAATCAGAAAGATGGCAATGAGATACACCAGAGGTCCCAGTTCAATACCGGCCACCGGCGTTTTGTCGTTGGAATCCACCATCGACCCTGCGCGACGCCAAAGTAGCAGGGCCAACCCGGCCAGGGCCAGACCGCAGAGCGCATCGACCACTCGCATCAAGATCATCCGCTTACGCTCGGACAGCAGAGGGTCGATCAGGTCTGTGACGATGTGCGAACCCTGCAAGGAAATAGCGGGCATGCCAAAGAAAATGAGCATGGCCAAAGAAATTTCCGTCAACTCGAAAGCCCATCGAAGCGGCGACGAAAACAGATAACGTCCCACCACGTCGACTACCGTGAGCATCATCATGCCGAAAAGCAGGCCGCAAGCCGGGACGGACAAGGCATATTCGGCCTGCCGCATCCAGCGGTGAACGGCCGGGCTTGTGGCTTCGGTCGTCGGCCCCGAGCTCATGCGTCTAGCCGGCCTTGGACGACTTCTTACCGACGGACCGGAAGTCTGGTCGCCGCTTTTGCATGAAGGCCTTGAGGCCCTCCTCGTACTCCGGTTTGGTAACAAGGTCGGCCTGCAGACGGGCCTCTTGCTCCAAAACCTCGGCAAAGCCCATGCCTAAAGCGCGCCGCGCCAACCGCTTTTGCTGAACGTAGGCGTTGGTCGGACCGGCAGCGATCCGCAGGCCCATCTGCTCGGACCATGGGCCCAGCTTGAGACCCGGCACGGAGCGGTTGACCAGGCCCCAGGCCTCCGCCTGCTTGCCCCGAACCACATCGGCGGTGTAGATCATCTCCAGAGTACGGTGCAAACCGATCGCACGGGGAAGGTGGAAATGTCCCCCAGAATCGAGAGCCACCCCAAGATTGGCAAACGGTGATGACAGCCGCGCATTGTCAGCAGCGATCACCAAGTCACAGGCCAGCGCAAGGCCCAGACCGACTCCCATAGCCGCCCCGTTGACGGCAGCGATGCTGGGCTTGGGAAAGTCATAGACCGCCGTCAACAGCGGATTGAATACCGTAGTGATAATCCCATAGGCGTCTTCGCCGGGCCGGGCCTCACTGAGGTCGCGCCCCGCGCAAAAACCCTTACCCGCACCGGTGATTAGAAGGCAGCGTACCTGCGCGTCACTGGCCGCCTCCTTGAACAGCTCTGTCAGCCGATGGGCCATATCCTGCCCGATGGAGTTCATCTTGTCGGGCCGGTTGAGAGTGACTGTCAACAGGCCATCGGCGACTTTCGTCAGGATGTCACTCATGGCTACGCTCCTTCATGGCGAGCAGGGCGCGGAACACCGCGTTACACACCACGGTTCCGTTCTGATTGATGACGTCCCACTCCATGTCCATGATCCCGGAATCGGCATCACGCGGCTCAAGCTTGATCACCGACACACGCACCTGGATGGTGTCACCGATGAAAGTGGGAGCCGGGTAGCGAATGCGCTCATTACCGTAATTGGCGATGATGGAGCGGGTGCTTGGCGGTACCACCAGACCGCCCGATATGGCCAAAATCATGAGGCCTGCGGCGATGCGCTGCCCGAAGATACTCTCAGCCGCAAATACAGCATCTGAATGCATCGGGAACCAATCCCCGGTGAACATGCACCACTGGACGACATCCGTTTCGGTGACAGTTCTCCTGGGTGAAAGTTCGGACTGCCCCAATTGCAGCTCGCTGAAATAGTGCTCAAGCAGACGTTTTGCCACCGTTCCCTCCTAGAGTTCCTTCGGATTTGTCGTCAGATCAGGGGTTCGAGAGGCCAGCGAGGCCACACCGTCGACAAAAATGGAAAAGTTGATGTCCCGTATCTCATCGACGCTCAAGGGCCCGCCAGGCTGGTACCAGCTCGGAATCCAGTTGCACAGCCCGAAGAAGGCAAAGGTGACCGTCGCCAGTCGTCCCCGGTCCTTCGTCCCAAGCAGGTGCTGCATCTCTGATTCGACGAGATGAAAGTAGCGCTGTTCCTTCAGGTCGACCAGCTTCATGAAGTCGCGCGATAGCAGCTTGCGATCATTGAGTAGAGTTTTAACCTCGTACAAATGGCCATAGTAGTAGTCCAACTGCCGCTGCATCAAAATGCGAATTCGCTCTCGACCCGGCTCGGCCACATGGATTTCCTCAGGAAGCCCGCGTAGGAGATCATCAATGGCGGTATTGACGATAAAGAACAAGAGCTCTTCCTTGGTCTGGAAGTAGTGGTACACGCCTCCCTTGCTGACCTTACCCTCACTGGCAATGTCCTCCATCGTGACATCCAGATAGCTCCTCTCGCCAAACAGGCGGGCACCGACCTTTGCCAGCGCCTCCATCCGCAAAAGTGATTTCCGGTCGAGGGCACGCCAACGCTCAAGCAAAGCGACCGCAGAAGATTTTTTGACGGCCGTCATCTCGAACCGCTCACCCGGCCCTGAGTTCGGCGACGAACTGGTCGCGGATGACCCGCTTCAGGATCTTGCCCGTAGGCCCGCGCAAAAGAGAGTCCTGCAAGCGAATCGACTTGGGTACCTTGAAGCTGGCCAGATGATTCTTGCACCACTGGCGGATGTCCTCCACTTCCGGACGAGTGCCCGGCCTAGGAACCACCAGCGCCTGAACGGCCTCGCCCCACTGATCATCGGGTACGCCAAAAACGCACACTTCCAGAACCATCGGATGACTGGACAAAACATTTTCAACCTCGACCGGATAGACGTTGTAGCCCCCGGTGATGATCATGAACTGCTTGCGATCGACGAGGTAGAGGTAGCCCTCAGCATCGAGACGTCCCATATCACCGGTATGCAGCCATCCGCCAGCAAGAGTCCTTGCTGACAACTCGGGCTGATGGAGATAGCCCTCCATCACGAAAGGACCTCGTACACAGACCTCGCCGACAGTTCCCACGGCTACCGCCTCCCCCTGCTCATCGACCACTTTGATCTCTGCGTGGTGCATGGGTTTGCCGCAGGATTCCAGGAGAGATTCTTCTCCGGATAACGCCCGTTCATGGTCCTCAGGTGTCAGCTGTGTGAACCATCCGCCCGCGCCCTCGGTGGATCCATACCACTGGTCAAACTGAGCGCCGACAAAAGTCTTGAGGGCACGCCGGATCAACGCCGGCGGTGTCGGGGCCGAGCCATAGGAAATCCGCCGTAGCGAGGAAACGGCATAGGAGCCGCCCTCGGCCACCTGACAAACGGCAGAGAGCATGGTGGGCACCCAGACGGTACGGGTCACCTTATATTTTTCAATAGCCCTGAGGGCCGAAGCCGGATCAAAGCCTTTCATGATTACATTGCTAAAACCCAGCACCACATTCCAGATCGCCAGCACACTAGGGACACCGGCTCCCGGCAGACAGTGCAGCCACACATCATTGGGAGTCATGCTCAGGTCCAAAAGGGTATGCCCCATGGACTGGGTCAGGCTACGATGAGTCCAGACCGCACCCTTGGGCTCTCCCGTGGATCCGGTGGTGTAGCAAATCTGTGCCACGTCCTGCTCAACGGCAAGACCGGGTACCGCGTCCGAAGACTCCTGAGCCATGAGGCTCGCAAGATCACCCATCTCCTTCTGCCCATCACCGCATCGAATCAGGATCAGGTCCTGACCGTCGGGTGCCAGATGAGCAAGATCGTCCTGAACGATCAGCAAGCTGGCATTGCAGTGGGCGAGCAGCTTGCGCACTTCAGCGGGGGCGTATCTGTAGTTGACGCCAACCCGGATGGCACCGATTCGCGCGCAGGCAAAGAGGGTCTCCACCAACACCGGGCCATCATGGCAGCAACTGGCCACCACATCACCGCGCTGTATCCCCTGGCGCTGCAGCACCCTGCACAATTGATTGACGCGCTCGTCGACCTCCCTCCAGGTGTGCTCGAGACGCTCGTACGCATAAGCCAGCTTGTCCGGATATCGCTTCGCCACCCCACCGAGGTAATCGGAAATCGTCTTTTCAGGGAACATACGGCCCACCTGCATCAGATCAGAATCCAACGGCAATCGCATCTTCGGGGCTGAGCGCTTCCTCTCGCCCCTCGATACCGAGTTCCGGCACCGCGATGAACTGTATGCCCAGAGGGTCGGTAATGCTCTTAACCCTCAGGAGTGCTCTTCGCCAGAACTCATTTTTCTCTTGGCCAGAAGGAACGAAAAGGCCGCCCGCACGGGCCTGCTCCTCGAGCCGCCGGTGCCACTCAACCCAGCTCGGGGGCAAATGCCCCCAAAAGACCGGATTGGGGCGCTCGGCCATGAACAGTGAAAAATAAGCATAGGAGGCCCCCATATTGCGGACCGTGGTGACGCCCTCCGCCTCGGTCATGGTGGGCATGTACTCGCCAGCCAGTGAAAGCGCCAGCTGCAGGTGACGACCTTCATCGGTGGCCATGTACTTCATGAGCTGCTTGAACACCGGGTGCGTGGATCCGGCGGCCATGCGGGCATAAGTCATAGTTCCGACCGCCTCGCCCGATGCGAATCCGGACAACAGCACCTGAAAGCGATGCTTCTTGTAGGCCGCACAGTATCCGCGCCAGAAACGCGCCACGCTTTGCTGGGCCCAGGCGATATTGCGCAGTGCTGCGCGCTCAAGCTCTGTTTTGGGTGTGAAGGCATGGGGGAAACCGGGCATCAGCCGCTGACAGACCAGCTTGCCGGTCAGGTCATGGTTTGCCTCATCCCGGGTGACGCTGACCAGGTTACGACGCGTCGCATCGTCCACTCGCAATTCGTAGGACTCGATCATCGCCTTGGCAAAGACGGTGGCACCGGTCTGCTCGAATACCGAGTCCAGAGCGAACCAATAGGCAATCCCCAAACGCTGCTCCGCAGTGAAGTCCTCCGGCCTGAGCGAGTCCCATTCCACGTCATCAAACAGGTTGTAGTGCCGCCGTATCGATGACTTGAAGAGATCCCAGCGTCCGGCGTCACCGTCATCCCAGCTCTGCGGCTGGATGCTCGCGCCCGGCTCAGCAACGGGCCATGGCTCGGAGTCCCCAAGGGATTGGTGACCCCAATCCAGATAGGAAAGCGCAGATTTCAAGATGATCCCCCATTCCGACTTTTGGGTCGGTTTTTTTGTTTCTTGGTTTAGGCGGACAAATATATTCCTATGTCCTGCACTGGATGACGGTGTTTACCCCAATTAAAAAAACCGACCCATAAGAATGTTTTTGCGGGGCAGAGATCAACGGACGCTGGTCCCGGGGACCGATCGTAGGCCGGGCCACACCCCTGCGGCCATCGGTCTTTTTCCGGGAGCCGGGCACGCCCGGGCACCCCCATCGTCTCTGACCGCGACGGGGGGCGGCTGTACGCTCAGCGCAGAACCGGGCGAAGGCGACAATCCCGGTCAGGGCAAGGACATCCGCAAGGCCAAAGCGTTGGCTAAAGGTTGGAAGGAGGAGCAACCATGCCCCAAACCAAGACACGCGCCCGGGAGCGCGCAGAGGAGCTGAGCGCCGCGGAGGTCATCAGGTCAGTCGAGCGAGGGCTTGTGTAAACCCTCGCCGCAGCTCAGCGTGCCCCTTTTGAAAGAAACCTGTTTAAATCCAGGGCGGCCGGAAATCCTTCCGCATCAAGCTTGGGACGCGGACGGTCGTCGGCAAACCGCTCATGCCATTTTCCGTCGGCAATATGAATAATGCCCTTGACGGGTGGATCATCGGAATCGCCTCGCTCCGATAGACGGACCCGATCCACTAACTTGCCCTGAACGTTTTGGGTACCCAGAAGGGTCAAGGCAAACAGCTCAATGTCTGGCCGACCTCCGTCACGGCTTCGCGTGCAATTGGCATCGCTGAACTCCCATTCGCTTCTCTCCAGGTGCACTTCGTTGGGAGCACCCAGGCTGGCGACAATGGAGACACGAACATAGTGGCTTGAGAGACCTGACTCAGGCGTACACCCCCCCTGCCAAGTCCCTACATACTTTGCGCGCCAATCCGAGCTCGACGAGCCAACGCCAGCTGCAATAGCAGTTGATCCGGCTGTAAACGCTGCAATCAGAAAAAGACCGATTTTTTTAACCATAGAACTTTTCTCTAGACAATGAAATGCTGACAACTTGACCCCGACGTCAACTCGCTTGAGCGCCTGTCGTCACTATGGATCAATGACTTGTATTGGCTCTTCAAGAATTTTTCTTCAACCTTTTGTCGGCCTAAGAGGCGGATCGTCTGCGGTTCCTCCTTTCCTCAAACGGCCCGCCGCTGGTGTGGCAAGCAGGTCCGTTCGGTCAGTTTCACTTGTGATCAGTTGATGGAATCCTTCTTCGAAGACAACGGCAAACCACAGGGCCGTACCGTCGAAAACCCAGGCCAAGACGCGGGGCTAGCATGATTGCCGAATGGCCGCGCGAGCGGCGCACACCCAACGTGGCTAAAAACGCGCGAGATGGTATCGATTGGATGAATTCTTCCTCGTTAGAAATGTTTAAATCCATTCGAAATTTTGTGAGAATCCGGCTGTTAACCAGGCTCCTCATCAGCCAGGCTGAGGAGCGCAGCCCAGGCGATGAAACAGCCCAGACCCCCCATCCCCGCCGCTTCAGATGTCGCACAGCGCCCTACGCAGTAGGGCATGTGGCGCGGATTGCCGGATGAACCTTGGAGGCCTCACCAGTCTTCTGGGTGATCGACCCGGTTACGACCGACCTCGCGCTGGGGTTGCCCGACGGTGGGCGCCGACTACTCACTACCCTTGGGCCAGATATCGCCGCTTGGGTCGGCACGACGTCAGGTTTCTTGTCCTTGGTTAGACTTGCCCACCGAACTGGCTTTGGAGCCTCTAATGATGAAACGGCTTTTGGGTTTTGTACTTGCTACCGTTGCGGGCTCAGCGTTTGCCCATGGGTGTCCGGGCGAAATGAAGGCAATTGATGCGAAGCTTCCATCCGTGAAGTTGGCAGACACGCAGACCAATAGGGTCAAGGAACTACGCGCCCGAGGCGAACAACTGCACAAAGAAGGCAAGCACGGCGAGTCAATGGCCGTGCTGGGCGAAGCCAAAAAATTGCTGGGTATATGACGAGCGAGGATCCCCGGTGTTGCGGCTCTGGGGTGTGCATCATCGACGCAGACGGCTGGTGCTGGTGCGGACAGCGCTGGAATGGCGAAACAATGTGCCGTCCCGATAGCATGGCAGGACAGCGACCTGAGCAACCCAAGGACGACAGCACCTTGGTGTCTACGCCGAGCGACCGCCAATCGACGGAGCGGTGATTGCTTTTTCAACTCTGCGCGCCCCGCACAGAGGACAGTCTCGCGCGGCCGCTGAAGCCAACATCTCCGGCCGCACTCTTCCATGGGTACAAAAGCGCCAATCATCCGCAGAGGGGTGGGGTACGACCGCGTGTTTGAACTCGCAGACCCCCCTGGGATTTCACCTGCAACGATCGGTCGACGACTCATGGCCGGGTGGTCGCCAGAAGAGTCCGACTGGCTATGGCTGCGTAACCACTCTACTTC
>CAZATV010000003.1:0-36526 GCA_964488145.1 uncultured Polaromonas sp.
ATGCTGCAGGCAGGGGTGGGAGCCGCGCCCTCGCGGCGAGGGACGACGAATGGGGCAGCAGCGGCCAGTTACGGCCTCAGTCGATCGTGGCGCCTGAATCCTTCACTGCCTTGGCCCATCGCGGCAGGTCCGAACGGATCAGGGCCATGAATTGCTCTCCGCTGAGGCGATAAGGCTCTGCGCCCACGTTGGCCAGTTTTTCACGCACATCAGGAGCCTCCAGAGCGCGATTGATCAGGGCCTGCAATTGAGCGACCACCGGTGCGGGCGTACCTGCCGGCGCAAAAACACCGTACCAGGGCGTGACCGCCAAGCCCTTGACCGTTTCGTTGATCGGCGCAACATCCGGCAGGGCCGCCAGGCGTTTTTCATTGACCACGCCCAGCACCTTGATACGCCCGCTTCGTATGAAGCCTATCGACGAGGGCAGGCTTTGCACCGAAACCTGTACCTGTCCGCCCGCAAGATCGGTAACCGCTGCAGCGGCCCCCTTGTAGGGCACGTGCACCAGTTCGATACCCGCGGCCTTGTTCAGCATCTCACCCACCAGGTGATTGACCGTGCCGTTGCCGGCCGATCCGATCATGATCTTGCCGGGCTGGCTCTTGGCGATGGCGATCAAATCCGCCGTGTTCTTGGCCGGAAAATTGTTGTTGGCCACCAGGACGTAGCCAGCTGTGGCCACCGGAGCGATGGGCTCGAAATCTTTCAGCGGGTCAAAGCCGGTGCTCTTGTAGAGCGATGGATTGATCACATAGGAACTGTCCGCCGTCAGCATCAGGGTGTAGCCGTCAGGCCGGGCCTTGGCGACGTAGGCCGTCCCGATGTTGCCGCCCGCACCTGGCCGGTTTTCCACCACGAAGGACTGACCACTCAAATCTGTGAGCTTTTGTGCAATGATGCGCCCGATCGCGTCGTTGGCCCCCCCAGCGGCCTGCGGCACCACGACCGCCACCGGCTTGCTGGGATATTTGTCCTGCGCGAAGGCGATGCTACTGGCCAAGGACAGCCCAAGCCAGACCATCAGATAAGGGCGGAATTTCAGGGGGGCCATGGTTTCATCTCCTGCAGTGTGAAGGCCTGTGCCGCCCTTTTCAAGCGCCGCAGCCAAGGGTTGCGGTGAAGGGCGGAGCCAGTTGAAAGCCGCAGCATAAGCCAGAAGCCGAAAGCTGTCTGACAAGTCTGCAACAATCCCGAGCCAGATCGATTTACCGAGCCGCCATGTCCGACACCAGCCGTCCCAACCTGCCCGACCGTCTGTCCATTCACGAGCGCAGCCCGCACTATGCGGCTGAGGTGCTCGAGCACAGCATAGGCATCCGCTTCAACGGCAAGGAACGCACCGATGTCGAGGAGTACTGCATCAGCGAGGGATGGATCCGGGTACCGGCCGGCAAGACGGTGGACCGAAGCGGTCAGGCCCTGCTGATCAAGCTCAAGGGTCAGGTCGAGGTGTTCTACAAGCCGTGAGGCCCAGGACAGGCCCCATCACGCCGAGGGCAGTGCATCCACCGGCCTGACCTTGGGGCCCGCCTGATCCAGGCAGGGGGCAGGTTTGGGTTTTGTAGACGACCCGGGGCCAGGTGTAGGCTGCATCGAACAGCAGCTGGCGCACCCATCGGCCCAGCATCGAAAGCGCCTGCGGCAAACCGCGCCCGCTACGATCAGCCAACCCAACGGCGGGCGTTATGCCAGAGGTTCATCCAGGGGCTCAAGGCCGACGGGTCTCCATCCGTCCAGCTCATCTGGATATTGCGAAACACCCGCTCGGGGTGCGGCATCATGGCGGTAAAGCGCCCATCGGCAGTGGTGACCGCGGTCAGGCCGCCAGGGCTGCCGTTGGGATTGGCGGGATAGGCTTGTGTGGCCTGGCCGGCGCCGTCAACAAAGCGCATCGCGGCAATGACCTGGCCTGCGTCACCGCGCCGTGCGAAATTGGCATAGCCCTCGCCATGGGCCACCGCAATGGGCAGGCGGGCGCCCGCCATGCCCTGCAAAAAGAGGCTGGGGCTCTGCAAAACCTCCACCTGCGAAAGACGCGCCTCAAAGCGCTCGCTGCGGTTGGTGGTAAAGCGCGGCCAGGCCTGCGCCCCTGGAATGATGTCGGCCAGTTCGGCAAACATCTGGCAGCCGTTGCAGACCCCCAAACCAAAGGTGTCGCTGCGCGCAAAAAAGGCCTTGAACTGATCGGACAGTCGATCGTTGAAGACGATGCTGCGGGCCCAGCCTACGCCTGCCCCGAGGGTGTCGCCGTAGCTAAAGCCCCCGCAGGCGACAACACCGGCAAAGTCGCCCAGGCCCACCCGCCCCGCCTGCAAGTCGCTCATGTGCACATCGACCGCCTCAAAACCGGCCAGGTCGAAGGCGTAGGCCATCTCCACATGGGAGTTAACCCCCTGCTCGCGCAGGATGGCCACCCGCGGTCGCCCCGCACGAGGCGATCGAGTCGCCACAGGTTGCGCCGGGGCCGGCAGGGACGCGGGCCAATGCACATGCAGGCCAGCCTCGCCCAGGCGGCCAGCGGCATCGTGCTCGGCGTCCGCACAGATCGGGTTGTCGCGCTGCTGGCAGATTTTCCAGCTCACACTGTCCCAGACCTGTTGCAAATCCCTCAAACTGGCACTGAACACGCAGCGCGTATCTCGCCAGACCTCAAGCTTGCCCTTGCCCACCTCCATGGGCGCATGGGCCGGTCGAGTCTTGCCAATAAAGTGACTGTGTCGAGACAGTCCGTGTTCACGCAGCACCTGCATGACCTCATTGCGCTGACTGCTGCGCACCTGGATGACCACACCGAGTTCTTCGTTGAACAAGGCCTTGAGCGTGGCCTCCTCTCGGCGGGCAGCAATTTGCGTTGCCCAGTTCTTGCTGTCGCCGGTGTCCATGCGACTGTCGCTGATGCCATCGCCCTCGACCAGGAGCATGTCGATGTTCAGCGAGACCCCTACCTGCCCCGCAAATGCCATTTCGGCTACGCAGGCCAGCAGCCCGCCATCGCTGCGATCGTGGTAAGCCAGAATCTGCGGGCGCAGGGTATTGACGGCCTGCACCAACCGAACCAGATCTTGCGGCACATCCAGATCGGCCGGCTCACCGCCGCCCAGCTCAAGGGTCTGCGCCAAGATGGAAGCGCCCATGCGCATGCGGCCACGCCCCAGATCGATGAGGATCAGGGTGGTGTCTTCCTCACGTGCGTCGAGCTGCGGTGTCAGGGTGCCGCGCACGTCGTCCAGGCTGGCAAAGGCGCTGACGATCAGCGACACCGGTGCCGTGACCTGCTTGCGTTGCTCACCCTCACCCCAGAGGCTGCGCATGGACAGCGAATCTTTGCCCACCGGAATGGAAATGCCCAGCGCGGGGCACAGGTCCATGCCGACCGCCCGCACCGTGTCGTAGAGCGCTGCATCCTGACCGGGCTCCCCGCAGGCAGCCATCCAGTTGGCCGACAACTTGACCCGACTCAATTCGATCGGGGCAGCCAGCAAATTGGTGATGGCCTCGGCCACCGCCACCCGGCCTGATGCGGCCGCGTGCAGGACGGCCAGGGGTGTGCGCTCGCCCGTCGCCATGGCCTCGCCAGCAAAGCCCTGGAAATCAGCCAGGGTAACGGCACAATCGGCCACCGGAATTTGCCAGGGGCCGACCATCTGGTCGCGGTGTGTCAGGCCCCCGACCGTCCGGTCACCGATGGTGATCAAAAAACGCTTGGAAGCCACCGTGGGATGCGAAAGCACCGAAATCACGGCTGCCTCCAGAGCCACACCGGTCAGATCGATCGGCTGAGGCAGCGGCAATTGCCGCTGGACCTGACGATGCATGCGTGGCGGCTTGCCCAGCAACACATTCATCGGCATATCCACCGGCGGCGGCCCGAGCGGATCGAGCAGGCACAGTTGCGGTTCCTCGGTGGCCACCCCGACCACCGCATAAGGGCATCGCTCGCGCTCACAGAAAGCAGCGAAAGTCGGCAGCGAATCCGGGGCGATGGCCAGCACATAGCGTTCCTGGCTCTCATTGCTCCAGATTTCCCGGGGCGACAGGCCGCTTTCCTCCAGGGGAACCGCCCGCAAATCAAAACGCGCGCCCTGCCCGGCATCGTTGACCAGCTCGGGAAAGGCGTTGGACAGTCCGCCCGCGCCGACATCGTGAATGGCCAGAATCGGGTTGCCCTCTGCCAGTTCAGCGCACCGGTTGATGACCTCCTGCGCGCGCCGCTGGATTTCAGGGTTGCCGCGCTGCACCGAATCGAAATCAAGTTCAGCGGCGTTGACACCGGAGGCCATGGAGCTGGCGGCGCTGCCCCCCATACCGATGCGCATGCCGGGTCCGCCCAACTGCACCAACAAAGTGCCGGCCGGGAACCGGATCTTGCGCGTCAACCGGGCATCGATGGAGCCGAGCCCGCCAGCGATCATGATCGGCTTGTGATAGCCCCAGCGCCGCCCCTGCACCGTCTGCTCGTACTCGCGGAAATAACCGGTCAAATTGGGCCGACCGAACTCGTTGTTGAAGGCCGCGCCCCCAAGCGGCCCCTCGGTCATGATCTGCAGGGCGCTGGCCATGTGATCGGGCTTGCCGTAGCTTGAATCGAACAGGCGCGAGACGGAAAAGCCGGTCAGAGCGGCCTTGGGGCGCGATCCGCGTCCGGTGGCCCCTTCGTCGCGAATTTCGCCACCGGCGCCAGTTGAGGCCCCGGGAAACGGCGAAATCGCCGTCGGATGGTTGTGCGTCTCGACCTTCATCAGCACATGCGTCAGCCGCCCATCCTGGGGCTGGTAGACACGCTGTGCTCCGGTTTCGACCGGGTAAAAGAGCTGCTGGGCGCGGCCCTCCATGATGGAGGCGTTGTCTGCATAGGCCACCACCGTGTGCTGCGCGTGTAGCTTCTCGGTGTTGCGGATCATCGCAAACAGGCTCAAGTCCTGCCTTTGCCCGTCAATGGTGAACTCGGCATTGAAGATTTTGTGGCGGCAATGCTCGCTATTGGCCTGCGCGAACATCATCAGCTCAACGTCGGTGGGATTGCGCCCCAACTTGGTGAAGGCGTCCACCAAGTAATCGATCTCATCGGGCGCCAGCGCCAGTCCCTGCTCCCGATCGGCCTGCTCCAAGGCCGCCCGCCCCCCGGCCAGGACGTCAACCGTGGTCATCGGAGCGGCGGGCAACTCCCGGAACAACAGGGCCGCTGCATCGCGGCTTTCCAGCACGCTCTCGGTCATCCGGTCGTGCAACAGGGCAGCCACCATCTGGCGAGCAGGCGCATCCAGAACACTGGCACGCGAGAGCAGCCCCTGACGCATCAGGAGGCGGTACTCGACCAGACGCTCAATCCGTCGGACCGGCAGTCCGCAGTTGTGCGCAATGTCGGTAGCCTTGGAGGCCCAGGGAGAAACCGTGCCCAGGCGGGGACTGACCAGAAAGAAGGCGCCGACCGCCTTGGCCGTTGGGATGGGCGCGCAGGGGTCACCGTAGCTGAGCAACTGGGTCAGCCGATCCAACTGGGCCAGAGACGGCGGCTCGGCACAGGCCACCACGTGTAAATAGCGGGCATGTAGGCCCTCAATCCGGTCATCGATGGCCCGAAGACGGGGCAGAAGCTGGGCGATTCGGAAATCGCTGAGAGCGCTGATGCCGGGCGCATCGCCCTCGAAGAAAGACAGATGGAAGGTCACGTCGGCGGGGGGCGGCTGGCCCAGGCGGCTGGGCCACAGGCCGAAAAGCGGGCCGCCACCGGAAGCTGAAAGACAAATTGTAGCGAGCCCCCCTGAGCCGCCGAACTGTGGCACCCGGCCACTGGCAGATCGCCGGCCTGAGCCTGCGGGACAAGCCGCCAGCCCGCAGGCGGCGATAATCGCGGCATGACGATCACCATCAAGGACGCAGCAGGCATTGAGGGTATGCGGCTGGCCGGACGCCTGGCCTCCGAGGTGCTGGACTACCTGACGCCCTTCATCAAGCCGGGTATCACCACCAACGAAATTGATCGCCTGGCGCACGCCTACATGACCGAGGTGCAGAAAACCATTCCTGCGCCTCTGGGCTACCAACCGCCGGGCTATGCCCCCTACCCCAAGTCACTGTGCACCTCAGTCAACCATGTGGTCTGCCACGGCATTCCCAACGACAAGCCTCTGAAGAAGGGCGATATCGTCAACGTCGACGTGACGGTCATCAAGGACGGCTGGCACGGCGACACGTCACGCATGTTTTTGATTGGCGACTGCTCCATTGCAGCCCGCCGCCTGTGCCAAGTCACCTACGAGGCCATGTGGCACGGTATTGCCAAGGTTCGACCCGGGGCGCGGCTGGGTGATATCGGCCATGCCATCCAGGTCTTTGCAGAGCGCCAGGGCTACAGCATCGTCCGCGAGTTTTGCGGCCACGGCATCGGAAGCAAATTCCATGAGGAACCGCAGATCCTGCACTATGGCCGACCCGGGACGCTTGAGCAGTTGCAGGCCGGCATGATCTTCACCATCGAACCGATGATCAACCTGGGCAAACGCGACATCAAGGACGGTCCGGAAAAGGACGGCTGGACCATCGTCACCCGCGACCACTCCCTGTCGGCCCAGTGGGAGCACACCGTCCTGGTCACCCCCACGGGCTATGAGGTCCTCACGGTCTCGGCAGGCAGCCCGGCAGTGCCCGATTTCATCCGGGCGCCCGCCCTGGCGGGCGCCTGAACGGCCGCCCCCAGCCGCCTGCCATGCAAGCGCTGGCCCGCCCCCAGGACGTGGCGCAATGGCGTCAGGCCTACCGCGAGGGCAAGGCGGCGCTACTGGCGCAGGCGGGCCAAGGAGCCTCGACCCGAGGGGTGCGAAGCCTGCTGCAAAAACTGGCCCGGCACACCGATGCCATGCTGCGGCAGCTGTGGCGGCACAGCAGCCTGCCCGATAACTGCAGCCTGATTGCCGTGGGCGGATACGGCCGCGGCGAGCTTTTCCCCCATTCAGATGTTGATGTCTTGCTGCTGTTGCCTGACGAAGCCGCCCTGACCGCAGTGGAGGTCGCTGGCATGCCGTTGGCGCAGCGCGTAGAAGGCTTCATCAGCCTGTGCTGGGACTGCGGATTGGAAATTGGTTCGAGCGTGCGCAGCCCCGAGCAATGCCAGGACGAGGCGAGGCGGGACATCACCATCCAGACTTCTTTGCTCGAGGCCCGACATGTGGCAGGTTCCGCCGTGGCTTGCCGGAACTTGCAGACGGCGCTGCAGGCCCAAATGAATCCCCAGGCGTTTTTCGAGGCCAAGACGCTGGAAATGCGGCAGCGTCACACCAAGTACGAGGACACACCCTATTCGCTGGAGCCCAATTGCAAGGAATCGCCGGGTGGACTGCGCGACCTGCAGATCATCCTCTGGGTGGCCCGTGCGGCCGGTCTGGGCCGCAACTGGCAGGAACTGGCGGCGCAAGGTCTGCTAACGCCCTTTGAAGTGCGACGGATCAAGGCCAATGAAGCCCTGCTCAGCCTGATCCGCCTGCGTCTGCACCTGCTGGCTGGGCGCCGAGAGGACCGTTTGGTGTTTGACCTGCAGACGGCCGTAGCCCAATCCTTCGGCTATGTCCCGGCCACTGACGCCGAGGGACAGCCGCGGCGCGGCGCCATGCGCGTGAGCGAAATGCTGATGCGGCGTTACTACTGGGCCGCCAAGGCAGTGACCCAACTCAACCAGATTCTCCTGCTGGGCATCGAGGAAAGGCTCTTTCCCAGTGACCTGCCGCTGCGTCCCATCAACGACCACTTTTTGGACAAAGGCGGTCAGATCGAGGTGCGCAGTGACGACCTGTATCTGAAGAATCCGAGGGCCATCCTGGAGACCTTCCTGGTCTACGAAAGCGAGCCCGGGGTCAAGGGCCTATCGGCGCGGACTTTGCGCGCCCTCTACAACGCACGCGGCATCATGGATGCGCGTTTTCGGCGTGATCCGGTCAACCGCGAGACGTTCCGCCGTATTCTCCAACAGCCGCAGGGCATCACCCACGCCATGCGGTTGATGAACCAGACCTCGGTGCTGGGCCGCTACCTATGGGTCTTCAGACGTATTGTGGGGCAGATGCAGCACGATCTGTTTCATGTCTACACAGTCGATCAGCACATCCTGATGGTGTTGCGCAATGTGCGGCGCTTTTTCATGGCTGAACATTCTCACGAATACCCGGGCTGCTCGGAACTGGCCGCGGGCTGGGACAAGCCCTGGATTCTGTATATCGCAGCGCTGTTCCACGACATCGCCAAGGGTCGGGGTGGTGATCACTCCGAACTGGGCTGTCGGGATGTACGTCTGTTTTGCCGGCAACACGGCATCGATCGCGAGGACGCCCGGCTGATCGAGTTTCTGGTGGCCGAACACCTGACCATGAGCCGCATTGCGCAGAAGGAAGACCTCAGCGATGCCCAGGTGATCCGTGACTTTGCCAAGCGGGTGGGTAACGAGCGTTACCTGACCGCGCTCTACCTGCTGACTGTGGCCGACATCCGGGGCACCAGCCCCAAAGTCTGGAACGGATGGAAAGGCAAGCTGCTGGCCGACCTGTACCGCTACACGCTGCGAGTGCTGGGCGGTCGGGAGCCCGATGCCGATGCGCAAATCGAGTCGCACAAGCGCGAGGCCCTGTCCCTGCTGGCGCTGCACTCGCAGCGCCAGGACGCCCACAAGGCTTTGTGGGACTCTTTGGACGTCAGCTATTTCATGCGTCACGATGCGGCCGACCTGGCCTGGCACGCCCGTCAGCTCTCGCGCCATGTTGGACAACCGCATCCCGTGGTGCGGGCGCGCAGTTCATCAACTGGCGAAGGCTTGCAAGTGCTGGTCTACACACCCGACCAAAGCGACCTGTTTGCCCGTATCTGCGGTTACTTTGATCAGGCCGGATTTTCCATTCTGGACGCTCGCATCCACACCACCACCGACGGATTTGCGCTGGACACTTTTCAGGTGGTCAGCTCCCACCTGGACGAGCACCCGCGCGAACTGACAGCGCTAATCGAATCGGAACTCGGTCGAACCCTGCAGCAAGCCGGCCCCTTGCCGGCTCCAAGCAAGGGCCGGGTCTCGCGACGCGTGCGCAGCTTTCCCATCACCCCGCGCATCGATCTGCGGCCGGACGAAAAGGCCCAGCGCTGGCTGCTCAGCATCTCGGCCTCGGATCGAGTGGGTTTGCTCTACGGCATCGCCCGCGTGCTGGCGCGCAACCAGATCAGCGTTCAGCTGGCCAAGGTCACGACCTTGGGGGAGCGGGTGGAGGACACCTTTCTGGTGGCTGGGGCGCCACTGCAGCAAAACAAGGCCCAGATCGCAGTGGAGACTGAGCTGCTTCAGGTGCTCAGGGGCTGACCGGCCGTTGGCCGCTCCATCAGTCGTCGTCCGCGCCCACCAGTTCGGGAAACAGGACTTCGGTAAAGCCGAAGGCGGTGAGGTCGCGCATTCGGGTGGGATAAAGCCTTCCGATCAGGTGATCGCACTCGTGCTGAACCACCCGGGCATGAAAACCGTCGACCGTCCGATCAATAGGCTGACCGCGGACGTCGAAGCCCTGATACCGGATGTTTTGCCAACGGGGCACCCGACCGCGCAGCCCCGGCACCGAAAGACAGCCCTCCCAGCCCTCTTCCTCCAGATGGCCGATCGGCGTGATCACCGGATTGATGAGCACAGTGCGCGGCACCAAGGGCGCTTGAGGGTATCGCGGGTTGGGCTGATCGCTGCCAAAGATGACCACCTGAAGATCTACGCCGATCTGCGGCGCGGCCAAACCCGCCCCACGGGCAGCGGCCATGGTGTCGAGCAAATCGACGATCAAGGCCCGCAAGTCGGGGCTGTCAAAAACTTGAACCGCCTGGGCCACCCGTAGCAGTCGGGGATCGCCCATCTTGAGAATTTCACGAACGGCCATGAATCAACTCCAACAATTGCGCCTCATCGATCACCGCAACCCCTAGCTCCTGGGCCTTGGCCAGCTTGCTGCCCGCCTCAGCGCCAGCCAGCAGGTAATCGGTCTTGCGGCTGACCGAACCGGCCACCTTACCACCGGCCGCTTCGATACTCGCCTTGGCCTGCTCGCGGTCCATGCCGGGCAAGGTTCCGGTCACCACAAAAATCTTGCCACTCAGGGGCAGCGCCTTCGCCGGAGCGGGCTCACCCTCGGGCCAGTTGACGCCCAGCGCGCGCAATTGCTCGACCACTTCGCGATTGTGGGGCTGGGCGAAAAAGGTGTGAATGCTGCGGGCCACCACCGGTCCCACATCGGCCACCTCCAGCAGTTGCTCTGGGCTGGCCTGCATGAGGGCATCGAGCCGGCCGAAATGGCGTGCCAGCTCTTTGGCGGTGGCCTCGCCCACATGCCGTATGCCCAATCCGAAAATGAACCGGGCCAAGGTGGTTTGCTTGGATTTCTCCAGCGCGGTCAGAAGGTTGCCCGCCGATTTTTCAGCCATGCGGTCCAGGCGGGCCAGAGCACTGAGACCGAGCCTGTATAAGTCCGGCAGATGCCGGATCAGCCCTGCATCGACCAGCTGGTCGACCAGCTTGTCACCCAGGCCCTCAATCTCAACGGCCCGGCGCTGGGCGTAATGCAGGATGGCCTGCTTGCGCTGGGCCGGACAGAACAGTCCGCCGGTGCAACGGTGATCGGCCTCACCCTCCTCCCGCTCGGCCACTGAGCCGCACACCGGGCAATGGCTGGGCATGGAAAAAACCGGGCGCTCGCCCTTGCGACGCTCCGGGAGCACGCTCACCACCTCAGGGATCACATCACCGGCTCGACGCACGATCACCGTATCGCCGACGCGGACATCCTTGCGCCGTGCCTCGTCTTCGTTGTGCAGCGTGGCGTTGGTCACCGTCACGCCTCCGACAAACACCGGAGCGAGTTTGGCTACCGGGGTGAGCTTGCCGGTCCTGCCCACCTGCACATCGATGGCCAGCACCTCGGTCATTTGCTCCTGCGCTGGATATTTGTGCGCCACGGCCCAGCGCGGCTCTCGGGTTACAAACCCCAGCTGCTGCTGCAGCGCCAGGCTGTTGACCTTGTAAACCACACCATCGATGTCAAAGGGCAAGGCATCGCGCTGAGCACCGATCTGGCGGTGAAAATCGAGCAAGTCGGTCGCCCCCTGCGCCAGGCGGGTTTGGCTGGCTACCGGCAGTCCCCAGCTGCGCAGTTGCTCGAGCCACTGCATATGCGTCTGGGGCAGGTCCACGCCGGCGGGGGGCTGGACGTGACCGACCCCGTAGGCATAGAAACTCAGCGGTCGCTGCGCGGCAACCGCCGGATCGAGCTGCCGAACCGCACCGGCTGCTGCATTGCGAGGGTTGACAAAGGTCTTCTCTCCCTTGGCGCCCTGGGCCATCTTCTGGCGCTGACGCTCATTGAGCGCCTCGAAGTCATCGCGCCGCATATAAACCTCGCCTCGCACTTCGACCACCGGCCAGGCACGCGCCGATTCCAGGGCCAGCGGAATCTGTCCGATGGTTCTGATGTTCTGGGTGACGTCCTCGCCAAGCTCCCCGTCGCCCCGCGTGGCCGCCTGCGTCAGCACGCCGGCCTCATAACGCAGACTGATGGCCAACCCATCGAACTTGAGCTCGGCCACATAGTCCACGGGCGGCGCGTCTGGAGCCAGGCCCAGTTCGCGCCGCACCCGGGCATCAAAGGCCAGAGCTCCCTCGGCGGTGGTGTCGGTCTCGGTGCGGATGCTGAGCATGGGCACCGCATGCCGGACGCTGGCGAATTCAGATAGCGGCGCCCCCCCGACCCGCTGGGTCGGCGAGTCAGGCGTCTGCAACTGAGGAAATTGCTGCTCAATCGCCTGCAACTCTGCATACATCTGGTCGTATGCAGCATCTGGAATCTCGGGCTCATCCAGGACGTAGTAACGGTGGGCATGATGATGCAGCTGCCCACGCAGCCAAAGTGCCCGCTCGGCCGCTGTCGCCGCATCAGAAGCAATGGGATTCATCGAAACGCTGCACTGAACGCCCGGGACGGGCCAATCCTTACCGTGGCGACATGCCCGCCCTCAGGAAAACAGGCGCCGACACAGGGCCGAGCCGGCCGGCAGATCGCGCGATTGAAGCGTGTCGTAGAGTTTTTGCAGGTCAGCATGTATGGACTCCATGATCCCGGCACCGATCGGGTTGCCGTGGTCGTCGGTGATCTGCCCATCCATGCTCTTGGCCAGCGTAATGGCCGCCTCGCACAGGCGTTCAAAGGGCTTGTCTTCCCTTCGAACCTGAGGCACATCCAGCCAGAGTGTGATCTCGCGCAAGGCGGCCCTTTCGGGGGCGTCGGCCAGAGCCGCCTGAGAGTCGAAGGACAGACCCAGCATGGGGGGCTCGCCATCCGACTCGGCCGGCAGGACCAACCGGCCCGGAATCACACCCGGTACAAAACCGATACGGGCGGCGTGTTGCTGCACATAACCCGGACTCCAGGCCGCCCCCAGCGCCCGGATGGTGAAACTCAGCTGGGCATCGTGCTGGCCGGCAAACTGATCGAGCTCGCGCGCACGAGCCACCTCTTCGAGCATGTCCGGAAACTGCGGCTCACCACCGACGGCATCTGCAAAGTGCCGGGCCTTGGTGACAAACTCGGAAAACTCGATCTGATTCATCGGGCCCATGCGATTGGCCAACTGGACACCGGCCTGGAAGGCGCTGTAGCGTTGCCCGGCAGCTGGGGCTTCCCAGGTTCCGGTTTCCGCGCTCAGCCCCTCCACCGCAAAGGGCTTGGTACCCACACGCCGGGTTGACGGCAGGCCGGCCAAGGCGGCCTCACCAGAGACCACACCTTCTATAGAAATCGGCGCGATCACATCGATCAGGCTGTCCAATTCAGGTTCCCGGCGCGGCGCTGGCAAGCTGCTGAACTCCGAGGCGCCTAGTGGCGCTGGGACTTCCATCACCGGCTCCAGCCGATCGAAGAGAGGGTCTCCAGACCGCTCGATCGGGGCGTTGCCGTCGCGACCGGGGTCAGGGTTCTCATCAGCCTGCTTGGGCAGGCTCTTGCGCGACGTCCAGGCGCCATGGGCCACCACCGCGGCCAGCACGACGGCGCCGAGAATCGCCAGGGCAATGTGCAAGGTATTCATGAGCCCACCGGTTCGGCCATCTGCACGGCCGACTCCATATCTACAGCGACGATACGCGATACGCCCTGCTCCTGCATGGTCACGCCAATGAGTTGCTGGGCCATCTCCATCGCGATCTTGTTGTGCGAGATAAACAGAAACTGCGTATCGGTAGCCATGCTGGACACCAGCTTAGAGTAACGCTCGGTGTTGGCATCATCCAGCGGTGCGTCCACCTCGTCAAGCAAGCAAAAGGGCGCTGGGTTGAGCTGAAAGATGGCAAAGACCAGCGCAATGGCGGTGAGCGCCTTTTCCCCGCCCGAGAGCAGATGGATGGTCTGGTTTTTCTTGCCCGGAGGCTGCGCCATGACCTGCACCCCGGCATCCAGGATTTCGTCGCCGGTCATGATCAGACGGGCGTTACCGCCGCCGAACAACTGGGGAAACATCTTGCCGAAATGGGTGTTGACCGTCTCGAACGTCGATGACAGCAGGTCCCGGGTCTCCATGTCAATCTTGCGAATCGCATCTTCCAGGGTGTTCATCGCCTCGGTCAAATCGCTCGATTGGGCATCGAGGAAGCCCTTGCGCTGCCGGGCGGCATCGAGCTCCTCCAGCGCAGCCAAATTGACGGCGCCCAGGGACTGAATTTCGCGTTGCTGCCGGTCGATGTCGGCCTGCAGTCCGGACAGCTTGACCCCATCGCGCGCGATGGAGGCCTGCAGTTCCTGCAGATCCGCCTGCGCATCCTGGAGCAACTGCTCGTATTGCTCAAACCCGAGACGGCTGGCCTGCTGCCTGAGTTGCAGGTCGGTGATGCGCTGACGCATCGGATCGAGTTCGCGCTCGATCTGCATCCGTCTTTCGTCACTGGCCCGCAATTTGGCCGTCAGATCGTCGTAATGACTGCGGCGCGTCCCGAGCTCCGTCTCGCGCTCCTGGCGAACGGCCAGCGCAGCCTGCAGACCCGTTTGGGCGGCTGCATCAGACAAGCGGTCCAGCTCATCCTGGGCCCTTTGCCGCTCCTGGGCAATCTGGACGATCTGGCCATCAGCGGTTTCCAGACCGCGCTGCAATTGCTCCATGCGAAGCTGCAACGCTCGTACCGAGAATTGAGCCTCCTGCGCTTGCCGCTCCAGTGATCGCTGCTGCTCGCGTGCTTGCTGCAGCTGCGCCTGAGCCTGCAACATCCGGTCATCGATCTGCGCCTGACGTTCCTGGCTATCAGCCAGCTGCATATCGAGCTCTTCAAAGCGGACCTCGGCAGCGACCCGCCGCTCCTGCAGCTGCTCCAGTTGCTGGTCGATTTCTTGGAGGTCTGCATCGATTTGCTCACTGCGCTGCCGCGTCTGATCGGCCAGCTGCTGCAGACGCAAGGTTTCCACCTGCAAAGCATGAATCTGGTTTTGCCCAGCGGCCACCTCTCGCTGCAGGGCTTGCAAGCGCTGCGATGCATCAACATAGTCCGCCTCAGCCCGAACCAAGGCATTGCGCGACTGCTCGACGATCAAGGACTGCGCCCTCTGCTGCTTATCCAGGTTCTCAATCTCCTGGGCGCGCGCCAGCAGACCCGCCTGCTCCGAATCGGGGGCATAAAAGGTCACCGCATGACGACCAACGGCATGGCCGGCTGCCACATACACGGTCTGCCCGGGCTGCAGCTGAGCGCGCAGACTCAGGGCCTGCTCCAGAGAGTCTGCGGCAAAGGCTCCGTGCAGCCAGTCGGCCAGCAAAGACGACAAGGCCGCATCCGACTGGCGCAGCAAATCAACCAGGGGACGCAAGCCGGCCGCGGGTCGGGCCTGGACCGCATCCGTGGGCGCGCTGTAGAACGCCAACTTGGCCGGTGGCGCCTCGCGTCCGTCGGGCCCGGCGAAACCGCGCACCATTTCCAAGCGACTGACCTCCAGAGCACCCAGTCGCTCGCGCAAGGCCGCCTCAATGGCTGACTCCCAGCCCGGCTCCACCTGCAGTTTGCTCCACAGCCCCTGCAATCCGTCCAAACCATGTTTGGCCAACCAGGGCGCCAGCCGTCCGTCAGTCTTGACCTTCTCCTGCAGCGCTCGCAGGGCCTGCAAACGCGCCGACAAATCGCTCAGGCGGGACGACTCCTGATTGACCGACTGCTGTTGCGAGCGGCGACTGTCATCGAGCTCGGGCACACGGTCTGACAACTCCGTCAGTTGCCCTTGCGCCAGTTCCTGGGCAGCCACCGCCTCTGACAACTGCTGCTGCAGTTGCTGCAGGCGGGCCTCGTCAGGCGCATTGAGAGCGCTCCGATCGGTCACCAGACGCTCCCGGCGACCCTGCAGGCCGCGCCAGGATTCTTCGGTGTTGCGCTGCTCAGCGGCCAGCACCTGGATTTGCTGCTGAACCTGCGTCACAGCCTCGCGTTGCGTCGCCGATTCGGCCTGGGCCAGACGCAGAGCCTCTTCCAACTGGGGCATCTGACCGGCATGCTCCTCACAACGGGCCTGCAACAGCGCTGCCTCTTCGGCGGTCTGGTCACTGCTGGCGACCAGTTCAAGCCGCTGCGTCTGGGCCTCCTGTTTGCGCTGGGCCCATTCGGCGTCCTGCTGCACCAGTTCGGTCAGGCGTTGCTGTGCCCGCTGTCGACCTTCCACCACATAGCGGATCTCGGCCTCCAGTCTCGCCACTTCGGTGCTGGCCTCGTAGAGGCGGCCTTGGGCCTGGTTGACCTGGTCGCCCGCCTCATAGTGGGCTTGCCGGATCGTCTCGAGGTCCGATTCAACCCGGCGCAGGTCGGCCAGCCGACCCTCCAGGGCATTGACCGCCTGATCGCAGTCGGTTTGCAGCCTGCCCTGTTCTGCCTGGCTGTCCGAACGCTTGATGAACCAAAGCTGCTGCTGCCTGAGAGTGACTTGACCTTGCAGTTCCTTATAGCGCACAGCCACCTCGGCCTGCCGCTCGAGCCGCTCGAGCTGACCGGTCAGTTCACGCAGAATATCCTCGACACGGGTGAGGTTCTCCCGGGTGTCCTGAAGACGATTGGCGGTCTCGCGCCTTCTTTCCTTATATTTGGAAACTCCTGCTGCCTCTTCCAAGAACAGACGCAGCTCCTCGGGCTTGGACTCGATGATGCGGCTGATGGTCCCCTGTCCGATGATGGCGTAGGCGCGCGGTCCCAAGCCAGTGCCCAGGAACACATCTTGCACATCGCGCCTGCGTACCGGCTGGTTGTTGATGTAGTAGCTCGAGGTGCCATCGCGGCTGAGAACACGCTTGACCGCGATCTCGGCGAACTGACCCCACTGCCCGCCGGCACGATGGTCGGCGTTGTCAAAAACCAGCTCCACACTGGCGCGGCTGGCCGCCTTGCGGCTGGTGGTGCCGTTGAAGATCACGTCCTGCATGGACTCGCCGCGCAATTCGCTGGCTCGGCTTTCGCCGAGTACCCAGCGCACCGCGTCGATGATGTTTGACTTGCCGCAGCCATTGGGGCCGACCACCCCCACCAGCTGCCCGGGCAGCAGAAACTGGGTAGGTTCGGCGAACGACTTGAAGCCTGATAGCTTGATGGAATTGAGGCGCACGGATGTAACGGATCAGGGTCTGCGCTTGCCCCCCGGGCAAGCGCTATCGCAAGGAGGTTGGCCAGCCGAGTCAGTCGGGGATAGGCTCGACGATTCTCGATCGGGGCCAATTATGGCTCGAGTGGCCCAGGCCTTCGATCACCAGCCGAACAGATCATTCATAATGCTTTACCAGTAATTTTGGCTGTCCCCCCATGGAAATTGAACACCACACCGTACTCAATGCAGTGTCACGGGCCATCATCCTGTGCGACAGCGACACAGAACAGGCTAAAGACGGCCTTTACGCCTTAGGCGACTACCTGAAACACTATTTTTCGGCCACGGTCCGCAGGCAGACTCCGCCCAGCCCCCAGGACATCGAGAGGGTGCAGGAGAGTCTCCGAGAACTCCATCGCTTCATCGGCAAGGATCACGCCTGAGGGGTTCGGCCGTCCCGACCGGCTTGCTCAATCAATTGAAGTAGACCCTCACGCAGCAGCGTGGGGCGTACCGGCTTGTGCAGCACCTCGACCAGTTGCGCATGGGCGCGGCCCTCTAGCTGTGCTGAAACATCGCCCGTCATCAGCATCGCGGGCAAAAACTGCTGCGACCGCGCCCGCATCGCCTCGATCAGTTGCAAGCCATCGGGTTCCAAGTCCCCCAGATGGAAATCACTGATCACCACATGAATGGCTTGCTCACGTGTAACGACCAAAGCCTCCACCAAATTGCGTGCGGCATACACCTTACAGCCCCAACCCGAGAGGGTTCTGATCATGCTCGTGAGCAGGAGATGGACGTTATCGACCACAAGGATCCGCAAGCCCGCCAGACTGGACTCACCCGGGACCAAGCGATGATCAGTGTGAGTCTCGTGAAGAACGGCTGGCGTCAGGGGCAGGTACACACTAAAACGCGAGCCGCGCCCCAACTGGGACTTGACCGACAGGCGGTGCCCAAGCAGTAGTCCATAGCGCTTGACAATTGACAGGCCCAGCCCCAAACCTTCCGAGCCCGATTCAGCGGCATCGAGTCTGACGAATTCCTTAAAAATCAATTCGAGCTTGTCCTCCCGGATCCCCATGCCAGAGTCGCGCACGGCCACGCAGGCCTGGCCCCCGACCACTTTTACTGCCACCTCCACCGATCCCTCGCTGGTGTACTTGATCGCATTGGAGACCAGGTTGGATAACATGCCGTGAAGCAAGACCGGATCGGACAGAACCCAGACTGAGGAAGACCTGATCAGCAGTTGCAAACCCTTGCCCCGGGCCATTGACTCAAACTCAGCCTGCAATCGGCGCAAGACATGCTCGAGGGCTACGGGCAAGATGCGCGGCTCCACCAGGCCAGCATCGAGGCGGGTCAGGTCCATCAAGGTGCTCAGCGATGCACTCAGGGATTGGCTGAGCGCGTTGAGGTCATTCAGACTCTGCCGCGTCGCCGCTGGCGATGCATCTATCAGGGCGCGTTCGGCCAACAATCCAATGGCGTGCGCGGGTTGTCGCAGGTCGTGGCTCACCGTGGCCAGCAGCCGACTGCGTGCCTGGGCCACCTCCTCCAGTTCGGCATTCTTCGCTTGTAGCTGATCGGCCAATTCACCGTTGAGCTTGGCTATTTCAAAGCCCTTTTGAACACTCTTGCGTTGGTTGTTGGCGTAGACCGCATACAGCCCGAACATGGCCAAGGTAAAAACCGCCAGACCCTTGGAATAGGCGTGATCCTGCTGCCAGGTCATCCAGGCAAGACTCAAGTAGATGGGCGGTGCGTAGACCGCGATGGACAGCCACCGGCCAGACAGGCTGAAGGCCGTTGCACCTACCAACACCAAAGTTGCAGCCAACACGGCTGACTGCGCCACCGGATCGAGGCTGGGATAGATGAACAGCGCCATCATCGATAGAAGCAGGCCATCGAGGGCCTGGATGGCGATCGCGGCTCGACTCCATCGGCTCAAGGCTGCCTGGTCCCGTGCAGGCGAGCGGGAGTAGTACAGGCCGACGGACAGTCGCGAGAGCAGATAAAGGCCCCAAAAAATCATCCAGACGTCCAGTTGTGGCCAGGGGCTATGGACCTTGCGAACCGAGTACAGGTAGACGCTGATGAACAGAGCCAAAGGGCTGTTGAAGACATAGTCCCGATAGATCACCCGGAGGTGCTCGGCCAGGCTCTCGGGATCCTCCCGCAGCAAACCAGGGAGACGATGGCTTCCGATACGAACGTCGCTCTGGGTCTTGGATAGGCTGATCATGGTGGCCTCACGATGAACGAACTACAAGGTCGCACAGCGATGCGCGACCCTTTTGAATATATTATTTTGAACAAAGTAAAGGCTGCAAACTGACTGTAGCAACCCGGATAAGCAGCGACGATGCGATCCTGTAAAAAGTCGCGCTTCGTTAACAAATAACCATAATTTCCAGTGGTCAGCGAACGCTCAGCATTTCGATCAGGCGGCGCTGCAACACCTTCGGGCGCACCGGCTTGTGCTCAATCCACACCCCGCTGGCCGCCGCCCGACCTTCCAATTCTGGCGACACATCACCTGTCATGATCAGGGCCGGCAGGCGAGAGGACGGAGGGCGGAGCGCCCGCAAGGCCTCAACCACCGCCAGACCATCAGGCTCACGATCACCCAGATGAAAGTCGGTGATGAGCACATCCACCCCGCTCGCGCCCTCCAGATCGAGGGCCTGCCGCAGCGACTCGGCGGTGCTGACCTCACAACCCATCGCGGACAAGGTGCGGGCCATGCTGGTAACGATCAGCGGGACGTTGTCTACCACCAGTACACGCAGGCCCTTGAGCGGCTCGTCGTCCAGAGCAGGGGCCTGAACCCCTGGGACCTGAGGCTGCGCACGCCGCATCACCACCGCAAATTCGGAACCACGGCCGACCTGCGACTGGACGTCGATCCGGTGCCCCAGCAAAGCAGCATAACGCTGCACGATGGACAGACCCAAACCCAGACCCTCCGTACCCGGCTTGGAGGCATCGAGCCTGACAAACTCCTTAAAGATCAGATCCAGCTGAGCGGGCTCGATGCCGTCACCAGTATCCGACACCACCACGCGAACCTCGTCCGCGCTTTCAGCAGCCTTGACCACCACCTGTCCGGCTCGGGTGTACTTCAGGGCGTTACCCAGCAAATTCGCGAACACCGCATGGAGCAGAACCGGGTCAGACAAAACCCAGGCGGAAGTCTCCTCTACTTGCAATTGCAGGCCCTTACCCTCGGCCATTAGCGCGTACTCCAGGCGCAGTCTCTCCAGCAAAGGATAAACCTGAGTCGGCTCAATATGGGCCTGCGTCAGCCCCGCATCGAGCCGGGTGAGGTCCATTAACGTTGACAAGGACGTGCTCAGAGACTGGCTCAGTTGCTGCAGGTCCGACAGGATCGGGCGCACAGGCTCTGCGGCCGGATCGAGCATGGCCCGGTCGGTCAACAAGCCGATGGCATGCGCCGGTTGCCTCAGGTCGTGACTGACCGTGGCCAGCAGCCGTCCACGGGCGACGGCCACCTCTTGTAATTGTTCATTCTTGAGCTGAAGTTCATGAGCCAATTCACGGTTCTGTACGGCCAGCGCGAATCCGCGTTCAAGACTGCGCCGGTGCTTGAGCGCGTAAATAATGTAGAGGCCGAGCAAACTCAAAATAAGTGCCGTCAGTCCCCCGGCATAAGGATTGGGCAGGTTCCAGGCCGACCACGCGAATGCAAGGTAGCCGGCCGGAGCCGTTAGGGCCATGGCCTTGATGTGGCCTGAAAAGCTAAAGGCGGTCGATCCAAGAAGGACCAGCGATCCGGTCAGGACCACCGATTGGGCGAAAGAATCGAGGCCCGGGAAAATGCCGAGGGCGAGCACCACGATCAGCAGCCCATACCCGGCCTGAGTCCAGATCAACAGGCGGTCCCAGCCCCGCAAGGTCGATTCCGGAATATGCCTGCGGTACGGATAAAGCAGTCCCGAGACGATCCGCATCAGAAGGTAGGGACAAAAAACCGCTACCCAGGCGTGGATCAGCCAGCCGTCAAAAAGAATGGCCGACGAGAAATAAAGGTAAAGCACGATGAACAAGGCCACCGCGCTATTGAAGATGTAATTGCCGTAGCTCACGCTGAGCTGTTCGGCCAGCACCGTCGGATCGGTGCGGGCAAACCACGCACGCCAACCCCGCAAGGGGGCCGTAGGGCTGCGCATGACGCCCGATGAACCTGGGGCGCTGGATTGATCAGCCATGCGTCGTTGCCACCGGGGTCGGGCCTGAACCGGCACGACGACCGGCCTCTAGCAAGTCGATCAAGCCACGCTGCAGAACCTTGGGTCTCACCGGCTTGTGCATCACTCGCACCCCGGCCTCGCGGGCCTGGGCCTCGAGCTGGGCCGAAACATCCCCGGTCATTAGCAAAGCCAGGGGCGGCCGCCGGCCCTGGCCGGCTCCCTGCTGTCGCAAGTTCTCGATCAGCTCAAGGCCATTGGGCTCTCGGTCCCCCAGGTGATGGTCGCTGACTACCAGATCCGGCCAATCCCGACGGGCTGCACTCAGGGCCTCGCTCATATTGTGGGCTGATTGCACCCGGCAACCCCAACCAGACAAGGTCTTGGTCATGCTTTGAAGCAGCAGATCCACGTTGTCGACGACCAGAACCTTCAAACCTGCCAGGGGGTCCTGGCTGGCGTCACTTTCCATGACCACGGACTGCTGGTCGTGCAGCGGCGGCGCCTCGGTTTTCGCCAGATTGATGCTGAAAGTCGACCCTACATCCGGCTGCGACTCCACACTCAGGGGATGCGCGAGCAAGCTGGCGTAGCGCCGGACGATCGACAAACCCAGCCCCAAGCCCTCGGCCCCTGAGTCCGATGCGTCCAGTCGAACAAATTCCTTGAAAATCAGCTCCAGACGGTCGCTCCGAATACCGATGCCCGTGTCCACGACCTGCACCCGCACGCTGCTCCCCCCGTCCGAAACCTTGACCTCCACCCGACCACGCCGGGTGTACTTGATGGCGTTGGAGACCAGATTGGCCAAAACACCATGCAACAGCACAGGGTCTGACTTGATCCAGCAGTCGGAGGTTTGAACAACCAAGGTCAAGCCCTTCGTGCGCGCAGAGCCACTGAACTCTGCATCGAGCCGCATCAAAACTTGTGCAAGGCTGACCGGCCCGATGCTGGCTTTGACCAGACCGGCATCAAGCCGCGTGAGATCCATGAGTGTGGTCAGCGATGCACTAAGCGACTGGCTCAGTTCGTTGAGGTCGCGCAGAGCGTTCTTGACGCTCGGGAATGAGGTGTCGAGCAAGGCACGCTCGGACAGCAATCCGATGGCATGGGCGGGTTGGCGAAGATCATGGCTGACCGTCGCGAGCAATCGACTGCGGGCGCTGGCCAGTTCCTGCGACTCAATATTCTTGAATTGAAGTTCGCGAGCCAGATCAGCATTACGACGAGCCACCGCAAAGCTGGCAATGATGGACCTGCGCTGATTGCCGGCATAGACCAAATGCAGGACAAACAGCGCCAATATGAGCAAGCCAACGCCGCGTGCGTAGGGATGATCCTGCTGTGCACTTGCCCAAGCAAAACTGAAGTAGATGGGTGGCGCATAGACCAGCGTCTCGACCCATCGTCCAGACAGGCTGTGCGCAATCGCGCCGACGAGAATCAGCGCTACCATGGTGCCGATGACTTGCGCATAAGGGTCGGTCGACGGCAAGACCCACAAGGCCAGGGCCGAGACCAAGATGCCGTTGCAGGCCTGTACCGTGATGGACAGCCCAGACCAAAAGGGCACATCGGCTGGATCGACTTCACCCTGACGCGGGTAGGCCAGGCCGATCGCCCAACGGAAGGTCAAGTAGATGCAGAACACGGTTGACCACCAGAACAGGACCGTGTCACCCCCGGGCTCGGCCTGCGTGGTCAGATAAGCCACCATGGCCATGGAAATCGGACTGCTGACACTCAAGTTGCGGTAGATCAGGCGCAGATACTCTGCGGTCACCTGCGGCGGTTCAGGGCGAGGCTTGACCCATTGCTTGCCCAACAGACGCAGTCGCCGCAAGGATCGGCGCAGCACGCTGCCGCGCTTTGGCGTTGGGTTGGTGCTCATAGTCGCTCGTTCTCCGCCCGCCGCAGTGAGAACTGTGGCGCCCCTCTCAGCCCATTCGTCACCGTCTTGACGTGATAAAAACAGTCAGGGTAAGAAGCATATCGCATTCTTTCGGCAGGCTGACCTATTCGATAATGCCGGCCATGAATTCCCTGCTCGGGCGCCTGCAGCCCTACCCCTTCGAGCGGCTGCGTCAGCTCCATGCCGGCATCACGCCCAATCCCGCCTACCCTCCGATCAGCCTGGGAATCGGCGAGCCACGCCACGCCACGCCCCCACTGATCCAGCAAGCCCTTACCGGCGCCCTGGGCTCTCTGGCGGTCTATCCCAGCACCGCGGGTGAACCGGCCCTCAGGCAGGCGATGGCAGGCTGGGTCGCCCGCCGATATCAGGTCAGCATCGACGCTCAGCAGCAGATATTGCCGGTCAACGGCTCGCGCGAAGCTTTGTTTGCGCTGGCGCAAACGGTCATCGACAGCAGCCGGCCCTGCACCGTGGTGGTGCCCAATCCCTTCTACCAGATCTACGAGGGCGCTGCCCTGCTGGCCGGCGCCGAACTGCATTACGCCCCGAGCGAGCCCGCGCTGAACTTTGGCATTGATTGGGCGCGCATTCCCGAGTCCGTGTGGGCCAAGACACAACTGTTATTCGTCTGCACGCCTGGCAACCCGGCGGGCGCAGTCATGGGTCTGGAAGACTGGCGCTTGCTGTTCGAACTCAGCGATCGCTTTGGCTTTGTCATTGCCTCCGACGAGTGCTATAGCGAAATTTACTTTCGCGACGAAGCCCCACTGGGTGGGCTGCAGGCCGCCTGGCTGCTTGGGCGCACGGACTTTCGGCGTCTGGTAATTTTGACCAGCCTGTCCAAGCGCAGTAACGTTCCGGGGCTGCGTTCCGGTTTTGCAGCCGGGGATGCGGACATCCTGAAGAAATTCCTCCTCTATCGCACTTACCACGGCGGGGCCATGAGTCCGGTGGTGCAGGCAGCCAGTCGGGCCGCCTGGGACGACGAAGAGCATGTCAGGCTCAATCGGCAGCTTTATCGCGACAAATTTGCCCAGGTTACGCCGCTGCTTCAAAGTGTTATGGACGTCAAGCTGCCCGATGCCGGCTTCTACCTGTGGGCGGCCGTGCCCTCAGTCTTTGAGGGCTCGGATACCGAGTTCTCGCAACAACTGCTGGCTCAATACAATGTGGTGGTGCTTCCCGGCAGCTACCTGGGGCGGCAAGCGCAGGGCCCTGATGGCCAGCCGTCCAACCCCGGCTCGGGTCGCGTTCGCATGGCCTTGGTCGCCGACGTACAGGAATGCCTGCAGGCAGCCCAGCGGATCGTGCAATTCATTCAAACGAAGACTCTCTCATCATGAACCTATCCTCTGTGCAATCCCTTATCGACGCGGCCTGGGAAGATCGCAGCAAATTCTCACCCGGCAACGCGCCGCAGGATATTCGCGACGCAGTCGACAGCGTGATTGGCCAACTCAACAACGGCAGCCTGCGGGTGGCCACCCGCGAGGCCGTCGGACAGTGGACGGTGCATCAGTGGATCAAGAAAGCCGTGTTGCTGTCGTTTCGCCTCAACGACAACGAGATCATGCGGGCGGGCGACCTGGGCTTTTTCGACAAGGTCAAAACCAAGTTTTCCCATCTCGACGCCGAGCAAATGCGCGCCGCCGGTGTACGCGTGGTGCCGCCAGCAGTGGCGCGGCGCGGCAGCTACATCGCCAAGGGCGCCATCCTCATGCCCAGCTACGTCAACATCGGTGCCTGGGTTGGCGAGGGCACCATGGTGGACACCTGGGCCACGGTGGGCAGCTGCGCCCAAGTGGGCAGCAACGTTCATCTTTCCGGTGGCGTGGGCCTGGGCGGCGTGCTTGAGCCGCTGCAAGCCAACCCCACCATCATCGAGGACAACTGCTTCATCGGCGCTCGCTCTGAGGTCGTTGAAGGGGTGATCGTCGAAGAAAACTCGGTCATCTCCATGGGCGTGTATATCGGGCAGAGTACGCCCATCTACGACCGTGAGAACGACACGGTGACCTACGGTCGCGTGCCGGCCGGCTCCGTGGTGGTTTCGGGCAATCTGCCCAAAGCCGGCGGTAAGTACAGCCTGTATTGCGCCGTGATTGTCAAGCGGGTCGATGCCAAAACACGGGCCACCACCAGCCTCAATGACTTGTTGCGCGACTGAGTCTGCAAGCGCACGCCCCATGAACCCCACGCTGGAGCTCACTGAAGAGTTGATCAGTCGTGCCTCGGTCACTCCCGAGGACGGCGGCTGTCTGGAGCTCATTGCCAACCGTCTTGCCGCCCTGGGCTTTGCCTGCGAGCGTCTGGACAGCGGACCGGCTGATTTTCGGGTCAGCAACCTCTGGGCGCGCCGGGCGGGCCGTCCGGACTCACGTACTCTGGTGTTTGCCGGGCATACCGATGTGGTCCCCACCGGTCCGCTCGAGCAATGGAGCAGCGCACCCTTCGTGCCGAGTCATCGCGGCGGTCAGCTCTATGGCCGGGGGGCGGCCGACATGAAAACCTCGCTGGCGGCGATGGTGGTGGCCTGCGAGGAGTTTCTGGCCGCACATCCCCAGCCTGACCTATCGATCGCCTTTTTGCTCACCAGTGACGAAGAAGGTCCATCCAGGGACGGCACGGCGGTGGTGGTTCGGGAACTGCACGCGCGTGGCGAGCCGCTGCACTATTGCATCGTGGGAGAGCCGACCAGCGTTGTGAAACTGGGAGACATGATCAAAAACGGTCGACGCGGCACGCTCAGCGGACGGTTGCGCATCAAGGGGGTACAAGGCCACATCGCCTACCCCCACTTGGCGAGAAATCCCATCCATATCTTTGCGCCAGCCCTGGCTGAATTGGCGCACACCTCCTGGGATGACGGCAACGCCCACTTTCCGCCTACCACCTGGCAGGTGTCCAACATCCACGGCGGTACCGGCGCGACCAATGTCATCCCAGGCGAGTTGGTGGTGGACTTCAACTTCCGTTACAGCACCGAATCGACCGCTGACCAGCTCAAGCAGCGCCTGGTATCCGTCTTGCAGCGCCACGGGGTAGAGCACGAACTCGCCTGGACGTTGGGCGGCGAACCTTTTCTCACCCCCCAGGGCAGCCTGGTCGAGGCGATGCGCGCATCCATCAAAGCACGAACCGGCGTGGACACTGAACTCTCAACCACCGGCGGCACCAGCGATGGCCGCTTCATTGCCCGGATTTGCGAGCAGGTGGTGGAGTTCGGGCCGATCAATGCCAGCATTCACAAGATCGACGAGCATGTTGCGCTGGCCGATATCGAGCCGCTCAAGGACATCTACAAGGGCGTGCTCGAGCGCTTGGCCTCGGTATGAGTCGGGCGCGCTTGTTGCCGCTCGTCGAAGCGGTGGCGGCGCAGTTGCAGGCTGCGGGTATCGATGCCGGTCACGGCCTTGGCCAGGGCACTCAGGATCCTTTTGACGAAGCGGCCTGGCTGGTGCTCTGGGCGCTGGAACTGCCGCTGGACAGCGATCTGCAGACTCTGGGTGCGCGATCCCTGTCTGAGTCCGAACAAGCCCGGGTGCAGGCCCTGGTGCGCCGTCGCATCGAAGAGCGATGCCCGACCGCCTACCTGACACGCCAGGCCTGGCTGGTCGGCCTGCCCTTTTATGTCGACGAGCGGGCCATCATCCCGCGCTCCTTCATTGCTGAATTGATGACCGATGCCACCCTGGACCTGTGGCTGGGTGAGCAAACCCGCCGGGTGCTCGACCTGTGCACCGGCAACGGCAGCCTGGCCGTGATTGCCGCCCTGACCTACCCTGAGGTCCAGGTCGAAGGCGCCGATCTCTGCGCAGATGCGCTGGCTGTAGCGCGCATCAATGTGGATCAGCATGGCTTGAGCGATCGCATACGGCTCCTTCAATCCGATGGCCTGAGCCAGTGCGAAGGGCCCTACGACTTGATTCTTTGTAACCCGCCCTATGTCAACGCGGCCAGTATGGCCCGCCTGCCACCGGAGTTTCGTGCCGAGCCTGAACTGGCGCTCGCCGGGGGCCAGGACGGCATGGACTTCATCCGTATCCTGCTGCGAGAGGCAGGTTCGCGCATGCGCGAAAAATCCATTCTGGTGCTGGAGGTCGGACACGAACGCGAGCATTTTGAACAGGCCTTTCCCGATCTTGCGCCGGTCTGGCTCGAAACCAGCGCCGGTAGCGACCAAGTTCTATTGCTCGAGCGCGAGCAACTGCTGGCAGCCTTTCCGACCCATTCCAAGCGATGATCAGCCTGAAGAATCTGGTGCTGCGACGGGGCAGCAAACTGCTGCTTGACGGCGCGAACGCCACCCTCAACCCTGGTGAGAAGCTTGGGCTGGTGGGTCGAAATGGCGCGGGCAAGTCCAGTCTGTTTGCCCTGCTCAACCGCACCCTGACCGAAGATGGCGGGCAAATCGGCCTGCCGCTGCAGTGGCAACTGGCGCAGGTGTCGCAGGACATGCCCGAAACCGATCAAAGTGCTACGGACTTTGTAATGGCCGGTGATGCGCGGCTTATGGAGGCTCGGGGCCAATTGCAAGAGGCCCAGGACAGCGACGATGGCGAGCGCATCGCGCAGGCTTTCGTGCGGCTTCACGATGCCGGCGACCACGATGCCCACGCGCGGGCGCAGGCGCTTATTTTGGGGCTGGGTTTTTCAGTGGCCGAACTCGACCAACCCGTCAACAGTTTTTCTGGCGGATGGCGCATGCGCCTGCAACTGGCCCGGGCGCTGATGTGCCCCTCCGATCTGTTACTGCTCGATGAGCCGACCAACCACCTCGACCTCGATGCCCTGGTCTGGCTTGAGGCCTGGCTTCAACGCTATCCGGGCACGTTGATCGTCATCAGCCACGACCGCGAGTTTTTAGATGCGGTCACCCGCAATACCCTGCACATCGAACAAGGCCAGTTGCATCGGTACTCTGGCAACTACAGCCAGTTTGAAACGCAGCGCGCCGAAAAAATGTCACTACAGGCGGCGGCCTACGCGAGGCAGCAGGATCAAATAGCGCACTTGCAGAAATTCATCGATCGATTCAAGGCCAAGGCCACCAAAGCCAAGCAAGCACAAAGCCGGATCAAGGCCCTCGAGCGCATGGACAAGATTGCGCCCTTGCTCGCCGAAGCTGACTTCAGCTTCAGCTTCAGGCCCCCTGCAAGTCTGCCCAACCCCATGCTCAGCCTGCAGGACGTCAGCGTAGGCTATCCGTCCACTCAGGATGGGCAAAGCGAGCGAGTGATCGTGCGCAATATCCGTCAGTCCGTGCTGGCCGGTCAGCGTATTGGCATTCTGGGAGCCAATGGACAGGGCAAGTCCACCTTGGTCAAGACCATTGCCCGCACCCTGGCCCCGCGCGCCGGACGCGTGGTCGAGGGTAAGGGGCTGGTGATCGGTTACTTTGCGCAGCAGGAACTCGATGTGCTCAGGCTCCATGAAGACCCCCTGCAGCACATGATCACACTGGCCCGGGAAACGGCCACCACCCGCCCCGATGGCCAGGAGGCGCGCGAACAAGATCTGCGCAATTTCCTGGGCCAATTCAACTTTGGCGGTGACATGATGCGCCAGCCCGTAGGCAGCATGAGTGGCGGCGAAAAAGCGCGCCTGGTCCTGGCCATGCTGGTCTGGCAGCGCCCCAACCTACTGCTTCTGGACGAGCCCACCAACCACCTAGACCTGGCCACTCGACAGGCGTTAGCGGTGGCTCTCAATGAGTTTGAAGGCACCGTCATGCTGGTCAGCCATGACCGCGCCCTGCTGCGATCGGTCTGCGATGAATTCTGGCTGGTGGCCGGTGGCGCCCTGCAGCCTTTCGAGGGCGATCTGGACGACTACCAGCGCTACCTGCTTGAACAAGCCCGACGGCAGCGCGAGCAGGCTCGAAGCCGCCCGGCAGATCAAGGCAGCTCAGCCGGGCAACAACGCAAGCAGGCCAAGTGGGTTCAGCAGCAGCAACAAGCCGCGCTGCGGCCCCTGAAGAAAGAGTTGCAGGGACTCGAAGATCGCCTCTCAAAAGCCCAGGCCGAACAATTGCGGTTGCAGGAACTCATGGCCAGCAGCACCAGCGCCCCGGCGCTGGCTGAAAACGGCAAGCTGCTCAAAGCCATCTTGCAGGACATTGAGGAGATGGAAGAACGCTGGCTAGAACTGAGCGAGGCGATTGAGAAGGCTACAGCGCCCATGGCAGCGACCGACTGATTCAGGGCCCACCGCGCCGAGGGCGGCGCTCCTGCACCTTTTGTCCATGCACCGGGCCTTTCACGCCCCCCGCATCCGGCCCATTAAAGCCTGATGGAAGCCGCGCCCTCCGGGGCGACTTCATTCGTCGCCTAGCGCGAGGGCAGGTAGCGCGTCGGATCAACCGGCTTGCCCTGTCGGCGGATTTCAAAGTGCAGCTTGACCTGCTCCGCATCGGTGTTGCCCATCTCCGCGATTTTCTGTCCCTGCCGTACCGCCTGATCCTCCTTGACCAGCAAGATGCGGTTATGGGCATAAGCCGTGAGGTAGGTGTTATTGTGCTTGATGATGATCAGATTGCCATAACCACGCAAACCCGAGCCTGCATAGACCACCCGCCCGTCAGCGGCGGCCAGCACCGGGTCGCCGGCATTGCCGGCGATATCGATGCCCTTGTTCTTGATTTCGTCAAAGCTCCCCACGGTATTACCCTGGGCGGGCCAGATCCAGGCCAGGTCATCGGGAGAAGCCGAGGGCGAGCTGGGTGGCGCAGCAGCCGGTGGCGGCGAGCCGGCTTGGGGTGAAGCCGGTTGTGCGGCGGGAGCTGGTCGGCCCAGGGGCGGAAGCGGTTGCCCCGTGACCGAAGGGGATGGTGCGGGCCGAGCAACTACAACTGCCGGCTCACCAGGGGGGGGAACCACACGCAGCACCTCGCCAACTTCAATCAGATTGGGGTTGTCAATTTGATTCCAGCGCGCTACGTCTCGCCAGTTTTGCCCGTGATCAAGAGCGATACGCACCAGCGTGTCACCGCGCTGCACGGTGTAGTAGCCCGGCTTTCCAGCGTTTTCAAGCCCACGCAGCGGCTTGGCCGGCTCGGCCGATGGCACGGCCCGGGCCGGGGCCGAAGCCGCCTGGGGCGCGGCTGGCGCTGATGATGAAACCGTGGGAGCCGGCCTCGAAGGGGCGCGGCTTGGCGCCCGATCCTCTACCGGCGCCGGAATGGGGGACCGGAAAGAACAGGCCCCCAGGGCACAAACGGCGATAACCGTCGCAACAGCTTTCAGAAACGACTTCATCACCCAGCGCACCCTTCAATCAAAGAACACCGGATTTTAGGGGGACGAAATGCACCGACTCGAGTACAGAATGCCGCAGCCCGGAACCGGTATGGTCAATCACCACCAGGGACTGTGCGCCGTCCTCACGCTCAACCGGAGCAATCAAACGACCACCGGGAGCCAACTGCTCCGTCCACGCGGCCGGCACTTCGCGACCTCCCGCAGCCGCAATGATCGCAGCATACGGCGCGCCCCGCGCATAGCCCTGCATGCCGTCCCCCAACAGAAGATGCAGGTTGGCCAGCCGAAGCGTCCGCAAGTTGTCGCGGGCCTTTTCATGCAGCCCCCGCAGGCGCTCAATGCTGTAAACCTCAGCGGCCAACTTCGACAACAGCGCAGCCTGATAGCCGCACCCGGTGCCGATTTCTAGCACGCGGCCCAGCGGTAGCGCCCTTCCCTGCACCAGCAAATCCAGCATACGCGCCACCACGCTGGGCTTGGAAATCGTTTGGCCCAATCCGATGGGAAGCGCCGTATCCTCGTAAGCCTGCCCCGCCAGCGCCGAATCGACGAAGCGGTGGCGCTCGACCTGCGAAAGGGCTTGCAGCACTTCGGTCGAGACGATGCCCTGAGCCTCCAAGCGCCGCACCATGCCAGCGCGCACAGCGAGTGAGTCCAATCCCACGCCCGCCGGTGCAACCGTTCGGGCTGCCGGCTTGGCCACGGGCTTGTTCGCAGCCACGCTGGAGGACGCCAAGCGCGCCGGAAAACCCGGCCTCGCGGGCGCTGGCCCGGACCCGCTGCCAGGCTTGCGCGTCATGCCGTCACACGCTGGCGCCACCAGGACAGGCGCTGGTGCTCGGTCAGGTCCACATGCAAAGGGGTTAGCGCCACATGGCCCTGACGCGTAGCGTGGAAATCCGTGCCTTCGCCCTCGTCCTTAGCCGGCCCCGCGCTGCCAATCCAGTACATGGTCTCCCCACGCGGACTGGTCTGTGTGATCACCCGCTCGGCGGCATGTCGCCGCCCCAGACGTACCACCTTCACCTCCCGGATTTGGTCTGCCGGCAAAGTTGGAATGTTCACGTTCAGCAGCCAGGGAGCGGCCTCGGGACTGCGGCCCAGCGCCTCAATTTCGGGGGTGAGCTGCTCGACCAGAGCGCGCGCCCTTTGGGCCGCAGCTTCCAGATGCGCCCAACCCTTTTCGGTCTGGGAAAAAGCGATGGCCGGAATGCCGAAAAGATAAGCCTCCATAGCCGCGCCCACCGTCCCCGAATAAATGGTGTCATCGCCCATGTTGGCCCCGTTATTGATGCCCGAAACCACCAAATCCGGTCGGTAGCCCAACAAGCCCGTCAGGGCAATGTGTACGCTGTCGGCAGGGGTGCCATTGACGTACCGAAAACCGTTGCCGGCCGTGTGCACATACAGGGGCGAATGCAAGGTCAAGGCATTGGATTTCGCACTGTTGTTGTGCTCCGGCGCGATCACATCCACATCGGCAATTTGGGCCAGAGCTTCAGCCAGCGCCACGATACCCGGCGCTTGATAGCCATCGTCATTGCTGATGAGTATTTTCATAGATCGATTCTAAGCCGCCCCCTCATCAATGCCCTTCTTCCGCACCGGGGCCACCGGCCACGGAGGCAAGGCATCAGCCCAGTGAATCCTGGGGATCGCCTGGGGGCTGACTCTGGGGCACTGCCGGCCCCAATTCCCCTCCAACTTCCCATCACTACGGCAAGCCTGTTAGGGGGTGAGGGAGGTCAGTGTTAACCCGAATTTGAACCAGACGCATCTTGTCACTCGATTTTAAAAAATTGTAAACTTACAACAAATGTCAAACAACGCGGCAACTGGGCGCGGACTGGCCTACTGCGGCTTTTTTCCGAAAAAGCCTTGGTGAACGAGGTGAGTTTGGCCAACGGTGCACCCAAGACCGCAACGCCGAGGTTGCTGTGCCCTTTTGGAAAGGAAGAGTGCCATGAGCATGGATCCATCAATGATCAAGGGGACTGGTTTGCTGGAACTGATCCGGCCCAGCCGAAAGTCCAAGGCGCAGGCGACTGGCAAAGCCAGCAGATCCAAGCGAAAAGGGAAGGAAGACCCCATAACGCCCTCCACTGCGGCGCCCGCCGAGGTGGTAGACGCCACTGCCATATCGGAGGGCGAGGCTTTGACTTCGCCCTATTCACGAGCCTATGTGCGTTTCCTGGCCTTGGAAGCGCAAACTGCGGCTAAGGCGCGAGCGATCGACGGAGAAGCGATAGACGCAAACGAAAAGGCGCTGCTCGAACTGATCATCCTTCGCTGGGCGGTGGGAGCGCCCATGACGGTTCGTCAGGCCATTGCCCTAACCCACTTGGGCTCACCGGCGACCTTGCACAAGCGCTTGATGAGGCTGCGTAACAAGACCTATCTTGGCCTCGATCATGTCAGCGGAGACCGCCGCGTTAAGCGGCTGGTCGTGGGCCCGGTGGGACAGGTCTACCTGGAAACCATGGGGCGACACCTGATGGCTGCGCGTCAGCCCAGCAAGAAGGCCGGCCCCTCGAGCTGAGGCTCACAACCGTCGCCGCCAGCAAGAACGCCGGTCGCGGGACAGGCCGAGCGTTTGCGCAACTCAAAAAACAAGCCCGCTCAGCGGGCTTGTCGGGCTATGAGGTGGGGTGGCTGATGGGACTCGAACCCACGACGACAGGAATCACAATCCTGGACTCTACCAACTGAGCTACAGCCACCGTAGGGGGTAAATTATAAGGCCGGCCTCGCGTCGCACCTGCAGATTCAGCGAGCGCGCGGTCTCAGCCCTTCGCTGAGACCGGTTTGGCGACCAGGAATTTGACCTTGAAGCGCTCCTGCAGCGTCTTATAGTAGGCCTGGCCTTCAGCATTTGACCACCATTGGGTGTACTGGGCCCTCGCCTGACTCAGCTCCTGGGGAGCACGCTCCTTGCGGGGCAGAACCTGTGTAACTTTCACAATGGCATATCCCTCAGGCCCAAGATCCACTCCCTTGAAAGCAGGCAGGGCAGCCGGATCGGCCCGCATGGCCGCGTTAAACACGGGCGTCGGGACTCGGGCTGGCTCCTCACGGGAGAGGACGAAGGATTCGGGCAGCTTGGCCTGGTCGGGTTGCTTTTGCCAAAGCGCAAGCTGCCGGGCACCCTCTTGGCGCGCCAACTCGGCGCTGCGGTCCGCCAGCCACTGCGCCCGGACGCGGCCGCCGGCCTCCTCCAGGGTCTGCTGCCGCGCCGGACTGTGTTTGACGATTCGGGCAGACACCAGCACGCCCGAACCGATGTCGATCGCTTCGGTGTTTCTCTTCTTCTCAAGCGCATCGGCCGAAAACAATGCCGCCAGCAGCTTGGGATGATTCAAGGGACCCTTGCCCCCTGGCACACCATTGCGTCCGACCTGATCAACGCTTTGGATCTGCAAACCAAGTTTGTCGGCGGCCGGTTTGAGGCTGTCCGCTTGTTCATAGACCAGATTGCTGAACTGCTCGGCCGCCTCAGCGAACTTCTTGGGCAGCAGCTGCTTGCGCACCTCGGCAGCCAGTTCGTCCTTCATCTCCTCAAAGTTGCGCTGCTTCGGAGCCCGGATATCAGTCAGCCGAATGATGTGAAAGCCAAACTCAGTCTCGACCAGGTCACTGACCTGCCCTTTGGCCAGCGCAAAGACAGCTTCTTCAAAGGGCTTGACCATGGCCCCGCGAGCAAAGAAATCGAGGTCGCCGCCGCGCTCGGCCGAGCCACCGTCTTGTGAATGTTTACGGGCCAGGGTTGCAAAGCTATCAGGCGCCTTGCGTGCCTGGGCCAAAAGGTCCGAAGCACGGGCCTTGGCCGCCTCACGCTCAGCAGCCGAAGCGCCCTGGGGCGCGTTAATCAGGATATGGCTGGCACGTCGCTCCTCCTGACCAGCGAGCTTTTGCCGGTTTTGTTCGTAGTAGGCCTTGAGGTCGGCGTCACTAACCTGTATTGAACGGCTCAGGGCCTGCGCCTCGAGCACCAGATACTGCACGCTGGCCTGTTCAGGCACCATGAATAGATCGGCCTTGGCCTTGTGAAACTGCTCGAGGTCGGCAACAGAGGGCTCCAACCCTTTGAGGAAATCAGTGGGCTTCAATCGCGCCAGTTGTACCTCGCGACGGTCAAAGAAAGCCGCCAGGGCCGCATCGGCCACCGAATGGGCGGCCGAGCCGGTGCCAACCACACCCATCAGAACCTGCCGCATGGACATCTCGGAGCGCACACTGGCCTCGAACATTTCGGGGCTCATGCCCTGCGCGCTCAGCAACTGCTTGTAGCGATCCATATCCAGGGTGCCATCGCTCTTTCGCAGCATGGCAATTTGCGGGTTGGACTGCAGCTCGTCGGCCAACTTTTTGTTACTGGCCGTCAGGTGGAGCTTTTCAGCCGCTGCTGACAGAACCCGCTCACGCACCAGACGCTCCAGGGTGGCGTACTTGACCTCAGGGCTGTCCAGCATCTTGATGTCCAGACCCGGCATCTGGGCCCGCAGACGGTCAACCTCCTGCCGGTGCGCCGCGTCCCATTCGGCCTGCGTGATCTCACGCCCGTCGACCTCGGCCACCACCTTCTTGGCCTCGGGTTGACCATAGTCGTTGAGACCGAGCAGCACAAAAGAGGGCACGATGAGCAAAAACAGCAGCCCCATCGTGATTTTGGTGTGCTTACGAATGAAATCGAACATGATCCTATCCCTGGGGAAACTGCGGAGGGGGTGCAGAATGGATTGTCGGGCCTGGGCAAAGCCCGTGATGCGAAAAAGGCGAACCGCGGTCCGCCTTTTTATTCGCGAGATTTGGACGAAATCGTGATTTTAGGGCACCCGAAGGGGTGGACGGGCAGATGGTTGGCCGCGTCGATGCCGCAATTCCAGGAGGCAGTCTCCTCCATGAGGTGAGGGACACAGAATCCAATATTCTGAACATTGCCTCCCTGAAAGCTCTCATCGTATAGACGCTGAGGTTACAGGCCTGGCGGGTCTACCACCGAAGTACAGATTATCAAAATGCAGGTCCGTCGCTGTCCCAGCAGCGCCACAGCTGTGGCCCAAAACCGCGACAAGCAGCCACCCTGTCCGGGTCTGCGTTAAGTAACTTTCAATGCCTCACGCCAATCGGTATGCTCGACTGCCGGCAGCAAACGCACATGCTCGATCAGGCCGCCCTCGGGCGCCTGTCAGCCGAAACGGGCATGGGTGCTGCCGATGTCGCCCGGGCGGCGGGGGCGGGACGGGACAGCAGGAAGCAAGGTCGAAGGGGAGAAAAGTATCACCGTGCGAGACTCTACAACCCTTACATCCCAACCCAACCACTCATTGATAATCCCCGCCCTTACCAACTAGCCAAGAACTGTAAACCCAACAAACGTAACATCATCAATGTAGTACGTCCGGTCCTGCGTCGGGGGCGTGCCTACACCAGCACCATCCCAGGCGTAACCGTTGTCCCAGTCAATGAACAGGCTGATCTTGTCGTAGGTCACGCCACTGGCCAGTTGCGTCGTCGCATTGCCACCCTGCGCCGCCACATACCGCGAAACCGGCTGCGAAAAATCAAACACCAGGGTGTTCCATCCCGCCTGAGTCGTCGTCGCCTGTGCCTCAACATAGTTCGCATCGTTGGTGCCAGCCGTATCGGCCACCTGCATCCGCACCACCTTACCCACACCATATAAGCTGTCAACATAGACCCGCGCCGTGATCACCGTCTCGCCAGCAGCCACATCAAACGGAATCGGATCCACAGAGTACGCACTGTCCAGACCCAGACTCGCCCCAGCATAGTGCTTCGCACTAGCTAGCTCCGTGTAGCTCACCACCTTGTTGCCTTCAGCTGCTCCAACCGTCGGATCGGCTATCACGCTGGCACTGGCTCCGTCAAATCCACTGAACAGATAACCACTGCCAGAAAAATCCAGCGCAGAAAAGATCGGCGGCACTTCAAGCAGCAGCTCAATATCCGTAAAGTAAAACGTGAACTGGTCAGCACCGTTGTCATTGGGCATACCAATGAGATAGCCCGAGTGACTGGCAACCTTGTTCGGATTGGTGAACTCGGCAAACGGGATGACCACCTCGTACCACCCATTGCCCAGATTCGTCGCCCCCACATAGCTTGCCAACTCAATATTAGCCACACTGTCCTGGCCAGTCCCACCACCGAAGAGCTTGACCTCCAGACGGCCATTGGGTGTGTTGCGCACCTTGATGCTGAAGGCCTCGTAACCGTTCGCAAAGCCAGCACCGAGCGCCGTAAATGCCGCAAACGCAACGTTCACATCATTGGCATAACCCTCGCCCGACACCACAGATCCAACACGGCTGTAGCTGCCACTCGGATCGACTGCATTGGAAAAATTGAATGTCGCCCCGTTCCCAAAGGAATCAACGCCCGCAAACTGCGTCGCAAAATCCCCTGATGCAGCCGTGCTAGAGAACAACTGCCGGTCCGTAGGCGGTGGTGGCGGCACTTCAAGCAGCAGCTCAATATCCGTAAAGTAAAACGTGAACTGGTCAG
>CAZATV010000003.1:36626-77157 GCA_964488145.1 uncultured Polaromonas sp.
GCAAAATCCCCTGATGCAGCCGTGCTAGAGAACAACTGCCGGTCCGTAGGCGGTGATGAGGGCCCCTGATACACCCGCACCCAATCGACCACCATCTCATAGTCAAAATTAACAGAAGGCACCGTGCCGCCCAGCGTTCCACCAATAGCCAAGTTGAGGATCAAATCCATCGGGCCGGTGAAGGGCCAGTTGGCGGATGTGGCGTTGGCGGGCTTGGTATAGGTGTAGTAGGCGTTGTCGCTGTTAGAGTCCACGCCAAAACGAATGGAGTCCTGCGTCCACCAAACCTGGTAAGTGTGGAATTCGGTGACCGGTGTGCCCAGGGTGGTGATACCCTTTTTCTGGGTGTTGCCGTAGGTCCATGCGGGCAGATTACCCTCGGGATTGTTTTGACCTCTGAAATGCAGCGCCGACTGCGTCTGGCTGGGATTGAAATAGGCTGACGACCACTCCATGATGTCAATTTCGCCGGTGTCGGGCCACTGCCCCTGGCCGAGCAGCCAGGCGGCCGGCCAGGCGCCCTGTCCCACCGGCACCTTGGCCCGAACTTCCACATAGGCATTGGGGCCGACGTCCGGGAGCGACTTCAGTCGTGCAGAGGTGATGCTGCTGCCGGTCTTGTCGGCAACAATGTGCAAGGCTCCGTTTTGCACAAAGGCGTTATCGATTGAGTTGGTATAAGTCTGCGACTCGTCATTGCCCCAACCGTCGTTATTTGGGCCGCGGCCCTGCTCGGAAGCCCAAACGCTTGAATTAACCGATGACCTAGTCGCATTGGCTGCGGTGGCAAGATCACCGCCGAATTCGTCATACCAAGCTAAGGTGTAGCCAGCTGGAATCGCCGGCGCCACCTCTGAGGCGATGGCTGGTGGGGCGTTGCCTGGAGTGGCAGTGAGGTACCCCAACTGGTCAAAGTAGTACACCTGATCCGAGCCCTTGGACTGACCTAGATCAAAAAACACACTGAGCATGTCATATGTGACGCCGCTCTTGACTCGCGTCGCCGTAGGAACTGCGCCGCCCGGATTGCCCTCAGTAACGTAGCGTTCAATGGGATTGGCGAAGTCGAAAGTCAGGTACTCCCATCCCGCTTTGGTGGTAATGGCGCGGGTCGCGACGAAGTTCCCGTCATTGGGCCAGCCGCCACTACTCGAATCACCCGCCTCCAGGGTGACGGTGGTTCCGGCGCGGGTCGAATGCACCCACATCCCAAGCCTGTCCTCCGAAACCAGGTCCAGAGGTGCCAGAACTTTCATGGGCTCGGCCACACCGGCTACTGTCTTGGAAGCGGTCGAGAGGCTCACGCCCGAGGCCGAATACAGGTCGGCCACGCCCGCCGGCTTGATGACCTTGACCACCGTATTGCCCGAGAGGGACTGCACCACTGCCGTTGCGCCATTGAATGCGGTCAGCGTTACGTTCTCTGCCGCCTCAAAACTGAGCGTCTTGAAGGTTTGGACCGTGACGACGGCGTTATCGATGGTGTTCTCGAGGTCAATGCCGCTGAGATCAGCCACATCGGCCGGGTTCTCCGCGACTGCTTTAACAGATTCAGAAATGGTGGACTGTATAGCCTTCTCAACCTTAGCCATGTTGGTTAACTTCGCCATCACGTCTGAAGCGTCGTTCACCGTGCTCTGCGCATTCAAGGCAGCGGTGGCATCGGACAATTTTTCCGCAGCGCTGGTGATCACGGCAGTCAGGCTCGTGGTAGTCAGGCCTGCCGAACTTGCAGCCTGGGTGAGAATCGACTGCACTGCTGTATCGCTGGCCAGATCGAGGGGGGCCTGCGACGCCTGAATGATTCCGACCAAACTGCTAACGACCGCGGCTGAAGCGTCCGTGGACAAGGAGGCTGCGCCCTGGATCAGACTACTGCCCACGTCCATCAGGTTGGAGACGCTGACATTGGCCGCCTTCAGCTTGAGCGCCACATTGGCAGCAGCCAAATCTCCAGAAACAGCCGCATCTTCAATGGCCTTCACCGGATTGAAGGCCAGCAGGTTTACGCTGGGATCAATACCAAAGGCCGTTTTCAACTCCAACTCCGTTAGCCCACTCTGACTACCCGCTTCGAGCAGAGTGGACAGTGGAGAAATCACCGAGGCTCCAGCCGGTGCCTTAAAGACACTGGTGACCCTCAGACCCGTTGATGTGTCCACCGTGTTCGCCGTGGGGTTGGCAATGAGCGATCCGCCGCCCGGTACGGCTCCAACCAGCTGGAACCCACCAAATTCGTCGGTGAGCGCATAAGGCTCCTCGCCCGGGTCCACGACGTTGTCTCGGTTGTTGAAGAGAAGACCGTCTCCGTCCATATCCTGGAAGATTTCGGCGTTTTGTATGTAGCCGTTGACCAGTCGACCGTTGAGGGCTGCGGAGTAACTGTCGCTAAAGTACACATTGTCAAAGTGGAAGTTAGTTGCAGTACCACTGACACCGCCGCTGACAAAAACCAGCTGAATAATCTTGTCCAGATCCACCAGATCAAACTGAGCCAAGTTGATATCAATGCTGTTCCAACCAGCCTCACCTGCGAGCTTGACCACATCCTCCCTGGAATTTGCCACGCCGTCCTTCGATACCAACTTGAGGCTGAAAGAGCCTGCTTGCTCCAGCCAGTAATCGATATGCAGATAACCCTTGGCTGACACATCCAGCACACCAGAGGTGGCCACCCCTCCCGTCAAAGCTGCGATTTCCACGCCTTGATAGGAAAGATTGGTCACCCGCTTGACGTTGTTACCGTTGATCGCCGGTCCGTCGGTCAGATCACTGTTTTCGCCACCCCAGCGCGGATTCCAGTTGCTGACCGGTACGTTGCTGTAGCTGTCACTGAAAAGCGAAATTACATCACTGGCTGGCGCTGTAGGCGTCGGGGCCGACGTGGTTGGGCTGGCGATGATCACCGGGCTCGATGAACCCGCCGATTTGCCGCCACCGCCGCCACCGGCAGCCAAACCGAGACTCGCGAGCCCGCCGAATACGCCTCCCAAACCGCCCAAGCCACCTGCGCCCGCGGCTGCCGTGGAAGGTGCTGCGGCGCCTGGGGTGGCTGGAAGGCTTGGCAGCTCCAGTTGCGCCAGCTGTACGGGCGCACCTAAGTCCGTCACCGAGCCAGCAACATTGAGGGTCGTTGGTTCATCGGGCGCCAGCGCCCATTGCATCCCATCGCCCAGGAACCGATGCTCAATTTCTTGAGCAGCCAGATCCTGCTGCGCCTCTGATTCCTCCGCCCTTTTACGCAGAGCCGACTTCAAGTTCGCCAGCTTCTTGCCTGAAGATCGATCCTCCAGGTTCTTAGGCGCGACCTTGCCGTTAGGGCTCGAAGTCTGATCACGCGCTCCCTGGATCGGGGGCGATGAGACCATCTTCGAGTCTGCGGAAAGATCCAATTCGAGCTGCTGCGTGCGGGCCATGGGTGTCCTTGGGAAAAGCGAAGATCGGATTTCAGGCGCAAGCCCGAAACCCATAGAAACGAGAAAAACCGTTAGAAGAGCCGTATGAAAGCGATTTCACAGACCACACGATAAGTGGCCCCTAATGATCCTTCTATTGTCGTTTTCCCTAAAGTGACTGTTACGGGAGTCCGTTTGGAAAACAACACGAATTTGGCAGATGTCGCCCGGGGGATTCGATCCACGCATAAGGCTAATGAATAATTTTTTCCTGTGAAATTCAGGCGACCAGATCAGTCGAAAGACGAGGGTTTTCTCTAGGGCAAGCCCTGAATCGGACAGTTGACGGTGGCGCGCGTCCGTAGGACACTTCATCATGAAAGGGCTTTCAAGCATCAAGATTCCAAGGCGCTCCCCTACCCTTGACCCCAGAATGGCACCGAAACATGAACTCCACGCCTCCGATCACCGTGCTGCTTTTGATGGCAGCGCCCGTACAACTGCTGGCAGCCACCTTCGACGCGCCGGATGGCAGCAAATTTGATATCACTGGCTTTACCAAGCACGAGTGGTCCAGGGCACTCAGCCCGGTGCACGTGGTTCCCGATAACCAGTCTCGTTACACGATAGATAACCGTAACGCTCTGTCCAAGCCGACGGAAAGTCAAACCGACCGAGCCAGACGCAATTCGGAACTGAGCATGCAGCAACTCTCGCTGGGCTGGTCACGCGAGACCGCCGGAGCAGTCAATCTGGAAGCCCGCCTCACCTATCGTTGGCGCTCAGCCAGTGCCGGCACTGTCTTCAAGCAGCCCGATGTGGATTACCGGGAGGACGGCAGCAGCCCGTTGGCACTCGACTACACGGAGAAGTTTGTAGGCATCAGTCGGCCAGATCTTGGCGGCTTGAAGTTCGGCACTCAACTATCGCGATCCTGGTCGCGCTCGGATGCCTTCAGTTTCCCGGTGGGCCAATCGGGCGCTTGGGCCGACTCGGGCGCTGGCTTCGGGGTCTTTCCCACGGCGCTGCGACTGACTTCTCCCCTGCGCGAAGACGGCTCAGGCAAACTGACCGCCGAGGTTACCTTGGCCACCGACAAGAAGAATACCCGCGATGTCGATCGGGATCATTACACCAGCTCGGGTGTGCTCTTCCATCCCAATCCGACCAAGCCAAAAGCGATTGAACTTTTCCTTCAATATTCCAACAGCAAAAATCTGATTGAACTGATCGTTCAGTCTGCCAGGGGAGCCAAGCAAACGGCCTTCGGAAAATCTCCGCTGGTGGGATGGATCGGTGACCCGGACACCCTGACCTATTGGTCTATAGCGCCCCGCAACGCTGCCAAGCCGTCGCAAAGCGTGGTCATCCTGCAGGGCAACCATTGGCCCAACCCTAAAAACATGTACACCTGGGGAATCAGGCGAAGCCAATGGTCGGGCTCAGCCGCCTCTTGCAATTACAGCAGTGCAAAAGATGAATGTATCTTCGGCCTGGACCCGGGCTTCAACTACGGCCCTGTCAGCAGTTCACACCTCGGCTACCAGGCCAGCACCTTTGACGGCATGCTGGGCTGGAGCCATTACAGGGAGCCCTACACCTACACAGTCAGCGGGGTCTACTTCGGACGCGCCTCCTCCAAGAATCCGATTGAGTGGGGACAAAGTAATTCGGCGGTGCATCTGAATTTCGGCATCGCCCGCAAGGTGCCTGAAATTCACAAGGGCTTGACCGTCACGGCAGGTGTGGGCAGCACCCATTTCTCAAAGATTGGGCCGGCGCCGGTGAGCATGCCCAACAACAACTTCCTGGCGGCCAACCCCCTTTACAAGCGCAGCGGCCATAGCGCCACAGCGGGTCTGACCTGGGTGTTCTGAGCGTGGCGAGCCCATGGATCGGGCGGCACGGTCTGGCCGCAATACTCGCTGGCGTCTGCATGATGATGGCCCATGCTCAGGGGCAGCCCCAGCCCCAACTCGCCCCAGTCGGCGCGGGCGGTATTTGGCTGGCGCCCAAGAGCGGCGAGTCGGTCCGGCCCAAGCCCGCTCCTTTTCGGTCTGGCGACATGCTCAAGCGCGCCGTGGCGACCAACACCTGGTATTCATCGCTCATGTACGGGCAGTGGTCCGACGTACTGCACGCGCATCCCCTGACCTTCAAGGCTACGGCCCAAGGCATGGAGATGGGTCTACCGCAAGCAAGAAGCGGTCCGATCTCGCTGCTAAAAAACTGGGCCCAAGGCAGCACCGGTCAGTATGCCGTTGTCTTTCCTCATGCGGCCGACTTGAGAATTTCGCCGACAGACTTCAAGCCTGTCGATGCTCGTCTGCAAAATGCCGGGGACTGGAATATCACCGTAGAGATGCGCCAGGATCAGGCCTATCTGCGCACGCATATCCTGCACGGAAGTCCGCTGGCCTATTTCGAGCTAAGTTCAGGTGGCGCTGAAATTTCCCTGGATGCGCATGTTCAGGCCGCGTCGCGAAGGCCTGAAACCCTGGCGGGCAAGCAAGTCCACTACCTGCAGTCAAGAGACCGGCTTTATGCCATCTACACGCCTGCGGGATCGCAGATCAAGACTGAGGCCGGCAAACTCAAGCTGGAGCTGCCACAACAGGCCCGATATTTCTCCATAGGACTGCTGACTCAGGATGACGAGGCCACGCGCGCGATTTACGCGCGATCGGCCTTTGCATTTGTGGATAACACCGAGGTGCAGTGGAACTATGACGAGGCCAACAGTCGTGTGTTGACGCGCTATCTGACGCAAACCCGCGCTATGGACGGCACGCAGGCGCCAGCCTTGGTCGGGCTCTATCCGCACCACATGCAGGCGCTCAGGCCAGGGCAGCTTTCCCCCATCGGTACCCTACCCTCGGTCCGCGGGCCGATCACTGTTGCAGCCTCTGATGAATTCGAGACCGAGCTGCGCTTCAATGGACTGATACCTCTGTGGCCCAAACTGGTTGACACCTCCTCCGCTCAATTGGCTGAATTGTTGGTTGGAGACCGCAGACGCGCTAGCAGCCTGTTCGGAAAAATGGGCAATGGCACCTATTGGACCGGAAAGGCCCTGGGGGCTGTAGCCCAGTTGATGAATATTGCTGAACAGCAAGGCGATGCCGCTACTGCGGCTGAGCTGGAAAAAATTCTCAAGCAGCGCATGGAAACCTGGTTTTCCGGCAAAGCCCTAAGTTACTTCGCGCACGACGCCAGCATAGGAACTGTTCTCGGCTATCCGGAGGAGTACTTCAGCGTCTCCGCCATGAATGATCACCACTTCCATTACGGCTATTGGATCATGGCGGCGGCCCAAGTGGCCCGGCGTGATCCGAACTGGGCCTCGGCCTCTCAATGGGGAGGTATGGTCAATCTCTTGGTGCGCGATATTGCAACGACGCAGAGAAAGCGAGTGGACTTTCCCTTCCTGCGAAACTTTGATGTGTACGAAGGCCACTCGTGGGCTCGCGGCAACAGCGAGTTTTTTGGCCTGGGCAATGATCAGGAATCATCCTCCGAGGCGATTCATGCCTGGGCCGCAGTCGCATTGTGGGGCGAGGTCACCCGGCAACCCGCCCTCAAGGCACTGGGCGTGTACCTGTATGCCACCGAGGTCTCTTCGATTCTGCACTACTGGTTTAACGCGGGCGGAAACATTTTTCACCCCGACTACCGCAAGCCCCTGGCCAGCATGGTTTTTGGCGGAGGCTATGGCTACAGCACCTGGTGGACCGAGGAGCCGAGACAGATTCTGGGCATTAATCTCTTGCCCATTACGCCAGCATCGACCTATCTGGCCCAACTGCCTACCGCCTGGGTGGAAGCGCTGGATACACAGGCGGTTCAGGAGCGCCAAGCGTATGACAAGTCCGGTCAGTCCGACGGCACCCCAAGAGACATCTGGCAGGACATCTTTGCATCTGTGCTGGCGGTCAAGAATCCGGATAAGGCCCTGGCGCAATGGAATCCGCGTGGCTCGGTTGAACTGGGCGAAACCAAATCGCACACTTACTTCTGGCTGCATGCGTTGGCAGACATGGGTGCACCGGACACCAGCGTTTGGGCCAACACCATGAACCATACGGTTTTTCGCAGGCCCTCGGACGGACGGAAAACCTATGTTGCTTACAATTTTGGAGATCAACCCTTAGACGTCAAGTTCTCCGACGGATTTCAGATGACTGTTCCTCCCCGTCAACTGAGCCGAATCAGCCCACCCACTTCCCAGAGCACCGCATCGCGCTGAAGCTGCTCTCGAAATTATGGATACGCCGGTCACCGATCAGAAGATCCGTCCGCTGACAGCGGGGCGAAAAGCCACCTTGGGCATGGTGGCCGAACTCGCGGGCGTCTCACCCAGCACGGTCTCGCGCATCCTTAACGGAACCGCAAGGGTCAGCGCCGCCAAAATGGCTGCGGTCAACGATGCCATTGATATGCTGCAGTTCCGGCCTGATCCGGCTGCGCGCAGTCTGGCTGGTGGTCGTACCATGAGCGTGGGGGTGCTGACCCAGTTCATCGACAGTCCTTACTATGGCGAGGCTTTGCGAGGAATAGAAGATGTCTTGCGTGAACACCAGTACGTTCCGCTGTTTGCCAGTGGGCGTTGGAATGAAGTGGAAGAGGCTGAGCGTCTGTCCTTACTGCAAGAGCGCAAGGTCGACGGTCTGATCGTCCTTTCAGGTCGGCTGCCCGATCAGGCTCTGGTGGAGATGTCGGAAGAATTGCCCATCGTGGTGATGGGGCGCAGCGTGCGCGGGCCGCAACTGTTCAGTATCGACATCGATAACTTCGAGGGCTCTCGTATTGCCACGCGTCACCTGATCAGCCTAGGGCATCGAAACATCGCCTACATCTCTGGCCCCTTGGACCATAGCGATGCAAAGAAGCGTCTCGATGGCTTCAAGACAGAGCTTGGTGAGCGAAAACTATCCTTTGATCCTGCTCTACTGGCTGAAGGCGATTTTCAGGAATCCGGGGGCTTCAAAGCCATGAATCGGCTGCTGCAAAGCGGAAAAATTTTTTCTGCGGTCATCGCCGCGAATGATCAGATGGCCTATGGAGCGCGTCTGGCCCTGAGCAATGCAGGGTTTCGGGTGCCCGAGGACATCTCGCTGGTGGGTTTTGACGATCTACCTCATTCGGCTTTCACTATTCCCCCGCTGACCACTGTGCGGCAGTCGGTGTACGAAATCGGTGTTCTGGCGGCAAATGCCATGATTCGACTGCTCAACAAAGAAGCCCCTGATGCCGTGGCCGTTTCGGCCAAGTTGGTGGCTCGCGAGTCGACACGCGTAGCCCGAATTTGATCCAAGCCTACTGCTGCAGTGCCTTTCAGGGGTGGACCGCAGTGCCATCGGCGCCAAAGACCAAGAGACGGGCGGGGTCAAAACGTAGCCGGACCGATTGTCCGATCCGCAGAGGTAAGGCAGCCTGTCCCAATTTAGCCACCACAGGCTGACCCTGCTCGGCCAGACGCAGATAGACGTTCATCGAGTCGCCCAGTCGCTCGGTAAATTCAACCTCAGCGGTCAGGCCAGACCCAGCCACTTCGATAGAAACGCCCTCAGGTCGAATGCCCAATCGATCGCCCCGAAGCAGTCGGTCGGCGCGCAAGCCGACTTCAGTCAGAGACAGATGCGACGAGGGCCCTAGGAACAGCGCCTGCTGGGCGGCATCGTAAGAGTATGTCAGCAGATTGATTTTGGGCGTCCCCAGGAACTCAGCGACAAAGGCGTTGCTTGGGGATTCATACAAAGCCATTGGCGCGCCCACCTGTTCGATTCGCCCCCGATTGAAGACTGCGATGCGCGACCCCAGCGTCATGGCCTCAGTCTGATCGTGGGTCACGTAAATCATCGTTGTACCCAACTCGGCATGCAAGCGTGCTAATTCGATGCGCATCTGAACACGCAGCGAAGCATCGAGGTTAGACAGAGGCTCATCAAACAAGAATACGCGGGGCCGGCGAACAATGGCTCGACCAATGGCCACTCGTTGGCGCTGGCCGCCCGAGAGCTGTTTGGGGTAGCGATCGAGCAGTTCCGTCAACTGCAATTTTTCGGCTGTCTGCGCCACCAAGGCTTGTCTCTCGGCTTTGCTACGCCCGGACATGCGCAAGGAAAATCCCATGTTTTCCGCGACAGTCATGTGCGGATACAAGGCGTAGTTCTGGAACACCATGGCCGCTCCACGCTGGGCGGCCTCAACCTCATTGACCCTCTGCCCATCGAAGAGCACACTGCCCGAAGAAATGGGTTCTAGGCCCGCAAGCATACGCAGCAGCGTGGATTTCCCGCAGCCCGACGGCCCCACGAAGACCATGAATTCACCCTCCTCGACCGTCAGATCCAGGTTGGCGATCACCTCTTGGGGGCCATAAGACTTCGATACCTTTGACAGTTCAATGCGCGCCATGTCTCAAGCCCCGAGGAACTGTTGGTACCACAAGGCGCTGCGCTTGGGCGTACGTTTGAGCGTCTGATAATCCACATGCACCAGACCAAAACGCTTTTCATAACCGCTGGCCCACTCAAAATTGTCCATCAGGCTCCAGGCGAAGTAGGCGTCAACCGGCACCCCCGCATCCAAAGCTTGCCGAGTTGCCAGGATGTGCTGTATCAGGTAGGCCTCTCGACGGTCATCATCGACCCGGCCATCGACTATATGATCCTTGAAGGCGGCGCCATTTTCAGTGACTCTGAGCCGAGGGATGGCATAGTCACGATGAAGTCGACACAGCAGTTCGGTCAGACCCTCAGGGTAGACCTCCCATCCCATATCGGTGACCTCATTGCCGGTGCTGCTGACGTCCCAGGGGTTACCGCTCGAGGAAAAATTGCGGGTGTAGTAGTTCACACCCAAATAGTCCAGAGGCTGCGCAATGGCGCGCATATCTTCGGCACTGAAGCTTGGCACATCGGTCCCTAGATGCTCAAGGATGTCGGCGGGGTAACTGCCGTGTACCAGAGCGTCGAGATACCAGCGCGCAATCAGGCCATCGTCGGTGCGGGCTTTGCGAATATCTTCTGGACTGTCCGAGGCTGGGTAGATCGGCGACAGGTTCAGGACGATGCCCATCTCAGTGCTCAGTCCGCTGTCTCGCAGCGCGCGAACCGACAGACCGTGACTGAGCAGCAAATGATGCGCCACCTGCATAGCGGTAGCGCGGGATTTGAGCCCGGGGGCAAACACTCCGAGCTCGTGACCGAGCACGGCAATCACCCAGGGTTCGTTGTGAGTACAGACACTGGCACAGTGCGAGCCGAAGCGGCGCCCGACCTCCAGGGCATAGCGAACAAAGTGGTCGCAGACGCTTCGGTCGAGCCAGCCTCCCTGATCCTGCAGGGCTTGCGGCAAGTCCCAGTGGTTTAGCGTCAGATGCGCCTGTATGCCTCGGGCGCTCAGACCTTCGAGCAGCCGCTGGTAAAAGGCAAATCCCTGTTCGTTCCAGGCCCCCTGACCCGCCGGTTGCACTCGGGGCCAACTGATCGAAAAACGATAGGCCGTAACCCCAAGGCTGGCGATCAAATCCAAATCTTCATCCAGCCGGTGGTAATGATCACACGCGACCGCACCGCTGCTACCGTCGGCAATTGCGCCTTTCTGGTTGCAAAAAACGTCCCAGATGGAAGCACCCCGACCGTCTTTGTCGTGGGCCCCTTCGATTTGGTAGGACGACGTAGCCACACCCCAAATAAAGTGGGCGGGGAATTGGGCCTTTGAAGGCATGGACTGAGGTAAGGCTTGCATCAACATATCGGTTCAGCTCTTGACGGCGCCTGCGGTCAAGCCGGCAATCAGCCGTCTGGAGGAAAAGATAAAAATCACCAGAAGCGGCAGCACCGCGACGACTGATCCAGCCATCAGCGCGCCCCACTCGGTATCAACAGGACTTTGCACGCTGCGCAGCGCCAAGGGAAAGGTGTACATCTCCACCGAGCGCATCACAACCAGGGGACCCATGAAATTATTCCAAGAGGCAATAAAGGTGATCAGACCCAGTGTGCCGAAGGCAGGCCCAAGCAGGGGCACCACGATACGCCAGTAAATTCCGAATTCGCCGCAACCGTCCATGCGCGCAGCCTCCAGCAGATCTCGGGGGATGGCGGATTCAATGTATTGGCGCATCAAGAAAATCCCCATCGCTGGAGCAGCTGCAGGAATATAGAGAGCGCGCGGCTGATCAATCCACCCCAGCAGATCCATGATCATGAAACTTGGGATCATCCCCAGGAACGAGGGAATCAGCATCGTGGCCATCACCAGTCCGAACAGCGCCTTCTTGAGCCGGAAGTCGTAGGCAGCAAAGGCAAAGCCGGCCATGGAACAAAACAACAAGGTCAGGCCCGTGCTGAGCAGGCCCACATACACAGACCAGCCCAGATTCCGCCAAAAGGGAATCTTGGCCATCAGGATGTTCAGGTTGTCGAAAAAATGATCCCCAAACCAAAGTGGCGGTGGCACGCTGAAAATATCGGATCGCAGGTGGGTTGAGAAAACAAACATGGCGTAAAACGGCGCCAACATGGCCAGCCCACCCAGGACCAGAAATGCCCAACCCACAGGTCCGAGCGCAGCGCTGCTGTCACGATCGTGGGTCATGATCTATTGGCCCTTGACCTTGAAGGCCCGATTGGTCAAGAAGGTTAGCGCCACGATCACTGCAAACAGCAGCCAAGAAATGGCACTGGCCAGACCGAAGTCGCCAAACTCGAAGGCGGTACGGTACATGTACATGGCCGTGGTCATGCCGGCGTATTCGATGCCACCCTTGCCACCCGTGAGGATGAACGGCTCCTCAAAGAGTTGCAGACCGCCGATGACCGTCAGCGTGACGCCGAAATACATCATAGGCTTAAGCTGGGGCAACGTGATGTGCCAGAAGGCCCGCCACCCGCTGGCACCATCGAGCCGCGCAGCCTCGTACAAGTCGCGGGGAATGCTCTGCATCGCCGCTACATACAGGATGGTGTTAAAGCCGACATAGCGCCAGAACACCACTAGCGCCACAACCGGCTTGATGGTCTCAGGCTGCCCCATCCAGTCAATATTCTGAGCCGGTAACAACTGCGTCAGCCCGGGCATTTGAGCCAAAGCCCCCAGCATGGCATTGACGGCCCCATAGTCAGTTGAAAACAGGGTGCCAAACATGATGGCGATAGCCACCGTGGAGGTGATGTAGGGCAGGAAGTAAACCCCCATGGCCGCATTGCGCCAGGCGCCCAGCTTTTCGTTGATCAGATAAGCCAGGGGTATGGCCACCAGATGTTGCGGCAGACCGGAGGCCAGCGCCAACCACAAAGTGTTTTCCAGGGACGTCCATACCAGAGGGTCATCCAAGGCGAACGACAGGTTTTCCAGCCCGACGGGCTTCATGGAACTCACCCCCTGAACCGGATCCCAGGAGTGAAACATCAGCACGAAGGAAAAAACGATCGGGAACAGCCCAAAAACCAGAAACAGCAACACGAAAGGCGCCACCATCAGGTAAGGCGCCCAGGCCTGCCCGATAGGCCGCTGACTCATCGCTGCGCTCTCCGCTGAATCAGGCGGTGCGCATCTGCAATCGCGCTGTCGATAGACTTACCTTTAGTCAGTACGAGATCGAGTTCAGCGTTAACGATCTCCTCTGCAATCGGGTCGTTACGGAAGACACGGGTAGCGGCAATCTTCTGCGCGGTTTCGCGCCACTGCACGCGAGCCTTCTGGCCCCCCAGGAAAGCCACCGGCTGATCGAAATAAGTGCCCGACTGCGCCTCCACCAGGGCCGGGAAGGCGTTGAAACGCTCAAACGCAGTTTGCTGTTGGGACTTGTCAAGCGTGAGGTGCTGAATCAAATCCCAGGCCAGCGCTTTCTGGCCCGACTTCTTAGGAATGGCATAAAAAGTGCCTCCCCAGGAAGTGGTGGTGCGCTCAGGCAAAGGACCGCTGCGCCACAGGCCAGACGTGTTGGGGGCTAGCCAATTTTGCAGATGTCCGCCCAGCCAGGCGCCCATCATCTGGACCGTCACATGGCCTCGCTTGAGAGACTCCCCCCACTCATTGGACCAGGCATTGACCCTGGCATCCAATCCGGCATCACGCGTGCGCTTGGCCAACTCAAAACCACGACGGAACCTGGGCGAACTGCCAACCAGGGACTGACCCTGAGCGTCGTAGTAGATACCCTCCCCGGTCTGCAAGCCTGAACGAATTACGATGTCCTTGACATCACGAGCGTGGGCCACCATGAAGGCTCCTGAGCGCTCCTTGACCGCCTTGCCAGCGGCTAGAAAACCGTCCCAATCACCCGAGAGCTGCTCCGGCTTGACGCCAGCCTTTTGCAGGATATCCGAGCGATAAAACATGACTCCCGGCCCGATGTCGGTGGGCAAGGCGGTCTGCCCAAAAGGGTCCGTCTGGGCCTGCGCCCAGGCGTAAGCCACGAAACGGGACTGGTATCGCTTGGCGCCGTAGGGCTCTAGCGCCAGATTCTCCAACCCACCGCTTAGCGAAAATCGGCCGAGGTAGCCGTACTCAATGGTCATGACATCGGGCAAGCCAGACGAGGCCGCCAGAGCCGTGGTCATGGCCGTGTGATGATCGGCAAACTCACGGGACACCACTTTGACCTGCACGCTGGGATGCCTTTTCTGCCAGGCTGGCAAAGCCGCCCGGATGATGTCATCCACGGACGGAAAGGCGGCAACGGTGAGCACGGTCTGCGCATGAGAGGCGGCTACCCACGCAAAAAACAGCACGCCCGACAGGAATGAGTTGCAAAAGGGTGTAGACATAATGCGCCCTATGAAAGCGCTTTCATGATACTACCGGCGAACTCAGGCCCCGTCAGTATTTACCCTCTGCCAAAGGTCAGGCCAAGTTGAGGCCCAACCTGTCGGCTCCATAGAGTCGCGGATTTTCTTCATGAACCCCCGAACGGGGCAGCGACGAATGCAAAGTCTTCCTGAAACAGCAGTCCGGTTCGGAACGAGGCCGGATATCACTCGCCCTAGGTCGCCTCATGCAGTTGAGATTACCTCGCTCGATCTGATCCATCGACTGGAGGACCTGCCGCGCCGCGAAAGCGCCCATCGTCTGACGCACACAAAAAAGGCGAACTTGCAGTTCGCCTTTTTGTCCGGTTACTGGTGGGTGCTGACGGGCTCGAACCGCCGACCTACGCCTTGTAAGGGCGCCGCTCTACCAACTGAGCTAAGCACCCCACCTCAACTCGACAATTATTAGTTCAGTGCGTCCCTGAGCGCCTTACCAGGCCGGAACTTGGGGACCTTCGCAGACTTGATTTTAATGGCCTCGCCGGTCCGCGGATTGCGGCCCGTGCGCGGGGCCCGCTTGACCACAGCGAAAGTGCCGAAACCCACCAATGAAACCTCACCACCTTTTTTGAGCGTGGTCTTGACGGCACCCAAGGTGGACTCGAGGGCGCGGGTAGCAGCGGCCTTTGAAATGTCGGCCTGTCTGGCGATATGTTCGATCAATTCAGCTTTATTCACTTGGGCTCCTGGGGCTGTTGGGTGAAATGATTCTGGATGCGCCGGGGCAGAAGGTTCAAAAGGTCAAAGGAGCGGCACTGCTCGCCTCAACAAAGCCTTTCCTGCTTGCACCTGCCGCGGATTCGTGCATCAAGGAGTCCCCGCGTTCGAGCGGGGCGGAGGCGGATTCTAGACCGTTTTGGGTGCTACGAGTCAAGGGCGGCGATCGGCGCGTCAGGCTTGAGTCAGACAGCCTTCGCGATCGCCTGGCCGAGGTCTGCCGTACTCGCCTTGCCGCCCAGGTCAGGCGTGCGCGGCCCACCGCTACCAGGATGCAAGACCGTCTCGACGGCTTTGATGATGGCATCATGCGCGGCTTTGTGACCGAGGAACTCGAGCATCATGGCACCGCACCAGATTTGACCGATAGGGTTGGCAATCGAGCGTCCCGCGATGTCGGGGGCCGACCCATGAACGGGTTCGAACAGCGAGGGAAACCGTCGCTCGGGGTCCAGATTGGCGCTCGGTGCAATGCCGATGGTGCCGGTGCACGCAGGTCCCAGATCGCTGAGGATATCGCCAAACAGATTGCTGGCGACCACCACATCAAAGAAGTCAGGCCTCTGCACAAAGTGAGCGGTCAGGATGTCGATGTGGAATTTGTCCAGCCGCACGTCAGGATATGCCTTGGCCATTTCGGCCACCCGCTCGTCCCAGTAGGGCATGGAGATCGAAATTCCATTGCTCTTGGTCGCACTGGTCAGGTGTTTCTTGGGTCGCGATTGAGCCAGGTCGAACGCAAACTTGAGGACCCGATCTACGCCCGTGCGGGTGAACACCGATTCCTGGAGCACAAACTCACGATCAGTACCCGCAAAGGCCCGGCCGCCTATGCTGGAGTATTCGCCCTCGGTGTTCTCACGCACGATGTAGAAATCGATCTCACCGGCTTCCCGCCGGCTGCCGTCCTTGCGGACCACCGGCGCAATGATGCCGGGCATCAGGCGGGCCGGTCGCAGATTGATGTACTGGTCAAACTCACGCCGGAACAGCAGGAGCGAACCCCAGAGGGAGACATGATCGGGAATCTTCTCGGGCCAGCCAACAGCACCAAAGTAGATCGCGTCATGCCCGCCAATCTGGTCCTTCCAGTCATCGGGCAGCATCTTGCCGTGCTTCTCGAAGTAATCCCAGCTCGAAAAATCAAAATGATCAAAGTGCAGATCAATACTGAACTTGCTGGCGGCGGCCTCCAGTACTCGCAAGCCCTCGGGCATGACTTCCTTGCCGATACCGTCTCCGGCGATGACCGCAATACGATGTTTTTTGTTCATGAAAATCTCCGTCTACAAAAGCAGGTCCTCAGGGTGAGGCGGCCGGTTTGGGTTGGCGCACCACCAGAGCCACACCCACGGCCGTCAGGGCAGTTCCGACCAGCGTGACCGCAGTGATAAGTTCATCAAACAGGAACCAGGCCATGATCGCGGTGGTTGGTGGCACCAGGTACATCAGGCTGGTCACGGAGGTGGCCGCTCCCCGTTGAATCAGCAGATACAACAGTGAACTTCCCCCCAGGGTGAGCCCCAGAACCGCCCAGGCCATCGCGCCGATCAGCGAGGCATTCCAGACCATGGGCTCGGACTCCAGAAAAGTCAGCGGTAAGGTCACGAGCAGGGCCGCACCGAGTTGGATGGCGTTAGCGGTACGCACATCGGTGGAGCGCAGGTGACGCTTTTGGTAGAGCGTTCCAACGGTGATGGCCAGGAGGGCGAAAATCGTCGCCGTGAGGGTAAATGCGCTGACCTCAGTGCCGGCCATGAGCTTGCGCCAGATGACCAGAACCAGCCCACCAAAGCCCAGCAGCAGCCCCAACCACTGCACACGCGCGACCTGGCCTCCATCGATCCGTGAGACCCAAACGGCGGTAAGCACCGGCTGCAAGCCCACGATCAAGGCCGCCAGACCTGAGCCCATGCCCAATTCCACCGCCACCCACACGCCGCCCAGATACCCGGCGTGCATCAGCACGCCTGTCACAGCCAAATGCAACCACTGCCCCGGATCATCGGGCCAGCGCGCCCGCGCCAAGGCGATCCAGATCAGGAAGCACAGGATGGAAAAGAAATAGCGCCAAGCCAAAAAGCCCAGGGGCGGCCCATAAGGCAGTCCGAATTTGGCCACGATAAAGCCGGTGCTCCAGATCAGCACAAACACCAGGGGCATGGCACGCACCCAGGCCGATTCATCAAGATTGGCAGTCATCGGGAGCGAGCACGAATCTCGGGGATCGCCTTCTGGAGGTAATAGATCATGGACCAGACCGTCAACACCGCCGACACCCAGAGCAGTCCTGTGCCCCACGGTCGCGTATCAATGAGCCCCAGGAATCTTCCATCAAAAAGCAGAAAAGCAATGGCCACCATTTGCACGCCGGTCTTGACCTTGCCGACCGCGTGAACGGCCACGCTGCGATTGGCTCCGATCGTGGCCATCCATTCACGCAAGGCTGAGATTGCAATCTCGCGCCCGATGATGATCAAGGCCACAAAGACATCGGCCCGCTGCAGATCGACCAGCACCAACAGACAGGCACAGACCAGAAATTTGTCAGCTACAGGGTCAAGAAAAGCACCGAAGGCCGAGGTCTGACCCAGCTTACGGGCCAGGTAGCCATCGAGCCAGTCGGTCAGTGCAAACACCACGAAAAGCAGGGTGGCCAACAGGTTGCGCGACGTCCCCAGCTGATCGATATAAAAAACACCGACGATCAGTGGGATGGCCACAATGCGCGCCCAGGTCATCAGTGTGGGGACGGTCAAAAACATGGGATGATTTTGGCACGAGCGGCCCTATCGGCTTGAGAGGCCATGCCCAGTGCACCCGCCATCGAGGCGGGGACGGGGCTCCCGCCCCCTGGCACACCAGAGCTGCTTGCGGGAGCCGCGCCCGCGTGACGAGGCCTTTTTACATCGACCACGACAAATGGCCGATCCCCCGGGGCTACTCAGCCTTGAGGCTGGCGGCCTTGGCAGCTCGCGCCATCGCCTCGTTCTCACGATTGATCACTTGGGCATAGGCCTGCGGTCCCGCCCCTACCGGGTCGATCACGGCTGTCTGGAAGGTCTTGATCACCTCCGGGTGCTTGACCACCTCGGCAATTTCCTGGCTGATGCGATTGATGGCCGCCTGCGGCGTGCCGGCCGCAGCCATGACACCGATCACCACTGAGAAATCAAAGCCCGGCACCAATTCGGCCAGACTGGGGATCTCCGGGGCCTGGGGCGATCGAGAGGCGGCATTGCTGGCCAGCAGCTTGACCTGGCCCGCCTTGGCAAAAGCCTGCATGGAAGGCAAGGCAGCCACTGAGAAATCCACCTGCCCGCCCACCAGCGCTGGAGTGGACTGCCCCGACCCACGGAATGGGACATGGCGCACATCGAGGTTGAGCGCTGCCTTCAGGGCCTCCATCGTCAGGTGGTGGGTGCTACCGATCCCCGAAGAGCCATAGGTGAACTCACCCGGCTTGCTTTTGACCAAAGCCACAAACTCCTGCATGGTGTTGACATTGGTCTTGGGGTGCGCCACCAGAAACAGGGGGGAGCGAGCAATCAGCGAGACCGGCAGGATATCGGTGCCGACCTTGTACGGAGTGGTCTTGTTCACCAGTGGCGTGATCGACAGCATGGAACCATCCGAGACGATGAAGGCATGGCCGTCCTGCGGCGTACTCTGCAGCAGGGCCTGATAGGCCACCACACCGTTGCCGCCAGGCTTGTTGTCCACCACCACCGACTGGCCCAGTCGCTCCGTCAGACGCTGTGCCACCACTCTGGCCACGCTATCGGGTAGACCACCGGCTGCGTACGGAACGATGAACTTGATCGGTTTGGAAGGATAGGCCTGGGCCCATGCCATCGTCGGAACAGTCAGCGCGCCCGCGACGGTCAGGGTTATCAAGGATCTGCGAAGCATGAAAGTCTCCTTTGGTTAAGTGTTTGGGCCAAGGCCTGCGACCTGGGATGATTTGCGAAATGGTTAGACGACTAATAGAATCATTCTAGGTGCAGACAAGGCCCTTGAGTACAAGCATGCACCGCAATTGCCCCGCGCCCCATCAGCATTTCCACCCACCATGTCGACTGAAGTCCTGCACCTGTGTGTCGCCGCTGCCGGAGAAGCGGCGCACAACATCCGATGGTTTGAATTGCGCCACCCCCAAGGCCACCCCTTGCCGGCCTTCACCGCCGGCGCCCACCTTCGCGTCAAGACCCCTTCGGGCGCCACGCGTCAGTACTCTTTATGCAACGACCCTCTGGAGACCGATCGCTACCAGATCGCCGTCAAGCGCGAGGGTCAGGGCCGCGGAGGCTCTCTGAGCCTGGTCGACGGGGTCAGGGTCGGCGACCTGATCGAAGTCAGCCCGCCTCAGAATCAGTTTGCTCTGGACGAGCGGGCCAAAGAGTTGCTGTTGATCGCCGGCGGCATCGGCATCACCCCGCTGATGTCCATGGCCTGGCAACTGCACTCAGAGGGTCGCCGTTTCAAGCTGATCTACCTGACCCGCGATGCGCAAGGCACGGCTTTCCTCGAGGCTCTGCGCGAGGCCCCCTTTGCGGCCCAGGTCAGGATTCACCACGATGGTGGCGACCCTGCGCGGGCCCTGGACCTCTGGCCCCTGCTGGAAAAGCCCGGCAGTGTGGGCGGCTTGCAGGTCTACTGCTGTGGACCGACCGGTCTGATGGACGCGGTGCGCGACATGACCGGTCACTGGCCCGCCAGCGCCGTGCACTTTGAGAGCTTTGCCGTCGACAGTCGGCAACAGGGCGATGACCGTGCCTTTGAGGTACAGCTTCAAAGCAGTGGAGAAATCCTGGAAGTGCCGGTCGGCAGCAGCATCTTGCAAACGCTGCGCAACCACGGTATTGCCGTACCGTTTTCTTGCGAGAGCGGAACCTGTGGCTCTTGCAAGACCGGCCTGATCGAGGGCGAACCTGACCATCGAGATCTGGTCCTGCTCGAGGAAGAAAAATCCAGCCGCATCATGGTCTGCGTCTCTCGCGCCCGGGGTGAGCGCCTGGTGCTAGACCTGTGATGATGAGCGCGGCCCGGCCTGATCCCATCGGCATCGGCGTGCTCGGCCTGGGCCGGGCCTTCACCCTCATGCTGCCCACCTGGCGCGATGACCCGAGGGTCAAGCTGGTCGCGGCCTTCGATCCCCGTCCCCAGGCTCGGGCCGACTTTGTGACGCAGTTCGGGGGCAAGGCCCACGACAGCGTCGAGGCCGTGTGCAGCGATGCGGCGGTGCAGTGGGTTTATGTGGCTACGCCCCATGGCCTGCACGCTGACCACGTGTGTCTGGCAGCCCGCGCAGGAAAGCATGTGCTGGTGGAAAAGCCGATGGCCCTGAGCATGGTCGATGCCGACCGCATGATCCAGGCCTGCGAGCAGGCTGGCACCCAGTTGGTGGTCGGGCACAGCCACAGCTTCGATGCCCCGGTCTTGTTGGCCCGTGAGTTGATCGCCCGTGGACAGTTCGGCGCGGTTCGCATGGTCCACGCCATGCAGTACACCGATTTTCTGTATCGGCCACGTCGGCCGGAGGAACTCGACACCGCCCAGGGCGGCGGGGTGGTGTTCAGCCAGGCGGCCCATCAGGTGGATATCGTCCGCCTGTTGGCAGGGGGACGGGTCGAAACGGTGCGTGCCTTCACCGGCCGCTGGGATGCAAGCCGGCCTACCGAAGGGGCCTACAGCGCCCTGCTCTCCTTTGAGGGCGGTGCTTTTGCCAGCCTGAGTTACAACGGCTACGGCTACTACGACAGCGACGCCCTGATGGACGGCATCGGCGAACTCGGGCACCCCAAGAACCCGGATGCCCATGCACAGACGCGCGGCCGCCTGGCCCTGTGGTCCGACGAGGCGGCAGAAGTTCAGGCCAAGGCCGAACGAAACTTTGGCGGCACGCAGTTCCAAAACCCGCCCCGCCAGAGACCGCTGGTCAGCCAGCATTTCGGTCCGGTTCTGGTCAGTTGCGACGGCGCCGATTTACGGCTCACACCCGCAGGGGTGCAGGTGCATGACGCGCAAGGCATTCGACTGATCCCAGCCGAACTGCCCGACGTGCCCCGCGGCGAAGTCATCGATGAACTGTGGGCCATCCACCACCAGCGTCGGCCCGCGCGGCATGACGGGCCCTGGTCCCGTGCCACGCTGGAGGTGTGTCTGGCGATCCTCGAATCCCAGAAGCAGGGTTGCGATATCGCGATGCGGTATCAGGTGGCCGCCCGACCCTGTTAGAACACCCCCTCAGAAAGGCCCCCTTGAGCAAGAAAGACCCGATGCCCGACCTGCTGCGCCACTGGCGCGAGGCCGTACCCGACGACCGCCTGGCGCACTTGATTCGCGATGTGGCACGGGCCCAGATGCGGGCGCTGCAGGTGCGGCTGGCCGATCATGGCGTCTCCTTCGGCCACTGGACCTTTCTTCGCATCCTTTGGCTCAAAGATGGATTGACGCAGCGCGAGCTGAGCGAACTGGCCGGTGTGATGGAGCCCACCACCTTTGCTGCCGTCAAGGCCATGGAGGGCATGGGGCTGGTTGAACGCAAGCAATTGGCAGGCAATCGCAAGAATATGCATGTATTCCTCACCCGCGCCGGCCGCAGCCTGGAGCGAAAACTGGTGCCGCTGGCCGAGGACGTCAACCGCATCAGCGTGGCGGGCAGCACCGAGGCTCAAGTGGCGGCCGCCCGACGCTTTCTGCTGCAGGTGCTGGAAAATCTGGCCTCTGACGAGCCAACTGGCCCAGGCGCCGGCACTTAAAGAGTCGCGCCGCGATCGACTTAGATGGCGTAGGTTTCGTACGTGGCCGGGTGAAAAATCTCGTCGACCTGCAGACGCCGGGGCGACAGTCCCTGCGCATGATGGTGGCGCAAAAATGTGTCGATCGTGACGCGATTGGGCGCAACGCCATAGGACCAGAAATCCTCGCCCAGCGTCTCGCGGGCCGCCTTGAGCTGCTCCTCGACGAAGGGCAGCGTCACCTTGGTGGCAGAGGTGTCGGACAAGGCTTGCAGGGCCAGATCCTTGGCTTGACTGAAAGCCTTGAACACCGCCGCGGGCAACCAGGGATGGCGCTCACAGAGGCTCTTGCGTACGCCCACCACGTGCATGATCGGAAAGATGCCGGTGCGCCTGTAGTAGTCGCGAGCCACCGCAGTCGGGTCATCGAAGAGCCAACCCACCTTAGGGTTGCGCAGGGCCTGGGCGCTGGGCGGCCTCGGCGCCATAAAGCCATCGATCTCGCCGCTGTCGAGCATTTGTGAGATGGTGCGGTCAGCCGGTGCCGATTCAAGGCGAACGCCCGCGGGAAGCTGCAGGGCGATCTTCTCCGGACGACCAGGGGTCTCGATGCCGCCACGCACCCAGATCACATCCTCCGGCGAAACGCCGTAGTCGTCCTGCAGGATGGCCCGGGCCCAGACGTTGGCGCTGAGCTGATACTCCGGCAAGCCAATGCGCTTGCCCTTGAGGTCTGCCGGTTGCGAGATGCGATCCTTTCGGACATAGATCGAGGTATGCCGGAAGGCTCTCGACAGGAAGACCGGAACCGCCACATAAGGACAGTCGCCCTTGGCCGTCTTGACGGTGTAGCTCGAGAAGGAAAGTTCGCAGATGTCGAAATCTTGGCTGCGCATGGCGCGAAAGAACATCTCCTCGGGATAGAGGGTCATGTAGACCGGATCCACTCCATCGACCTGCACGCGTCCGTCGATCAGGGCCCGCGTTCGGTCGTAATCCCCCATGGCGATCGACAGCTGAAGTTTGCTCATGACGGTTCAATCCTTGTTCGATATTCAGGCTCTGACCGAGTAGGACGGTTCAAGCTCGGGCCGTTCCTGTCCGTCGGCCCAGACATAGGTACAGGCATACTCGCGCCAGTCGACGGTTTTGGGAATCACCGCCTGATACGCCACCACGGAGGGCGGGATCGCTAATTCGCCGGTACCGATGGCTTGGGCGCCGGCCTGGAAGGCCCGCACCGCCTCGAGCATCTGCTTTCGAAACTCAACCACCGCCATATCGCTGGCGCCCAGTCGGTCATTGCTGCGATCGGCGATCGGGCCCATGGTGACCCACATCGCAATGTCCTGATTGGGAAAGCCGGTGATGCCAGTGAAGTTGCCCGCCTTCATGGCCTGTCGATCCTGCCAGAAGCGGTTGTCATCCGTTCGCAGTGGCCGGTAGTACGGATCGAGATCCACGCCCACCGTCTGACGCAAAAATTTGCGCCAAGTCTCCGTCTCTGGCGTCTGCGAGGGGTGGCCCCAAGCTATGAAGTAGAAGGCCGTATGAGTGTCGTCCATAGGCACATTCACATTGGCCACGTTGTAAAGATTATTGGGCGGAACCAACACCGAAATGGGGGCTACGAAGACCGTCGATCGCACGTACTCGTGCGTGGCCGCGTTATGGATCGGGCGACGGATGGCCGCATAGCGAAATCCGTAGGATCCGCGCTGCACCTGCATGCGCGGGGCCTTGTCGGTGGAGGGACGCAGCCAGTTGTTGGCGGTGGCTTTGGCCCCATCGACCCGGGCCGGCACCATGTCGGAAGAATGCAGGCTCGAACTGTGCGCTGAATCGATTGCCCCTTCGAGGATTTGTGCCCAATTGCAGGGCAACACCGCCTTGGCGATGGTCACCCGCGTATCCTCGGTGGGTGCCCAGGGCGGCGGGGTGAAATCGGCAACCTCATCAGCGGCGCCAAACCAGGCCCAGACCATACCGCCCCACTCCTTAACCGGGTAAGCCTTGTGCTTGACCTTGGCCGCCAGACAGCTGGCCGCGGGCTCAGACACCATCTCAATGACGTTACCCTTCACATCCATCTTCCAGCCGTGGTAGAGACAGCGCAGGCCGCCTTCCTCGTTGCGACCGTAAACCAGGGACACCCGCCGGTGCGGGCAAGATTCCTCCAGAACGCCGACCTGACCCTCGGTGTCGCGAAAGACCACCAGAGACTCTCCCAGAACGCGGGCACGCACCGGGGCGCCATCGGGCTCGCTGACTTCCTCGATCAGGCAAACTGGCAACCAGTGCTTACGCATTAGCTGCCCCATGGGCGCACGACCCTCAACCCGGCAAAGCAAATCGTTTTCTTCAGGGGTGATCATCTCAAAGACCTCCGGCGGCACGGTCCATTTATTTAGGCGCCTAACTATATGGGAAACGAAGCGAATCAGCAAGGCATGCCAGCGCCAAGTGCCTCAGGGCGAGTTCAGTGGAAACCCGAATGATTGGCTGACCTGCAGACCACTGCTCAAAGCCAGCGCGCTTGAAGCAAAATGCTGGGTCCCTGAAACGCTCGAGTTTGATGCAGGAGTTCCCGCTGTGACACACAAACTTCTCACCCTGGGCCTCATTGGCATCGGACAGCTGGGTCTGCCGGTCGCCCGTAACTTGCTGCAGGCCGGCTACCCCATGGTGGGCTATCGGCGCTCAGCTCTGACGGCCTTCACCGAGGCCGGGGGACGTGCGCTGGGCAGCGCTGGCGAAGTGACCCGCAGCTGTGATGTGCTGATGATGTGCCTGCCCGACGAGGCCGCGCAGCTGTCGGCCCTGGACGGGCCCGACGGCGTGCTGGCCCACCTCAAGCCGGGGCAGATCGTGATCGAGCTGGGCACGTACAGCCGAAGCTTCAAACAAGCGCAGGCACAAAGGCTGCAAGACAAGGGCGCGCGGGTGCTCGAAGTCGAGGTCAGCGGATCGCCCCCGATGGTGGTGGCTCGCAAGGCCGCTCTATACATCGGCGGCCCGACCGATCTTGTGCAAGAGTGCGAGGCCTTGCTCAAGGCCATCACTGACCATCCGTTTCACCTGGGCGAGTACGGTGCGGCCGTTTCGATGAAGCTGATCGCCAACTACCTGCTCACGATTCACACGCTGGCCGCAGCCGAGGCCATTGACATGGGTACCCGAGCCGGCTTCGATCCGAACCTGGTGGCCCGCGTCATCGCGCAGGGTGCAGGTGGCTCGGCCATGTTCAGTGTGCGTGCCCCGCTGATGGCCGAGCGCAAATTCACACCCGCACCTGGTCCGTTCACCACGCTGGCCAAATACCTGGACCTGGGTGAACAGATGGCCCAGGATTTGGGCTGCGCAGCGCCCCTGTTCTCCGCGGCCGTGCCTTTCTTCCGGCAGGCTATGGCCGAGGGCATGGGCCAGGAAGACATCAGCGCAGTCATCAAGCTGCTGGAAGCTCAGGCCAAGCAGCGCTGACCCCCGCCTTCCCTCACAAGAACCGTCCCCTCGAAAGCCACCATGCCCAGTGAAAAAGCCAAGGCCCACCTGGCGGCCATGCTCAACCAGACCTTCTTTGTCGCACTGCGGGAGCCGCTGGACCTGTCCCGGATGGACGCCTTGCTGGAGGCCCACCTGCAATGGGCGGTACAGGCCGAGGGCCACCTGCTCGCCTCGGGTCCCTTTGTGGTCCCTGGGCAGCCGCCCGGGGCCGCCGGCGGGATGACCATCGTGCGAGCGCAGAGTCTCGATGAAGCACAGGCCCTGCTGGCAGAAGATCCCTTCGTACGCGAGGGGGCCGTTAAAGTCAGCTGGCGGCAGTGGAGCGTGATGGAAGGCGGATTTTCGGTCCAGGTGCGTTTTTCCGACCAGCGTATGCAACTGACCTGAAGGATCTGGCCAAACCATGAGCTCTACCGCCCTGCGCATCGTTTTTCATGGCGCCAATGCCGCCCAATTCAGACCCGGTCTGGAACATCTCGTCGGAACTGAACATCAGATTGAGGTGCTTGAGGATCCGTTGACCGACCCCCGCGCAATCGCGTGCTTTCAAGCGGCCGATGTGATTGTGGGCATCCGCCTGGATGCCCAGATGCCGCGGCTGCATCAACTCAGGCTCTACCATGCACCGGCGGCCGGTACCGATGCCATCGACACATCGCTGCTACCGGCCGGCAGCAGCTTGTGTAACTGTTTTGGCCATGAGCAAGCCATTGCCGAATACGTATTTGCGGCGCTGCTGAGCCGTCATGTTCCACTGGCCCAGGCCGATGCGGACCTTCGTCAGCAGAGCTGGACTTTCTGGGCGGGTGCACCCAACGCCCTGCGGACTGAACTGGGGTCACAAACGCTGGGGGTGGTCGGGCTCGGCCATATCGGGCGTACCGTGGCCCAGCGCGCCCGCGCCTTCGGGATGCGCGTGCACGGCTGCAACCGAAGCGCCAGCCCGTCCGATAGCGTCGACCAGTTCTGGCCGCTCGACCAACTCGATGACTTCATGCGCAGCGTCGACGCGGTGGTCATCACCCTTCCCCTGACCGATGACACCCGGGGCCTGATTGGCGAGCGGGCGTTGGCCGCGCTCGCGCCGCATGCGGTGCTGATCAATGTGGGCCGCGGACCGGTGGTCCAGGAGCAGGCCCTGTTCAATGCGCTGATGAAAAAGCAGATAGGCGGGGCGGTCATCGACACCTGGTATCAGTACCCCGGGGCCGGTAAGATCGTGGCCGCGCCCTCGCAACTGGACTTTGCCAGTCTCCCCAATGTCTTGATGACGCCCCATATGTCCGGCTGGACCCACGGTACTGTTCAACGAAGGCAGCAGACCCTGGCGGACAACATCCAGCGCCTAAGCCAGGGAAGGCCCCTGATCAACCAGTTGAAGAGACCTGTATTTGGGGTCTGAGTCAAGAACCACGCGCTAGCTGCCCCTGGCCAAGATCCCCTCAATCGCGCACTCCATGACAGAGGGTTATTCCTCACGATTGGAGTTATGAGTGGGCGTACCATCAAAGAAATTCCCCCTAGCGTTTTCACGGAGAGAAATTCTTGTCTAAACCTGACGTACTTGCGGCTGCCAAACTACACCCCTTCTACAGGCAGGCGCTCGATGCACACTACACGGTGCATGACCGGACTCATGAGTTAGATCCAGCGGCCTTCGAAAAGGTGGCCCCGGGTATTGTGGGAGTTGCCGCCACCGGCGAGTCGCTGGTGCCCCGCAGCCTGCTTCAGCGCTTGCCCTCGGCGCGTGTGGTCTCGGTCTTCGGTGTGGGTTATGACGGGGTTGATGTCCAGGCGGCCCTGGACTGCAAGATACCCGTAACCCACACCCCTGGCGTACTCAGCGAGGATGTGGCCGACCTGGCCATCGCCTTGGTGCTATCGGTGGCCAGACGCGTGGCACAAGCCGATGCCTTCGTGCGGGCTGGCCGCTGGCCCGAGGGTCCGATCGCGCTGGGGCGCAAGGTATCAGGGGCCCGCATGGGCATCGTAGGCATGGGGCGGATCGGGCAAGCCATCGCGGCACGCGCCCAGGCCTTCGGCATGCCCATCAGCTACACCGCTCGTACGCCTAAGGCCGACTTGCCCCATCGATTCTTCCCGGATGCAGCGTCTCTGGCTGCCGAGTCAGATTTTCTGGTGGTCATCACCCCCGGAGGCGCGGGAACCCGCCACCTGATTGATTCCAAGGTTCTGGCGGCCCTCGGGCCGCAGGGCTTCTTGATTAATGTGGCGCGGGGAAGCGTAGTCGATGAGCAGGCCCTGATCAAGGCCCTTTCGGACGGCACGATTGCTGGTGCAGGACTTGACGTGTTCGCCGACGAACCTCGCGTTCCCGAGGCGCTATGGTCCATGCCGCAGGTGGTCCTGACGCCGCACATGGCCAGCGCCACGACTCAAACCCGACAGGCCATGGCAGACCTGGCTTTTGCCAATATCCAGGCTGGCATTGAAGGCCGAGCTTTGATCACGCCCGTTCCTGAATGGACCGCATCGGCCCAAAGCTGAAATGACCGTCACGCCTAGAGACGATCCGCTACGCCTGGTCATCATGGGTGTCTCGGGCAGCGGCAAGTCAACCCTCGGAACAGCGCTGGCAGAGCGGATGGGGATGGACATGATCGATGGCGACGACCTGCATCTACCCGAAAGCATTGAAAAAATGCGGGCAGGCATCGCCCTGGACGATGATGACCGATGGCCCTGGCTCGATCGCATCGCGAGCCTGCTGTCGGCACGGTCGAGTCGTCCCGGTCTGATCGTGGCATGTTCGGCTCTGCGGCGTGCCTATCGAGACCGCATCCGGCGCCAGGCTACCGGCGTGCGTTTCGTATTTCTGGATGGCAGTTTTGAGCTGATAAGACAGCGCATGACGCTGCGGGTAGCCCATTACATGCAGCCGGAACTGCTGCAGAGCCAGTTCAGTACCCTGGAGCGGCCCGAGTCTGACGAAACTGATATTTTGCCGCTGCTCATTCATCGTCCCGTCGCCGACCTGGTCGAGCTGGCCCTCCTTGGGCTACACCCGGCCCCCGGGACACCTCAACAGCATTCGAACCACAAAGCCCGCAAAGCTGCGGAGACCTGAATATCGACCCATTCCCAACGTCACTGGCGCAGACGAGGATGCGCCGCTACTCTTAAAACTTTCGACAACCCAGGAGACCGACCATGAAACTATCCCGCCTCTTACTCGCCGTGATGATGGCCGCTGCAGGGAGCAGCGCACTGGCCAACAAGTTCAATCTCAAACTGGGCCATGCGGTCAACACCACCGACGGCCAGCACGCAGCGGCCATGAAACTGGCCGAGCTGGTCAAGCAGCGCACCAATGGCGACGTGGAGATCACCATCTTCCCGGCCAATCAGCTCGGCAATGACGCCGCGATGATCAATGGCACCCGGGGTGGCACCATCGACATCGTCTCCAGTGGCGCCTCCAACTTCAACGGTATCGTGCCCAACACCGCAGCGATGGAACTGCCGTTCGTCTTCCGCAGCGCGCAGCATGCCTATGCAGTACTCGACGGCGCAGTGGGTACCGGTGTACTCAACGAACTGGCCCCCCACGGACTCAAGGGTCTGGCCTACTGGGAAAACGGCTGGCGCGCCTTCACCAACAACAAGCGACCCGTCACCAAGCCTGAGGACCTCAAGGGCCTGAAAATCCGGTCGACCCCCAATCCGTACCACATTCAGGCCTTTCGGCTCTTGGGCATGAATCCCTCCCCCATGCCGATTGCCGAGCTCTACACGGCCCTGGAGACCGGGACCTTTGATGCCCAGGAGCATCCGATCAACGTCACCTGGTCCTCCAAGTTCTACGAGGTGCAGAAACATCTGACCGTCAGCAACCATGTCTACTCACCGCTGGTGGTGGCCATGAATAAGGCCAAGTTCGACAGCCTGCCAGCGAACTATCAGAAGATCATCGTCGATGCGGCCCGCGAGGCTGCGACTTTCCAGCGCAATCTCAATGCACAAAACGCGAGCAAGGTGATTGCCGACCTCAAGAAGTCCGGCATGCAAGTGGTCGAGAACGTGGACATGGCCCCCTTCCAAAAGATCGTATCGGCCGAGATTGCAAAAACCTTTGCTGAGAAAAACGGCCCGGCCTTGCTCAAGGCTATCGAGTCAACCAAGTAAGAACCGGCGAACCGGTCCGCCTCAAATCTGAGGCGGCCGGCCGCCTACAGCCATGCAAAAAATCAGCCACCTGTTTTTCAAGGTGGCCGAATTCACTCTGGTGATCATGCTTTCGCTGATGGTCATCATGGTGTTCGGCAACGTGGTCCTGCGCTACGGATTCAATGACGGACTGATTGCCTCCGAGGAACTCTCGCGCTATCTGTTTATCTGGATCACCTTTCTAGGGGCTATCGTGACCCTGCGTGATAACGCTCACCTGGGGCTTGACTCCCTGGTCAGGCACTTGAGCCTGCGCGGGAAGAAGGTGGCCTTTGGCCTATCGAACCTCCTGATGTTCGGCTGCTGCACGCTCATGTTCTATGGCACCTACAAGCAGCACGGGATCAACGCCTCCACCCGCTCGCCCGTCATGGAGATCCCAATGAGCTGGGTCTACGGCATCGGGTACATCACCAGTGTGGCGATGGGTCTGATGATCCTGGCCAAACTGGTCCGCCTAGCCAAGGGACACTTTCAAGAGTCTGATCTGATCCAGGTACAGGATTCTGAAGATACGGCCATCACACAGGCGGCGGGGGGGCGCAAGTGACGGTCCTGGTCTTCATCGTTTCGCTGCTGGCGGCCATGGCTCTGGGGATGCCGCTGGCCTTTTCTCTCATCGTCTCGGGTGTTGCACTGATGCTGCATCTGGACAACTTCGACACGCAGATCGTGTCGCAGAACCTGATCAGCGGGGCCGATAACTTTCCGCTGATGGCGGTTCCCTTCTTTATGCTTGCAGGCGAGCTGATGAACGCCGGCGGCATGAGTCGACGCATTGTCGAATCGGCCATGGTCTGGGTGGGGCATTTGCGTGGCGGACTCGGTTACGTTGCGGTTTTTGCCGCCATCGTCATGGCCTCGCTCTCCGGCTCTGCAGTGGCCGACACCGCGGCGCTGGCCGCGGTGCTGCTGCCCATGATGCGTGATGCGGGCTATCGCATGGACCGGTCGGCGGGTTTGATTGCAGCGGGGGGCATCATCGCACCGGTGATTCCGCCATCGATCGGTTTCATTCTGTTCGGTGTCATCGGTGGGGTCTCCATTTCCAAGCTGTTCATGGCCGGTATTGTCCCCGGCATCTTGATGGGACTGGCGCTGATCATCACCTGGGCCATCGTCGCCCGCAAGGACCAGGTCCAGGTGGCAGAAAAGGTCCCGCTCGTTCGGCGACTGAAGGTGACCCTCAACGCCTTCTGGTCCTACCTACTGGCGGTGACCATCATCGGTGGCATGAAGATGGGGATCTTCACCCCCACCGAAGCGGCCGTGGTGGCGGTGGTGTATTCCCTGTTTGTGGGCCTGTTCATCTACCGGGAGATCAAGCTGGGGCAGCTCTACGGCATCATTCTGGCCGCAGCCAAGACCTCGTCGGTGGTGATGTTCCTCGTTGCCGCCGCCCTGATCAGCGCCTGGCTGATCACGGTTGCGCAGATCCCCAACCAGATCGTGGAGCTGATGCGGCCCTTCCTGGACAACCCGACACTGCTGCTGATCATGCTGATGATCCTGGTAATGATCGTCGGTACCGCCCTGGACTTTGCACCCACGGTGCTCATTCTCACGCCGGTGCTCATGCCTCTGGTCAAGCAGGCAGGCATTGATCCGGTTTATTTCGGCGTGCTCTTCATCATCAACAACGCCATCGGCCTGCTCACGCCGCCTGTGGGCACCGTGCTCAATGTGGTTTGTGGGGTGGGCCGGATACCGATGCACGACGTTATCCGGGGCGTGATGCCATTTCTGGTTTCGCAAGTGGTGGTCATGGGGGCCTTGATCGCCTTTCCCTCACTGGTCATGGTGCCTCTGAAATGGATGATGATGCGATGAGTATTCTTGAGAGCTTCAATCTCGCTGGACGACGTGCTCTGATCACCGGGTCTTCAGCAGGAATAGGCTTGGCGCTGGCCCAGGCCTTGGGTCAGGCCGGGGCTTCGGTAATCGTCAATGGTCGAACGCAGGCCACGGTAGAGGCAGCTGTTGGGGCACTGCGCAGCTTGGGCGTCGAGGCAAGTGCTGCGGTCTTTGATGTCACCCAGGCTCAAGCTGTCAGGGACGCGGTAGCCCAGCTTGAAGGTCAAGGGCCGATCGACATCCTGATCAACAACGCCGGTATGCAAATCCGTGGGCCGCTACAGGATTACGCTGAGGCCGACTGGCACACGCTCATGCGCACCAACCTCGACAGCGTGTTTCATGTAGGACAAACCGTAGCCCGGGGCATGATTGCCCGCGGACGGGGCAAGATCATCAATATCTGCTCGGTGCAAAGCGAATTGGGGCGACCGGGTATTGCGCCCTACACCGCCAGCAAGGGGGCAGTCAAGATGCTGACCAAGGGCATGGCCATCGATTGGGGGCCGCTGGGGCTCAATGTCAATGGCATCGGGCCGGGTTACTTCAAGACCGAGCTCAACCAGAAGCTGGTGCACGATCCCGCCTTCAGCGCCTGGCTGATCGGCCGCACCCCCAGCCGGCGCTGGGGCGACCTGCAAGACCTGGGCGGTGCCGCCGTCTTTCTGGCCAGCGATGCCTCGCGTTTTGTCAACGGTCATGTCCTCTATGTCGATGGCGGCGTGACCGCCACCCTTTAACATGGCGTGTAGACCGCTCAGGAGACTCCCATGAAATCTATTGTCTGCCATGCCGCCAAAGACTTGCGCATTGAAGACAGTCCCATGCCCGAGCCGAGCCCCAGGCAAGTGCGGGTGCGCATCGCCTTCGGAGGGATCTGCGGCTCCGATCTGCACTATTACCAGCATGGGGGTTTTGGTACGGTGCGCATACGCCAGGCCTTGGCCCTCGGTCACGAGGTATCGGGCATCGTTGAAGCCGTAGGCGCCGAAGTCGCGCATCTCAATAGCGGTCAGCGAATTGCCATCTCCCCGTCACGGCCCTGCGGCCAATGCCGCTTCTGTCAGGCCGGCCAGCAGAACCATTGTCTGCACATGCGATTTTTTGGTAGCGCCATGCCCTTTCCCCACATTCAAGGGGCATTCAGCGAGCAGGTGGTGATCGAGGCACACCAGGCCTACCCCGTCGGCGATCATCTGAGCCTATCGGAGGCTGCGCTGGCGGAGCCGCTGTCGGTGGGTCTGCATGCGATCAGTCGCGCCGGCAGTGTGCTGGGCCAGCAGGTGCTGGTCACCGGCTGCGGCCCGATCGGGTCGCTGCTGATCGGCGCCCTAAGACGAGCCGGAGCCGGACGCATTGTGGCCACCGATATTGCCGACCTGCCCCTGAAGTGCGCGCAGCAGATGGGTGCCGACGAGACGATCAACCTCAAAACCCAAGCCGACCGCATGGAGAGTTACAGGCTGGAAAAAGGTCAGTTCGACACGGTCTTCGAGGCCTCGGGCACCGAGGCGGCCTTGCGGCTGGGACTCGATGTCATCCGACCGCGGGGCGTCCTGGTCTCCATCGGCATGGGCGGCGATGTCAGCCTACCCATGACGCAATTGGCGGCCAAGGAAGTCGACTTGCGCGGCACCTTCCGCTTCCACCCCGAATTTGCTACCGCTGTTCGTTTCCTCAACGAGGGACTGATCAATGGACGGCCGGTCATTACCCGCGTCATGCCCTTGGATCAGGCCCTCGAAGCCTTTGACCTGGCGGGCGATAAGTCGCGCTCGCTCAAGGTACAGATAGCTTTCGCGGAAAATTCCATTTGATTTTTTCTCACTCAATCCCATGAAAAAAATTGCTCTCGTCACCGGTGCCAGTTCCGGCATCGGACGCGCCTGCGCCCTGGCCCTGATCAAGGAGGATTGGCAGGTGGTTCTGGTTGGACGCCGCGCCGAGGCCCTGAACCAGACCCTGGCCCAGGCGGGCGACAAAGCGGCGCATGGCCTACCCATAGCCGCCGATGTGTCTGATGAATCCCAGGTTGCCGCACTGTTTGCGCAAGTGCGCCAGACATTCGGCCGGCTGGATCTGCTGTTCAACAATGCAGGAATCTCGCTGCCCGGCACCCTGCCCGGCGACCTGAAGGGAGACGATTGGCGCCGAGCGGTCGACGTCAACCTCAACGGGGCTTTTTACTGCCTTTCACAGGCTTTCAAGTTGATGCAGGGGCAAGACCCCAAAGGCGGTCGCATCATCAACAACGGTTCGATTTCGGCCTACGTCCCGCGGCCCGGATCGATCGCCTACACGGCCACCAAGCATGCCATTTCCGGCTTGACCCGGGCCGCCTCCCTGGATGGCCGCCCCTTCAATATTGCCGTCGGGCAGATCGACATCGGTAATGTGGCCTCAGACATGACCGAGCGCATGGCCAAGGGCATCCTCCAGGCCGATGGCAGTATCAAGACCGAGCCTCGCATGGACATGTCTGCGGTGGTTGAAACCTTCATGACCATGGCCAGGCTGCCGCTTTCAGCCAATATCCTCTTCACGACCGTCATGGCCACCCACATGCCCTATGTCGGGCGCGGCTGAAACCGCAGCCCAAGCCCGGCATCGGCCAACCATGACAGAAAGCGCCGACATTGGCCTGATTGGCCTGGGCGTGATGGGCGAGAACCTCGCCCTCAATTTTGAACGCAGGGGGCATGCCGTCTGTGGCTTCGATGCGCTGCAAGCCCGCCGCCACAGCTTTAACCAGCGTGCCGAAGGCCGGCGAGCGGCATCGTGCGACAGTCTGGCCGCCTTGGTGGCCCGCCTGCGCAGGCCGCGGCGCATTCTGATGATGGTTCCAGCCGGCTCGGCAGTCGATGGGGTCATCCAAAGCCTGGTGCCCTTGCTGGAGCCGGGCGATGTCCTGATGGATGGTGGCAACACGCATTACCTCGATACCGAGAGACGTCTGAAGCAACTTGAGGCCAGAGGCCTGCTTTATGTGGGTCTGGGTGTCAGTGGGGGCGAACAAGGCGCGCTCCGGGGCCCCGCCCTGATGCCCGGAGGGCACCAGGAGGCCTGGCCTCTGATCAGCCCCGCTCTGCAATCCATCGCTGCACGAACGGATGACGGATGGCCCTGCTGCAACTGGATCGGATCAGGGGGTGCGGGCCACTATGTCAAGATGGTCCACAACGGGATTGAATACGCCGAGATGCAGGCGCTGTGCGAGGCGTATTGGCTCATGCATCAAATGCTGGGGATGCCGGCTGCGGAGATCGCGGAAGTCTTTGGCCACTGGAATCAGGGGGACTTGAACAGCTATCTGGTGGAGATCACCGCAGATATCCTGCGCCGGCGAGAGCCCGACACCGGACGCGCACTGGTCGATCTGATTCTTGATACTGCCGAACAGAAGGGCACTGGCCAGTGGACCAGCCAGGCGGCTCTGAACTTGGGCGTGGCCACCCCCACCCTAACCCAGGCCGTCTTCGCTCGCACCCTCAGCGCGCTGAAAGACCATCGATCAATCGCCGCCCAAACCCTGCCCGGCCCGGCCCTGAAAACCATGGCGGACAAGTCGGGCACCATTGAAAGGCTGGGCGGTGCGCTGATGGCCGCCCGCATCTGCAGCTACGCCCAAGGCTTCGCACTTCTACAAAGTGCCGATATCGACCACGGCTGGCAACTGCAGCCGGCCGCCATTGCCGCCACCTGGCGGGCAGGCTGCATCATTCGGGCGCGGCTTCTTGGCGACATTCAGAAGGCCTACCAAAAGCAGCCCGATCTCACCCATCTGATGCTCGACCGCGAAATCGCTGCCCGGCTGGGGGATACGCAGCAGGCGCTGCGTGAAGTGGTGGCGCTAGGCGCCACCCATGGCATTGCGATGCCTGCCCTGATGGGATCCCTGGGCTATTACGATGCCTACCGGTCCGAGCGGTTGCCTGCCAATTTGCTGCAGGCGCAGCGCGACTATTTTGGCGCTCACGGCTATAAACGAATAGATCAGCCAGGGCAGTTTCACACGCGCTGGCAGGACTGAGGACTGACTCTGAACCGTCCCGGCGGTCAACTCACCCGCACGATTGCGTCGGGACGTTTATGCAGGTCAGGCAGCAGCTCAAGGCCCAAGCCTGGTTTGTCATTGAGGCTGATCATCCCCGCCTGAACTCTGGGCAGTTCAGTCACCAGTTCTTTGTACCAACCACTATAAAAGGCGCGAACACTCTCTTGGATGAGTGCATTGGGCGCATGCAAGGAAAGATGCGTCGAAGCCGCCCAAACCACAGGGCCGGTGCAATCATGAGGTGCTACCGGCAACTGCCAGGCATCGGCCATGGCGGCAATCTTGCGGGCCTCGGTCAGACCACCGCACCAGCTCAAATCGAGCATCGCTACGCCAGCCACCCCGGTTTGCAGGTAATCCTTGAACCCCCACTTGTAGCTAAGCGTCTCGCTGGCACAAATGAGGGCCTTGCAGTCCTGGGCGTACTGTTTGAGCAGATCCAGGCTGTCCATGCGAATAGCGTCCTCATGCCAGAAGGTGTTGAATTCCTGTAGCGCACGGGAAATCTTGCAGGCCATCGGTAAGCGCCACAAACTATGGAATTCGACCATGATGTCCATCTGGTCACCCACCGCCTTGCGAATTTTGCGAAAGGGCTCCAGTGCAGCGTCAAGGTCCTGCGGGCTGATGTACTGACCATGGGAGCGCTCGGCCGCCAGATCGAAGGGCCAGATCTTCATGCCCGTAATACCCTCCGACAACAGCGACAAGGCCAGTTCATCGGCGTGATGAAGAAAGCCCTGTAAATCCTCGTACGGCCCCGCGTTGTTACCCAAGCCCCAATTTGAGCTGGTTTGATTGACATTGCTGCGGATGTACTGATAACCGGCGCAGGTGTTGTAGATCCGAATACTGTCACGGCTTTTGCCACCGAGCGCGGTGTGGATCGGCATGCCCGCCGCCTTGCCAAACAGATCCCAAAGGGCAATGTCCAGCGCCGAATTACCGCGCGTCTCTACACCCGAGCCGCGCCATCCCAGATAGCCGGTCAGGTCACGGGCGCGTGCCTCTATGGCCAGCGGGTCCTGACCCAGCAGTCGCGGAGCAGCCCACTCGTGCAGGTAAGCCTCCACCGCCTGGGCACCCATAAAAGTCTCGCCCAGACCCACCAGTCCCTCGTCGGTATGCACCCGAACCCAGAGAATATTGGGGAACTCGCCCAGCCTCACGGTCTCGATCTGGGTAATCTTCATTGCCGAACCTCCATGAAAAAAGGCCCCACCACCGAAGTGGTGGGGCCTGGGTCAAAGCCTATCAACCGCCGCGTGCCTTGCGCAGCTCATCCTGCACCATCTTGATGGCCTCCGCTCCGATCGAGTCCTTGTGTTTGTCATAGACAGAAGCTACGCGGGCACGGATACGGTTCTGCTCGGCAGGCGCGATCTCGTTGACCTGCATACCCTTGGTCCTCAGGCTGGCCAGCGACTTCTCATTGAGCGCGCGGTTGGCTGCGCGCTGCACCTTCTGCCCCTCCATGGCCGCCTCACGCAGCACCGCTTGCTCCTGCGGGCTGAGCTGGTCCCAGAGCTTTTTGCTGTAGAGCACCAGGAAAGGGGTGTAAGCATGGCGCGTAACGCTCAGGAACTTCTGCACCTCGTTGAATTTGGAGGTCTCGATGGTCACAAAGGGGTTTTCCTGTCCATCAATGGTCCGGGTTTCCAAAGCTGTGAAAACTTCCTGGAAAGCCATCGGGACCGCGTTGGTACCCAGTGTGCGGAAGGTATCGAGGAAGATGTTGTTCTGCATCACGCGCAGCTTGACGCCCTCAAAATCCTCCAGACGATTGACCGGGCGCCTGCTGTTGGTCAGGTTACGAAAGCCGTTTTCCCAGTACGCCAGATTCACCAGTCCAGCGGCCTCCAGTTTGGCGTTGAAGTATCGACCTGCTGGCCCATCGAGTACTGCATCAGCCTCCTTCTCGTTGGCAAAAAGGAAGGGTAAATCGAAGACGCCGAGCTCTTTAACGATACCCACCAGCGGAGAACTGGAGGTACACACCATTTCCTGGGTACCGGCCCGCAGGGCTTGAGTGGCCTGCAGATCGCCGCCGGCCGAGCCACCCCAGAAAGCGGTGATCTTCATCTTGCCGCCGGTCTTGGCCGCCAGCACTTCCTGCATTTTCTTAACGCCGACGCCAACGGGATGGTCTTCGTTCACCCCATTGGTGAATTTGATATTGCGATCGGAAAACTGCGCCATAGCACTGGTGCTTACAAGCACCGCACCGGCCATCAGAGTTACCAGATTTCTGCGTTTGAACATACATGTCTCCTTCTTGGTTAAAAACACAGGGTGGGGAAAATCAGCTGAGCATCCACTTCATGGGAACGAGCACCAATTGCGGGAAAAGCACCAATAGGAACATCACGATAAGGTGCGCCGTGAGGAAAGGCAGCACGCCACGGAACGCCGTGTCCATGCTGATCTTGGCCACGCCACAGACCACATTCAACACGGTACCCACCGGAGGGGTAATCAGACCGATCGCATTGTTCATGATGAACAGTACGCCGAAATACACAGGGTCAATCCCCGCCTGCTTGACCAGCGGCATGAGCACCGGGGTCAGGATCAGCACCGTGGGCGTGAAGTCCAGCGCGGTTCCTACCACCACGACCAGAAGCATCAGGACCAGCATGAGAAGGATTTTGTTACCCATGAAGGGCTCCATCATCTTGGCCACTTCGGCGGGAATATTGGCGACGGTGATCAGCCAGGCGCTGACCATGGCGGCGGCTACCAAGAACATGATGACCGCCGTGGTCTTGCCAGCGGTCAGTATGAGCCGATACAGATCGGACCATTTGAGTTCGCGGTAGACAAAAGCCCCAATCAGAAAGCTGTAGACCGCCGCAACCACCGCCGCTTCGGTGGGGGTAAACACACCAAACTTCATGCCGCCGATGATGAGGACCGGCAAAGCCAGCGCCAGCAAGCCTTCGCGTGTAGCCCTCAGACGGCCGACCATGTCCACGCGCTCGCCCGGCTGCACCTGCTCACGACGAGCCACCCACCACCAGGCAATACCAATGGCCACCCCCATCATGATGCCGGGGACGATGCCTGCGAGAAACAGCTTGGTAATGGATACGTTGGCCGCCACCCCAAAAATGATGAAACCAATGGACGGCGGGATGACCGGCGCAATGATGCCACCAGCGGCGATCAGGCCGGCCGATCGCCCCACGTTGTAGCCCGCCTTACGCATCATCGGAATCAGCAGGGCTGCCAGGGCTGCCGTATCGGCCACTGCCGAACCGGAGAGCGAAGCCATGATGATGGCGGCCATGACTGCCACATAGCCCAGCCCCCCGCGGAAATGACCCACCCAGGCCATGGCCATCTGAACAATGCGACGGCTCAGGCCGCCCGCGTTCATGAATTCGCCTGCCAGCAGGAAAAAAGGAACCGCCAGCAAAGGAAAGTTGTCAGCGCCGTCCACGAACCGCTGGGCTAGGATCTGACTGTCAAAAGCAGCAATACCTCCCGTAGCCGCCAGATAGCTCATCAACGCGAGACCGCAAACGAGCAAGGCATAGGCAATGGGCATGCCCAGGGCCATCGCGCCGAGCAGGCTGAAAATGAAGACGGCCACCGTCATTTGCGCGCCTCCGAAGCCATGGCGCTCAGGTCAACCTGATCTTCTGCATGGACCACCACCAGGTCCGATTCGCTAAGCCGACCTGTGAGCAGATTGAACAGTGCATGAAGGTTGATCACAGCCATGACCAGGGACACCACGTAACCGATCCCATAAATCCAGATCATGGATATGCCCACCACCGGAGATACATTGGTAACCTGCAGCTCATGCATCTTCCAGGTACCAAGAAAAAACAAGCCATTGCACATCAGCATCAACACTTCGCTGAGGAACAGACAAACCTTCTTACCCATCAAGGGAAGACGACGCACCAGCGTGTCCACGCCCAGGTGACCCTTCTCGCGCATGGCTACCATGGCACCGATGTAGGTCAGCCAGATGAAGCAATAGCGCGACATCTCCTCAGAGACCAAGATCCCGGAATTCATGGTGAAACGCAGCACTACATTGCCAAAGACCATGATCACCATGGCCACCAGACAGACCACGATCAGCACCTCGAGAACCTTGAAGAAAAAATCAATCAACGTCTTCATCAGAAATCTTTCAGGCCGGCGCCAGCGGGGTTGCCGCACCAGCCACACGCGGCAGCTTGCGACGTGTGGCCAACACATGGTCGATGTCATCATTGGCTGCACTGATGAGAACCATCAGGGCGCGCTCGGCCCGCGCCGGGGCATGGGCAATCACCGCATCGAGCACCGCTCTGTGCAGGGGCAGCGATTCGCGCGGACCGTCCTTGATGCGGGTAGAAATTTCAAAACTCACCCGCAGTAAGGCCGTCAGGGCGCGCCCCATCTGAACGAGCATTCGGTTGTGCGAGGCCTGCAGCAAGCCCTGGTGAAAGCGCAGGTCATGGGTGACATAGTCCCCGCCCTGTTCGATGGCCTGCTTCATACCGGCGTAAGCCTCTTCAAGCGTCTGGATATCCTGACCAGTGGCCTTGCTGGCGGCCATGCGAACCGCAGCCGGCTCCACAACGAGACGCAATTCCTGAAGGTCACGCACGAATTCGGCCGTCAAACCCGTGTGGGCCCTCCACGCAATGACGTCGGAATCGAACCAGTTCCAAAGTTCATCCGGCAGCACCCGGGTTCCACGCTTGGGTCCCGTGACCAACAAACCTTTAGCCACGAGCGACTTGATGGCTTCCCGCACCACTGTCCGACTCACGCCGAGTTCCTCACACAGCATGGGTTCAGGCGGCAGACTCGCTCCCACCGGATACCGCCCGGAGAGGATCGCCTGACCCAAGCGATCTAAGGTGTGTCCATGTATGTTTTTGACCATGATGAAGGTTCAACTGCCGCAAATCATATGATGAATACTCCACTCTCTCCCACTCAGGAAAAACCCTCGAAAGTCCCCCACTCCTCGCGTTTTGAAGGCCAATGGCATTTACAAGCGTAGGGCCAATTGCCTATCATCATACGAATAAACTGTAAAAAACCAACCGATCATCATGAGCTCCAACCCCCGAAAGAAACCTCAAGACCTTCGTTCCCAACAATGGTTCGGCCGCCAAGACCGTGACGGCTTTGCCTACCGCAGCTGGGTCAAGGGCAAGGGCGTGCCGCACGACCAGTTTGACGGCCGGCCGGTCATCGGCATCTGCAACACCTTCAGCGAGCTGACCCCCTGCAACTCGCACTTCC
>CAZATV010000004.1:0-15257 GCA_964488145.1 uncultured Polaromonas sp.
GATCTTGATGACGCACTCAGCGCGCTCAACTCGCAGGCCCATATTGGGCTGGCCAAGACCGAGGGCTTGTGGGACGACCTGCGATTTCGTGACCAGATCGCGCTGCTGGAGGTGGACATTGTGGCCCTAGAGATGCTGGTCCTGCGCGTGCTGTCGGCGGAGCGATCGGGCCGGCAAGCCCTGGACATCGCCGGCCTGCTGAAGATTCGCGGCAGCGAAATCCAGCAACGCTACACCGAGTTGATGATGTTGGCCGCCGGGCCTTTTGCACTGCCGCTGATCCATGAAGCAATGGATGCCGGCTGGCAGGGCGATCAAGCCTTCCCCGGCGGTGCCCTGCACTGTGCGCCCCTGGCCTCGAACTACTTCAATATGCGCAAGACCACCATCTACGGGGGCAGCAATGAAGTGCAGCGCAATATCGTGGCTCAAACCCTGCTCGGCTGAAAGGACGACTCATGGACTTCGATTTCTCCGACGAGCAACTGCAACTGCGTGAGGCTGTGGCGCGCTGGGTCGACAAAGGGTACGGCTTTGAACGGCGGCAGGCCATCGTGCAGGCCGGCGGTTTCTCGCGCCAGGCCTGGACCGAACTGGCTGAACTGGGCTTGACCGGGCTGAGCGTTCCCGAGGCCCAGGGCGGACTGGGCATGGGCCCGGTGGAGGCTATGCTGGTCATGGAAGAACTGGGACGGGGCCTGGTGCTGGAACCACTGACCCAGGCTCTGATCTGTGGCCGGCTGCTCAGCCAGTGGGCCCCACAGTCGCCCTGGCTGGCCCCGCTGGTATCGGGGCAGGCCGTGCTGAGTTTGGCCTGGCAAGAGCGGGGTGGCCGCTACCAGGCTCAAAACTGCCAGACCCTGGCAAGCGGCAACCGGCTGACCGGCACCAAGAGCCTGGTGCCCGTGGGAGACCAGGCCGATGGCTTTGTGGTCTCGGCACGGGTGGGCGATCGGGTGGCTTTGTTCACCGTCGCAGCCGACGCGCCGGGCCTGACCGTGCAGGGCTACGGAACCCAGGATGGCAGTCGCGCGGCCGAACTGCATTTGAAGGACACGCCCGCGCAATTGCTGGCCGAGGACGGCCTTGCCGCACTGCAGGAGGCGCTGGATATCGGTGCGGCCTGTGCCTGCGCTGAAGGGGTGGGAGCGATGGATCGCAGCCTGGCCATCACCTGCGACTACATGAAGCAGCGCAAGCAATTTGGCGTGGCCATTGCCGGTTTCCAGGCCCTGCGCCATCGTGTGGCCGACATGAAGATGCAACTGGAGCTGGGCCGTTCGATGAGCTACTACGCCTGCCTCAAGCTGATGGCCCCCGCCGGTGAGCGAAGCCAGGCCATTGCCCGCGCCAAAGTGCAACTGGGTCAGGCCATGCGCCTGCTCGGCCAGCAAAGCGTGCAACTGCACGGCGGTATTGGTGTGACCGACGAATACATCATCAGCCACTACTTCAAGAAACTCACACAGCTCGAACTGAGCTTCGGCGACACGATGTATCACCTGGGACAGGTGTCCGATCGCATGCAGGAGACCGCTGGCGTCTTCAGCTGACCGAATGGCCCCGACGCGGCCGGCCCCTACTCAGCCGGCCGGGCTCGCAGGAAAGTCGCAAAACGCGGCACGCCCCCGGGGGTGCGGCCGCGGTAGCGATAACTGACCCAGCTTCCTATCGAGGGCGGCTCGCGCCGCATCGCATCACTCAGCCCAGAACCCAGGTCAAAACGAATCCCGGCTGGGGTTTGCACCCGCAGGGCGCCAACCAGCCCGGCATGCCGACCCTGCCCCGGCAAGTAGCCGAGGACCTGCGCTTCCTCGTCAGGCTCGGGTTTGAACTTGAACAGCGCCCGTGTGCGACCGGGCTGCCAGCTGGCATCGCAGCGGTGCAGCATCAGGCCCTCGCCGCCCGCCTCAATGACCGCATCGAGCTGGCGCTGCAAGGCAGGGACATCATCGAGCCGGTACTGCTCAACCCAGCGCAACTGCGGCGCTGCGACGGCTTGCAGCAGGGCCTCAAGCGCCCGACTGCGGGTCTGGAAATCGCCCGGCAGCGCCGGCGCATCGAAGACCCAATAGGACAAGCGGGCCCAGGCCGCCTCATCGGGCTGGGCCTGGCGTACCACGCCCGAGAGGCGATCGAACTGGCCGCGCTCCAGCCACAGCTCCCCGTCGAGCTGCTGATCTGGCAAGGCTCGCAAAAACGCCAAAGGGGCCGAAATCGGTCGGCCGCTGCGAAAGCGCAAAACCTGGCCGTCCCAGACCGCTCGCACCCCGTCAAACTTCTCGCTGACCAAAAAGCCCTGCGGAGATCGACCCGGCCGCCAGTCGGAGGCCAACTGCACGCGCGGGTCGGCTGCGGCCTGGGCAAAGGGTAGGGTCGCCGGCCCAATCCAAGCGCCAGAGCACAGGCCGAGGACACAGGTCCTGCGCGTCAAACCCGGTCGCCCTGCGGGGATTGCCATCACCGAAGATTTCATGCACATCCTCCTGGAAGGAAGACCATGATGCGGTCTCAGCCTGCGTGCTGCAAGGCCAAACACCAATTGGCACAAATCTCCGTCGGACCGAAAGTCTCTGGACACATTCAATCCAGAGTCTGGCAAGAACAGGCGCGCCTAAAGCGCTAGATCAGCAGGCGCGAATGGCGCGGCACATGCGCCATCAAGAACTCCATCTGGTCGACCAGAATGCGCCGATTGCGCAGGATGAAGTCTTCCCACAGGCTGGGCACGTAAGGTGCGTACAGCAGGGACATACGGGCCTGCTCCGGCGTGCGGCTGCCCTTTCGGTGATTGCAGGAGCGGCAGGCGGTGACCACATTCATCCAGCTGTCCACCCCGTTCTGGGCGAAAGGAATGATGTGCTCGCGGGTCAGCTCGGTTTCATGAAAGCGGCCGCCGCAGTAGGCGCAGATGTTGCGGTCGCGGGCGAACAACTTGCCGTTGGTTAAGCCCGGTCGCAGCTCAAAGGGGTTGATATTGGGCACGCCACGGGTGCCAATGATGCTGTTGACCCGAATTTGCGACTGCTCTCCGGTGCGGGCGTTGTGCCCGCCCCGAAACAGCGCCACCTCGGCCCCTGCTTCCCATCGCACCTCATCGGCCGCATAGTGCAGCACAGCCTGCTCCAGGCTGATCCAGGACTGCGGCAAGCCCTGGGCAGACAGCTTCAAGACCTTCAAACAAACCTCCCTGTGGGGAAAGACGGATGGTCAAACGGCAAACCCCGAAACCCGCTGCCCGGGGCTGCCTCACGCTACGCCGACAATATAACGTGAATTGATGGCCTCGCCAGGCACCCATCGATAATGACACCAACATGAGGATCTTCCGTGGTTACCGGCATCGCGATCTGGCCGAGCCCTGCGCCTTGACGATCGGCAACTTCGATGGTGTTCACCGGGGTCATCAGGCCATGCTGGCCCTGCTGCGCAGCGAGGCGCAACACCGGGGACTGCCTATCCGGGTGATGACCTTCGAGCCGCACCCGAGGGAGTACTTTGCGCCCGAAACGGCGCCAGCGCGCATCTCGACTCTACGCGACAAGCTCACCGAGCTGGCGCGCTGCGGGGTCGACGAGGTGGTGGTCCTGCCCTTCAGAGCGGCTTTAGCGGCTTTGGATGCCAGACGGTTTATCCATGACATCTTGCTCGAGGGCCTGCAAGTACGTTATGTCCTGGTGGGCGATGACTTCCGCTTCGGCGCCCGTCGAACCGGTGACTACGCCATGCTCGATGCGGCCGGCAGTCAATTGGGCTTTGATGTGGCCCGGATGAACAGCTACGAGGTGCATGGCCTGCGCGTCTCCAGCTCGGCGGTGCGGGAGGCGCTAGCCCGAGGGCAGATGGCCCTGGCCGCCAGCCTGCTGGGCCGCCCCTATGCCATTTCGGGCCATGTGGTGCACGGTCGAAAGCTGGGACGCGAGTTGGGTGCCGGTGCCCTGGGTGCGGGCCAGGGCTTTCGCACGCTGAATCTGCGCTTTTCGCACCGCCGGCCTGCTGCCGGCGGCATATTCGTTGTTGAAGTGCACGGGTTGGGGGCCCAGCCGCTGCAGGGCGTGGCCAACCTGGGCGTACGACCCTCGCTCGACCCCCAGGATGTCAATCAGGGCCGGGTACTGTTGGAGACCCATGTGCTGAACTGGCCCGCTGACCTGGGGCTGGAGGGGGGCTACGGTAAACTTGTGCGGGTGGAACTGCTGCACAAACTTCACGACGAACGCAAGTACGAGGGCTTGGATGCCCTGACACAGGGCATAGCCCGCGACTGTGAAGACGCCCGGGCCTGGTTCGCCTCGCGCCACGGGCAAACCCGGCGTCAGACCACGCGCGATCGAATTTGACCGCGGGGTGCCAAGCCCCCGAGCTGTTCGCTGCCCCGACAGGCTCAGAGCGAGCGGCCCCTCAAGGCGGCCCTTTCGAGATCCGACCCCCCCGATAACCGTGCCCCGACTGAGCCTGTCACAGCGCCCCAGAGCCACCCCATGAGTGAAAAAGCCACGGATTACCGCGCCACCCTGAATCTGCCAGACACGCCCTTCCCCATGCGGGGCGATCTGCCCAAACGCGAACCGGCCTGGGCCAAGGCCTGGAGCGATCAGGGTCTGTACAAAAAGCTGCGTCAAGCCAGCATCGGACGCCCACTGTTCGTGCTGCACGATGGGCCACCCTACGCCAACGGCAAGCTGCACATCGGCCACGCGCTGAACAAGGTGCTCAAGGACATGATCGTCAAGAGCCGGCAGTTGGCCGGTTTTGATGCGCAGTACATCCCGGGCTGGGACTGCCACGGCCTGCCGATTGAAAACGCCATTGAAAAGCTGCACGGCCGCAAACTCTCGCGCGACGATATGCAGGCCAAGAGCCGGGCCTTTGCCAGCGAGCAGATCGATCAGCAGCGCGAGGATTTCAAGCGACTGGGCGTGCTGGGCGATTGGGAGCGACCCTATCGCACCATGGACTTTGCCAATGAAGCCGGTGAGATCCGCGCCTTCAAGCGGGTGATTGAGCGCGGCTTTGTGTACCGCGGCCTCAAGCCGGTGTACTGGTGCTTTGACTGCGGCTCATCACTGGCCGAGTTCGAGATCGAGTACGCTGACAAGAAAAGCGAGACCCTCGATGTCGCCTTTGAAGCCGATGACCCCGGGCAGCTGGCTGCGGCCTTCGGTCTGGCGGCACTGCCGGCGGGCAAGCAGGCTTTTGCAGTCATCTGGACCACCACCGCCTGGACCATTCCGGCCAATCAGGCGCTCAATGCAAATCCCGATCTTGACTATGCGCTGGTAGACACCTCGCGCGGTGTGCTGATGATGGCAGCCAGTCTGGTCGAGGGTTGCTTGCAGCGCTACGGCCTCGACGGCGTCGTCATCGCCACCACCAAGGGCCAAGCCCTCAAGGGATTGGTCTTCCGTCATCCGATGCATGAGGTCGCAAGCCCCGCGGGTCGCTACAGCTACACCCGCAAGGCGCCACTCTACCTGGCCGACTATGTGAGCGATACCGATGGCACTGGCATCGTGCACTCGGCCCCAGCCTACGGCGTGGACGACTTCAATTCGTGCGTGGCCCACGGCCTGGCCTACAACGACATCCTCAACCCGGTGCAAGGCGATGGGGTCTACAGCCAGGAGTTGCCTCTGTTGGGTGGCCAGCACATCTGGAAAGCCGTGCCCTTGATCCTGCAGCAACTGCGGGACCTGGGCCGACTCATGGCCACGCAGACCATCACCCACAGCTATCCCCACTGCTGGCGGCACAAAACGCCGGTGATCTACCGCGCCGCGCCGCAGTGGTTTGTGCGCATGGACGAAGGTACCGGGGTGTTTGAGAACCCCGCACTCAAACCTGCCAAGACCCTGCGTCAACTCGCTCTGGATGCCATCGAGCAAACCCGCTTCTACCCGGAAAATGGCAAATCGCGGCTGCGCGACATGATCGCCGGACGGCCCGACTGGTGCATTTCGAGGCAGCGCAGCTGGGGCGTGCCGGTGCCGTTTTTCATTCACAAAGACAGTGGGCAGTTGCATCCACGCACCCTCGAAATTCTGGATCAGGCTGCAAATCTGGTCGAGCAGGGTGGCATCGAGGCCTGGAGCCGCGCCAGCGCGCTGGACATCCTCGGGCCCACGGACGCGCCGCACTACACCAAGAGCACCGACATCCTAGAGGTCTGGTTCGACTCGGGCAGCACCTTCAGTCATGTGCTGCGCGGCAGCCACAAGGACGCCTATGCCAGGCCGCCCCATCATGAACAGGGGCCGGAAGCGGACCTTTACCTTGAGGGGCATGACCAGCACCGCGGCTGGTTCCACAGCTCGCTGCTGCTGGGCTGCGCGCTGGAGGGACGGGCGCCCTACCGAGGCCTGCTGACCCACGGCTTTGCCACCGACGGTCAGGGCCGCAAGATGAGCAAATCGCTGGGTAATGTGGTGGTGCCGCAGGACATCAGCAACAAGCTTGGTGCTGAAATTGTTCGCCTGTGGGTGGCCTCCACCGATTACTCGGGTGATCTGAACATCGACGACAAAATTCTCGCCCGGGTGGTCGACGCCTATCGCCGCATTCGAAACACCCTGCGTTTTCTGCTGGCCAATGTGAGCGACTTCCGTCCGGCGCAGGACTCGGTCGCCGACGAACACCTGCTGGAGATTGACCGCTACGCACTAGCGCGGGCCGCCGAACTGCAAAACGAAATTCTCCAGCACTACCAGGTCTACGAGTTTCATCCCGTCGTCTCCAAACTGCAGGTCTACTGTTCCGAAGATCTCGGTGCCTTCTACCTGGATGTGCTCAAGGACAGGCTCTACACCACGGCCCCCAAGAGCCTGGCGCGCCGCAGCGCCCAGACGGCCCTGTATCGCATCACTCACGCCATGCTGCGATGGATGGCCCCCTTCCTGTCCTTCACCGCCGAAGAGGCCTGGGCCAGCTTTGGCAACTCTGAATCGATATTCCTGGAAACCTTTGGCGATTTAGGCGCGCCCGATGCGCAACGATTGAGCCGGTGGGGGCGTATCCGGGAGATTCGCGATGCCGTCAACAAGGACATCGAAAGTCTGCGCACGGCCGGCCAGGTGGGTTCGTCGCTGCAGGCCACGGTCACGCTGCACCTGCCGCCCGAGGACTTCCGCTTGATCGACAGCCTGGGACAAGACGCACGCTTTGTGTTCATCACGTCCGCGCTGCGCTGCGAAGCGGCTTCTGCGCTGCGCATCGAGGTCACACCCAGCACCGCACCCAAATGCGAGCGCTGCTGGCACTACCGCGACGATGTGGGACACGACAGCGCCCATCCCACCCTCTGTGGACGCTGCACCAGCAACCTTTACGGCGCCGGCGAAGCGCGGGGAGTGGCCTGATGGGCAAGGTGACCAAAGGCGGTGGCATGCTGCCCTGGCTGGCGCTGGCGCTGCTGATCTTCCTGGTCGATCAATTGACCAAGGTGCTCATATTGGGGAGCTTCGAGCACGGACAATCCCAGGCCCTCACTTCGTTCTTCAATCTGGTGCGCGTACACAACAGCGGCGCGGCCTTCTCTTTCCTGGCCGGCGCCTCGGGCTGGCAGCGCTGGTTCTTTACCGCCATCGCGGTGGCCGCTACCGTTCTGATCCTCTACCTGCTGCGCGCCCATCCGACACAAAAACTGTTCTGCTTTGCACTGACCTGCATCCTGGGCGGGGCCGTGGGTAACGCCGTCGACCGATTGGTGCACGGACATGTGATCGACTTCCTTGATTTCCATTGGGCCGGCTGGCACTTTCCGGCCTTCAATGTGGCCGACAGCACCATCACCGTTGGGGCAGCGTGCCTGATCCTCGACGAACTGCTGCGGGTGCGGCGTTCGCGCTAGGCTCCGCGGTCACCTCAGGGCCACCGCCGCAAGGGCGCGGCTCCTGTAAACCGGGTTCGCAGATCTCAGAAGGGAGCGCCGCCCCCGACGCGAAACATCGCAGGGTAAGCCGATGCTCCTGCACCGAAGCTCTCGGCGCCCCCCCGCGCGCGACAAGGCTGCTCAGAGCGTCAAAATGGTGCAGCCCGTCGTCTTTCGCGCCTGCAACTCGCGGTGTGCATCGGCTACGCGCTCCAAAGGAAAGCTCTGGTCAATCTGGATCTTGACCTTGCCGCTGCTGACCATGCCAAACAGATCGTCGGCAATTTCCTGCGTCGCCTCACGGGTAGCCAAATGGGTAAACAGGGTCGGGCGGGTGGCATAAAGAGAGCCCTTGCCGGCCAGCACATTGATATCAAACGGCGGAACCTTACCGGAGGCGTTGCCAAAATTGGCAATCAGGCCGAAGGGCCGCAGACAGTCAAGCGACTTCATGAATGTGTCTGCGCCCACCGAGTCGTAGACCACCTTCACACCCTGACCGCCGGTGATCTCCTTGACGCGCGCCACAAAATCTTCCTTGGCGTAATTGATCACATGCGCAGCGCCATGGGCCTTGGCCAGGGCGCATTTTTCATCGGAGCCGGCGGTGCCGATGAGTTGAAGGCCCAGAGCGCGAGCCCACTGGCAGGCGATCAGGCCCACACCGCCGGCAGCGGCATGGAACAGCACAAAATCACCGGCCTGCAAACCGCTCTGGGGCAAGGTGCGGCGCAGCAGGTACTGCACCGTCATGCCCTTGAGCATCATGGCCGCACCGGTCTCAAAGGAAATGTCATCGGGCAGTTTGCAAACGCAGCGCGCCGGCATGACGCGCAATTCGCAATAGCTGCCCGGTGGCTGGCTGGCGTAGGCGGCGCGGTCGCCCACCTTGAGGTGACTCACGCCCTCCCCCACAGCCTCCACCACGCCCGAGCCTTCCATGCCCAGATTCAAGGGCAGCGGCATCGAGTAAAGACCGGTGCGCTGGTAGATGTCGATGAAGTTCAGGCCCACGGCCTTGTGCCGTATGCGGATTTCACCTGGACCAGGGTTACCCACACTCACATCCACCAGTTTCATTTCCTCGGGGCCGCCGAATTTTTCAATACGAACGGCTTTGGACAGCGTGGCACTCATCTCGATCTCCTTGTGACAAGACATTGTTTCCCGAAGCCTCAATGTTGGCATGAAACCGTGCGACGCGCAGGTGACCGGCCGGCATGCCCGAGTGAGATACAGTCTGTCGGTGAACCCAAAGTTGTCCCTGACCACTGCGCTCATGCTGAGCACCGCCGCCCTGCTGTGGGCGAGCAACGCCCTGGTGGGGCGCTGGATTCACGAGCAGGTGCCACCCCTGACGCTTAACTTGCTGCGCTGGATTCTGGCCATTCTCATCCTGCTGCCCCTGTCCTGGCGCTTCCTGCGCGCCGACGGGCCGATCTGGCCCAGCTGGCGTCGCCTGACGATGCTGGGGCTGCTGAGCATCGGGGCTTACAACACCCTGCAGTACCTGGCGCTGCACACCTCCACGGCGGTCAATGTGACCCTGGTGGCCGGCAGCATGCCGGTCTGGACGCTGCTGCTGGGCCGGCTGCTGCACGGTCAGGTGATCTCCAACCGCCAGTGGCTGGGGGCCATCCTGTCGATCGGTGGCGTGCTCATGGTGCTATGTCGTGGCCAATGGTCGGTGCTGATGCAACTGAGGTTTGTGCCGGGTGATGCCTATGTGCTGTTGGCCACCCTGAGCTGGAGCCTTTACAGCTGGATGCTGGCGCGCCCGAATGAGCCGGCCGAATTGCGCGGTGATTGGGCGGGATTCCTGATGGCCCAGATTCTTTTTGGTCTGCTGTGGTCAAGCCTGTTTGCCGGCATCGAATGGACCCTTGGCTCGCCGCAGATTCACTGGAGCCTGCCAGTCGTGGCGGCCATCGTTTTCATCGCGGTCGGTCCGGCCGTACTGGCTTACCGTTTCTGGGGGATCGGCGTACAAAGGGCCGGGCCGCAGATTGCCTCTTTCTTCAGCAATCTGGCGCCCGTCTTCGCCGCTATTTTGTCTACCCTTCTGCTGGGGGAAGCGCCTCAGATTTACCACCTGCTGGCCTTTCTCATGATTGTGGGCGGCATTGTGGTGTCATCCAGGCCCTAGGTATGCGCCTTGGAGAGCTTCAGCCGCTTCTCAAAACGTCCCCGGATACGCCCCGCCGTCAAGCAAAATGTTCTGGCCTGTCAGGTAGCCTGCCTGGGTGCTGCAGAGAAATGCGCAAACCTGACCGAATTCTTCGGCGGTTCCGAAACGCTGCGCCGGTATCGCCTGACGACGGCTGGCTGCCACCTCCTCGACGCTCTTGCCGATCTTGGCAGCCGAGGCGGCCTGGGTGGCGCGCAAGCGGTCCGTATCAAAGGCACCGGGCAGTAAATTGTTGATCGTCACACCCTTGGCAGCCAGCGAACTGCGGGCCAATCCGGCCACAAAACCGGTCAGGCCACTGCGAGCGCCGTTGGACAGGCCCAAAATATCGATGGGCGCCTTGACTGAACTGGAGGTGATGTTGACGATGCGTCCAAAGCCACGCGCAGCCATGCCGTCGACCGTGGCCTTGATCAGTTCAATCGGCGTGAGCATGTTGGCATCGAGCGCCTGTATCCAAGCCTGACGGTCCCAGGTGCGGAAGTCACCTGGCGGGGGGCCGCCCGCATTGGTCACCACAATATCGAAGTCAGCGCGCGCGCTGAAAATGGTCTCGCGACCGGCCGCAGTCGTGATGTCGCAGGCCAGAGCCAACACTTGGGCACCCCCCTGCGCTTGGGCACGAAGCTGCGCAGCAGCGGTCTCCAGATCGGAGCCCCCGCGAGCCACCACCAACACATGAACCCCTTCGCGCACCAAGGCCTGTGCGCAACCAAATCCCAGGCCCTTGCTGGCACCCCCCACCAGGGCCCAACGGCCCGCAATACCCAAATCCATGAACTTTCTCCTTTTCTGAAGGGTCTACCCTTGAACAAACCCAGCGCCCGATCCGCGGTAGGTCTCAGCTGCGCTGACGCGTCACCACATACACCCCAGAGAGTACCAGCGCCGTGCCCAGCATCACCCAGGCATTGACAGCTTCACCGAGTATCCATGCACCCAGCAGCAGCGTGACCATCGGCCCAATCATGCCCACCTGCGCGCTCAGGGCGGCGCCTATGCGTTCGATAGCCATCATCACCATCAGCACAGGCGCCACCGTACAGACCAGCGCATTGATCACCGAAAGCCAGAGCACGGGCGTCGGCACATCCGCCGCGGAGAGGGGTCGCAGCAGCAGAAACTGCACCATGCAACACAGGCAAGCCACGGTGGAAGCCAGTCCCACCAGGCGGAGCGAGCCCAGTTTTTTCACGAGTTCCCCGCTGTAGACCATGTAGAGGGCGTAGGTGAAAGCGCTGGCAAAAACCAGCGCGCTGCCCAGCAGAACCTCCTCGCCTTGGGTGCGAAGCTCTTGACCAAACACCACCACGATACCCGCGTAGCTGATGAACATACCAAGCAATTGCCCAGGTCCAACACGTCGGCGGTAGAGGACCAGCGCGATGAGCATGACCAGCGTGGGGTTGAGATAAAGAATCAATCGCTCCAGGGATGCGCTGATGTGCTGCAGCCCGAGAAAATCAAGGAAGCTGGCGAGGTAATAACCGGTCACGCCCAGGAAAACAATGCCGCGCCACTGACGCCAGTCCAAAGGCTCTTGGCCGCGGCCGGCCCACCAAGCCATCAGCAAAAACACCGGCAGGGCAAAGAGCATGCGGTACATGATGAGGGTGACCGCATCAACGCCGTAGCGATAGCCGAGCTTGACAATGATGGCCTTGCCGCTGAAGGCCACCGCTCCGGCGGCAGCCAGCCCGAGACCCAAGGCGAGCCGCGAGGCACGAGATGCAGCCGCCTCAGAAGGCGCAGAATGCGTCACCGGTTGGGCTTCCGCCTCAGAAGCCAACGGCCTGCCCGTCGCGACGCGCATCGCTGGCGGCAACATAGCCCTGTACCGCCGGATCGCCGGCCCGCCAGATGAATTGGCCAGCGCCGAAATCCTGATACGAGTCATTGATGACATCGAGCTCATGGCCAAGCGCCTGCAAGCCACGCACCGTATCAGCCGCCATGCCAGCTTCAGCATTGATGTTCAAGCCCTCGTTGAAACGCCAGCGCGGCGCATCGCAGGCCGTTTGCGGGTTTTGCCGGTAATCGAGCATGCGCACCAGTGTCTGCAGATGCCCCTGGGGTTGCATGTTGCCACCCATCACCCCGTAACTCATGACCGGCTGACCGTCCTTGGTCAGAAACGCCGGGATGATGGTGTGGAAGGGCCGCTTGCCAGGCCCCACCCGATTGGCGGTGTTGGCCGCGCTCGTGTCGGCGCTGAAGCCATGGCCCCGATTCTGCAGGCTGATGCCAAAACTGGGTTCCACCACGCCCGAGCCAAAGCCCATGTAATTGCTCTGGATGAAGCTGACCATCATGCCGCTTTCATCGGCGGCCGTCAGGTAGATCGTGCCGCCCTTGACCGGATTGCCGGCCTTGAAATCTTGCGCGCGTCGCGGATCGATCAAGCGGGCTCGGTTGGCCAAGTAGGCATCATCGAGCATCTGCTCAGGTCGGAGGTCCATGCTGCGCGGCTCGGCCACATAGCGATAGACATCGGCAAACGCGAGCTTCATGGCTTCGATCTGCAAATGCTGCGAGGCCACACCGTCGACCGGCAAGCTGGCCAGATCAAAATGGGACAAGATGCCCAGCGCCATCAGCGCGGCAATGCCCTGGCCGTTGGGCGGAATCTCATGCAGGGTGTAGCCGCGATAAGTTTTGGCGATGGGCTCCACCCACTCGGGCCGGTAGGCTGCCATGTCTTGCATCGTCAGGCTGCCGCCGTTATCGGCTGAGAATTTCGCCAGAGCGTGCGCAATCTCGCCTTCATAGAACGCCCGACCCTTGGACTGCGCGATGGCCTTCAAACCCCGCGCCGCTGCCGGAAAGCGAAAAAGCTCACCGACCTGCGGCGCCCGCCCCCAGGGCAGAAAACTTTGCGCAAAACCTGGCTGCGACTGCAATTCAGGGGTGGCGGCCAGCCATTTTTGCTGTACCACCACTGGAATCAGATAGCCGCGCTCGGCCACCTCGATGGCCGGCTCCAGCAGGTCCGCAAAAGGCAGTTTGCCGAACCGTTCGGACAACGCCACCCATGCAGCCACTGCACCGGGCACTGTGACCGAGTCCCAGCCCCGCTTGGGCGGCGTCTTCTGCATGCCGTACTTGCGCTCGAAGTAGGCTGGCGTCCATGCGGCCGGCGCCGGTCCAGAGGCATTCAAACCCTGCAGCCGCTGTCCGTCCCACAAAATGCAAAAGGCGTCGGAGCCCAGGCCATTGCTGACCGGCTCGGTGATGGTGAGGGTGGCCGCTGCCGCGATGGCCGCATCCACCGCGTTGCCCCCCTTGAGCAGCATGCGCAGGCCCGCCTGCGCCGCCAGTGGATGCGAGGTGGAGACCAGATTGCGGGCAAACAGCGGCAGACGGGTGCTGCTGTAGGGATTGCCAAAATCGAAATGCATGGTCGTTATTCCAAGGTGATCTTGCGATCCTGGATGATCTTCTTCCACTTGGCTGACTCAAGAGCCATCATCCGGGCAAACTGTGCCGGCGTGCCGCCCACTGGCTCTATGCCCAACCGGGTCAGCCGGTCGATCGCATCAGCATCACTGAGCACCTGACTGGCCGCCGCGTTAAGCCGCTGCACCATGTCAGCGGGCAGTCCCCGGGGACCGAACAGGCCAAACCAGGTGACCGACTCATAGCCGGGCAGCACATCGGAGATGGGCGGCAGATCAGGGGCCAGCGGCGTTCGCTTGGCCGACGTCACTCCCAGGGCGCGCAGGCGACCTTCCTTGACATGGGGCAAGCCGGTGGGCAGGGAGTCAAACAGCACATCAATCTTGCCGCTGACCAGATCCGGGATGGCCAGTGCCGTGCCCCGATAGGGAATGTGGAGCACAAACAGATTGGCCTGCGATTTGAAAAGTTCGGCGGTCAGGTGGACGATGGTGCCATTGCCACTGGAGGCATAGTTGAGACGGCCCGGATTCTGCCGCGCGTGATCTATCCACTCCTTGATGGTCTTGGCCGGCGATGTGTTGGGCACCAGCATGATGCTGGGTGCATTGCCCAGATGCGAGATCGGCGTGAAGTCGCGAACGGCGTCGTAGGCAATCTTGGGGTTGAGGTTCGGACCGATGGAATGGGTACTGCTGGTCGAGAGCAACAAGGTGTAGCCATCGGCCGGCGCCTTGGCCACGATGTCCGAACCGAGAGTGCCGCCCGCCCCCGGCTTGTTGTCCACCACCACCGGCTGCCCCAGACGGTCAGCGAGCTTCTGCGACACCGTTCGGGCAAACAGATCGGTTGCCCCTCCGGGCGGGAAGGGCACGACCAAGCGGATAGGTTTGGTCGGGTAGGTCTGAGCCCCTGCGGGCACAAGGGTGGAGGCAGAAGTGAGACCAACTGCAGCGAGAGTTAGAAAATTGCGCTTATTCATAGACGGCATTTTGGCAGAGCCCCCCTTGGCGTACGCGAGAGTCCGCTGCATCACCCACTAAGGCCGTGAGAAATGAAAACGGCTCCCGAAGGAGCCGTTCAATCGCCTGAGGGGCACCAGACAGGCTCAATCCTCGACGAAGGTTTCCTCGCGCTTTTTCTTGACCGAGGGAAGCAGCACGATGATCAGCATCAGAAGGGCCATCGCCAGCAAGGTGGCCGACAGCGGCCGGGTGACGAATACCGACCAATCGCCCCGCGAGAGCAGCAACGCTCGCCTGAGGTTTTCCTCCATCATCGGCCCCAGGATGAAGCCTAACAGCAATGGCGCGGGCTCACAGCCCAGCTTTATAAAGCTGTACCCGATCACACCAAACAGAGCCACCATCCATACATCCCAGGTATTGTTGTTGGTGGAGTACACCCCGATGGCGCAGAACAGCACAATCGCCGGGAACAAATACCGATAGGGTACGGTCAGCAACTTGATCCAGATGCCAATGAGCGGAAGATTAAGAATCACCAGCATGGCGTTCCCAATCCACATCGAAGCGATCAAGCCCCAGAATAGCTGGGGGTTGCTGGTCATAACCTGCGGCCCAGGCTGGATGTTGTGGATGGTCATGGCACCGACCATCAGCGCCATCACTGCATTAGGCGGAATGCCCAGGGTCAGCAGCGGAATGAAAGAGGTCTGCGCCCCGGCGTTATTGGCCGACTCAGGCGCAGCAACGCCGCGGATATTGCCCTGTCCGAACGGTATCTCTCCAGGCTTGATGCCAATCTTCTTTTCCAGCGCGTAGGCGGCGAAAGCCGCCAGCAGGG
>CAZATV010000004.1:15357-67863 GCA_964488145.1 uncultured Polaromonas sp.
GGCTTGATGCCAATCTTCTTTTCCAGCGCGTAGGCGGCGAAAGCCGCCAGCAGGGCACCGCCACCGGGCAAGATGCCCAGGAAAGAGCCCAGGGTCGTGCCACGCAGAACCGCAGGCGTGATGCGCTTGAAGTCCTCCTTGGTGGGCATCAGGCCCGTCACCTTGGAGGCAAAAATCTCCCGGCTGTGCTCAGGCTGCGACAGGTTGGCGATGATCTCACCATAGCCGAAGATACCCATGGCCAACACGACGAAACCAATGCCATCGGTCAACTCGGGGACGTCAAACGAGAAGCGGGCCACGCCGGAGTTGACGTCGGTGCCTACCAGGCCCAGAAGCAGTCCCAGCAGAATCATGGCGATGGCCTTGAGCAATGAACCCGAGGCCAGCACGACCGCACCAATGAGGCCCAGCACCATGAGCGCAAAGTACTCAGCCGGACCAAACTTGAAGGCCACTTCCGTCAGGGGGGGTGCAAACGCAGCCAGGATCAGCGTGCCCACCGATCCAGCAAAGAAGGAACCCAGGCCGGCCGATGCCAGCGCGGGGCCCGCCCGGCCCTTGCGTGCCATTTGGTAGCCGTCGATACAAGTCACCACCGAAGACGATTCCCCCGGCAGGTTGACCAGCACTGCCGTGGTGGAACCACCGTACTGGGCGCCGTAATAAATGCCGGCCAGCATGATGAGTGCCGAAACCGGTGGCAAGGCGTAAGTGGCCGGTAACAGCATAGCAATGGTGGCGACCGGGCCGATACCCGGAAGCACCCCGATCAGCGTTCCAAGAACGCAACCGATGAACGCATACATCAGGTTGATGGGCGTGAACGCCACATCAAAACCCAGCGAAAGATTGGCAATGAGATCCATGGACTTGCTTCCTAGCTAGGTTTCAGGCGGTGAAATAGGCCGGCCAGACCGGGAACTGCAGGTTCAGCAGTTTGATGAAGGCCAGATAACTGATCACGGCCAGCGCAGAGGACAGCACAAAAGTGTTCAAAGCTTTCCAGCCCGCCTCAGCCATGCTGGCCACAAAGGTCAGGGCGTAGATACCGACGATCAGGCCCAGCGGTTTGAGCCCGATGGGCGGGATACCGCCCAGGCAGATGCCAAAAATCACATTGGCACCGATGATGAAGCACAGGGGTTTCCAAGCCCACTTGCCGATTTTGTCACCCCCGAGACGCTCAAACACCAAGGCGTTGAAAGTAATGGCCATGCCCAGAATGGCCAGCAGGGAGCCAAGCATCAAGGGAAAGTAACCCGGCCCCATCCGCGCCGCGGTACCAATGCTGTACTTGGTGGCGCCCCAGGCGAAAGCCGCCCCGACCACCATGAACATCAAACCCGACGCAAAGTCTTTCTGACTCTTGATATTCACGAGAACAACTCCTCAAAAAACCAAACCCGCTGATTGTGCACGGGCCCGGAGGGTCCGGGATATGTGGCTTACACCTAGGCCGCCAGCCATAGGCATCCGGGCTGACCGGCACCCAGCGCCCCACGGCGGCCGCGGCTCAAAGGGCCTCAAGCTGCGATCGGACGCAGAAGCCTGAGCCATTTGGCCGCCGGGAGCGACCAGCGGGACTCGATCGCCTCGGCACGCTGCACCAGTACGGGGCGGGACGGGCGGGTGGGCTGCCGCTGAACCAGAACCACAGTGTTGCCTTCGCGGGTAGGGCTGAAGCACCAGATCGCCGCTTCGCCGAAGGCCTGCGACATCCGTGCCAAAGACTGCTCGAAACTGGCATCGCGACCGAACAGGTTGACCGTCATCAGGCCCTCGTCAGTGAGCAGACGCCGGCAAGCCCCATAAAAGTCGGCGCTGTCCAGAACGGGGGCGGCAGCCTCCTGGTCATAGAGGTCCACCTGCAACACATCAACCGTGCCGTGATGCTCAGACCGCTGAATTTCCCGACCGGCATCGGCTTGCACAATGCACAGGCGCTGTGATGGCGGCGGCAGCTTGAACCAGAGCCGACAGGCCTGGATCACCCGCTCGTTGATCTCCACCACCGTGGTCCGCATGCGCAGACGCCGAAAACAGAACTTGGTCAGGGCGGCCGCTCCCAGACCCAGTTGCATGGCATGCAAAGCCTGTACCGATGCTGGCTCGTGAAAAAGCAGCCAGGCCATCATGCGCTGCACATATTCCAGCTCAATCTCGAAGGGCGCATCCAGCCGCATTGAACCCTGAATCCACGGCGTACCCAGATGCAGATGCCGCACCCGGCCGTCTTCAGAAAAACTCACCTCGGGCCCGTGGGCCAACCGGTCTTTGGATGATTCGCGCAAAGTCATGGAGGGGAGCGCCGTCGACCAGGCCTCAGGCCAGCAGGCGAGAGAGTCCGGGCAGAGCCTGCTGCGCATTGTGGCGCAGCTGCTCGGCCAGCTCTTGCACCGCGATACCCCGAAGCGCAGCCAGATGCGCTCCGATGCGCGGGAGTTCGGCCGGCTCATTGCGCGCCTGCGGTAAACCCTGATCACGGTCGCGGGCGGTACGGTAAAGCCACTGCGGAGCAATGTCGGGCGCATCGGTCTCAAGAACCAGCGCCTGCAGCGGCAATCGAGTGGCCAGCCGCTGCAATTGCAAGGCTCGCGGGAAGGTCAGCGCCCCGCCGAAGCCAAGCTTCAAGCCCAGTTCGATAAAGCCCATCGCCTGCTGCTCGCTGCCGTTGAAGGCATGTGCAATGCCGCGCCATCCACCGGCCGGTGCCAATTCGCGCAAATGCTTGAGCAGTCGATCGGCCGAACGGCGTACATGCAGGATCACCGGCAGGTTCAAGCGCCGTGCCAGCACCAGCTGAGCCCGGTAGACCGCCTCCTGATGAGCCCGCAGGGCGGGCGTACAAAGCTCGGGAACGAAAAAGTCCAGACCGATCTCCCCGAGCGCCAGAAGTCTGGGATCACTGCAGTTTTGTATCAGGGCACGCTCCAGCTCGGCCAGATCCGCATCGGTCACCTGGGCGACGTAAAGGGGGTGTATGCCCAGGGCGTAGCTGTCACCCAAAAGGTGAGCCAACTCACGCACCGCCGCAAAATAGACGGGGGCCACGGCGGGAATGAGACAGTGGTCGACACCGGCGGCCCGGGCGCGATGCCGCACGGCCAGTGCGTCGCCCGCAAATTCCGCCGCATCGAGGTGGCAGTGGGTATCAATCCATCGCATCGGGTCACCCTCCTGAGGCCAACTTTCGAAGCGGGCCGGACCCATGGAGGTCGGCCAGTTCCGCAAGTCGCTCCTTCAGGCACGGTGCGATCATGCCTCAAGCCGGATTAAAGCGCAGCGGTCAGTTGCCATCGGGGCCCAGTGCAAATGTGTCCCGAACGTGATACCGTGACACCCTTTTCAACGGGTTGTTGGAGCCACGGCGCTCCGCTATCTTAAGTCGAGGTGATCCGATGCGCAGGTCAGCCCTCTACAGCCGTTCGCAGGCTCGTCAGAAACAGACTCTGGCCGAGCCTCAGACGCCCCGCCCTGGTCGGCTCGGCAGGCTGCGACGCTGGCTGGCCGGCCCCGCCTGGACAGACCCCCGGCTGCTCTGGGGGGTGATCGGCACGTTCTTCCTGGCCACGGCTGGCAGTCTGTTCGCGCTGCTCAGTCACATGCCGCGCCACCTGACCCAAAAAGACATCGACGGCGCGGTGCTCAAAACCCTGGAGACCGTACCCCTGCCCTCCAAGGCGGCCAAAGCCTTCGAAGCCATTGCGCCGTCGGTGGTGCGGGTGACCGGCTTCGACATCGACAAGAAGACCGGAGCACAGGTGCAGCGCAGCGTCGGTACCGGCGTGGTGATCGTCGACAAGGGCATCATCTTGACCAACCTGCATGTGGTGCAGGGGGCCAGCGTGATCCGGGTTGAATTCAGCGACGGTCTGGAGACCACAGCCACCGTGACCGGCGCCCAGCCGGAAAATGATCTGGCGGTATTGCAGGCGCACAAGATTCCCGATGATCTGAACGCAGCCACCCTGCGCTCCACCGCCGACCTCATGCCGGGCGATGAGGTGGTGGCGGTGGGCTTTCCCTTTGGCATTGGCCCCTCGGTGTCGGCCGGGGTGATCTCGGGGCTGGGTCGCTCTTTCCGCTCGCCCGAGGGGCAGCAGGAAATGCGTAACCTGATCCAGTTTGATGCGGCGGCCAATCCCGGTAATTCGGGCGGTCCGCTGGTCACCATGGACGGTCAGGTGGTGGGGATCGTGACGGCGATCTACAACCCCTCCCAACAACGCACCTTCATCGGCATCGGGTTTGCAGTGCCCATCGAAAGCGCAGCCTCGGCCATCGGCATTCCCCCCTTCTAAGCCCTTCTCCCACGCAGGACAGACCATGAACGCACCGCAAGATGTAAGCCCCGAAAACCTGATGGAACGCATCCTCTACGAGGTCAAGCGGGTGGTGGTCGGCCAGGACCGCTTCCTCGAGCGGGTGATGATCGCCACCTTGGCCCAGGGTCACTTGCTGGTCGAAGGCGTGCCAGGCTTGGCCAAGACGCTGACCGTCAAGACTCTGGCCGAAACCTTGCGCGGTCAATTCAAGCGCATTCAGTTCACGCCCGATCTGGTACCCGCAGACCTGGTGGGCACCCGCATCTACAACCAGAAAACCGGCGACTTCAGCACTTCGCTCGGACCGGTATTCACCAACCTGTTGCTGGCTGACGAAATCAACCGTGCGCCGGCCAAGGTGCAGAGCGCCCTGCTCGAAGTGATGCAGGAGCGGCAAGTGACCATCGCCGGACAGAGCCATCCGGTGCCGCGCCCTTTTTTAGTCATGGCCACACAAAACCCGATCGAGACCGAGGGCACCTACCCGCTGCCGGAGGCGCAGGTCGACCGCTTCATGATGAAGGTGGTGGTGGACTACCCGACCGACGACGAGGAATACGTCATCGTCGAGCGCATGATCGGTCCGAAGGTGGATGTGAGTGCAGTGGCCAGCATGGATCAGATCGCCGACCTGCAGCGGCAGTGCCGGCAGGTGTATGTGGATCCCTCGCTGATGCACTATGCGGTACGGCTGGTCTCGGCCACCCGTCACCCTGAGCGTCACGATCTGGCTGACTTGAAGCCTATGATCACCTTCGGGGCCAGCCCACGCGCCACGATTGCGCTGACCGAAGGCGCCCGCGCGCTGGCGCTGCTGCGCGGCCGCAGCTATGTGCTGCCCGAGGACATGAGCGATCTGGTGCCCGATGTTCTGCGCCATCGACTGGTGCTGTCCTACGAGGCGCTGTCTGAAGGCATGACCAGCGATGCCGTCATTGAGCGCATCATGGCCCGCATTGCCGCACCCTCCAAACCCCTCGAGCATGAAAAACTGGCTGCGTGACTTGTGGCGCCGGCCAGCGCAGCCACCGCCCCCGGTTCAGAACCGACCGGTCAGCGCCCGGGCGGAGGAGGTGCTCAAGCGGCTCGAATGGACGGTGCTGCGCCGACTCGATGGACTGCTGCAAGGCCACCACAGGACGCTGATGCGGGGCATCGGCCTGGATCTGGCCGATCTGCGCGAATACCAGCACCACGACGATGTACGTCACATCGACTGGAACCTGACCGCCCGCATGGATCTGCCGCATGTGCGGGTCTACACCGAAGACCGGGAGATGACCGCCTGGTTCCTGCTGGATCTCAGTGCTTCGGTGGACTTTGGCTCGGGACAGCAACGTAAAAGCGAGTTGGCCCGCGACTTCGTGGTGTCGCTGGCGCGGATGATGACCCGCGAGGGCAACCGTATCGGCGCCATCCTTTATGGCAGCCAGGTCGACACCGTGTTGCCAGCACGCAGCGGACGCCGGCAGGTGCTGCAGTTGCTCCATCATCTGCAGGCGCGGCGCCCGCCGGCCCAACAAAGCCATGCCACACGCCTGAGCCATCTGCTGCAGGCTGGTGCACAGACCATCCGGCGCCGATCCACTCTATTCGTGGTCTCGGACTTCATCAGTGAGCCGGGGTGGGAACGTACGCTCGGTCTGCTGGCGCAACGTCATGATGTCGTGGTGGTGCGACTGTTTGATCCCCTGGAGCAGCAACTGCCCGATCTGGGCCTGCTGCCCATGCGCGACGCCGAAACCGGCGACTATCTGCTGGTAGACACCCACGACAGGGGCTTTCGCCAGCGCTTTGCCCAGTTGTCTCAAGAGCGGGAGCAAGCCCTGCGCCAGACCCTGGCCCGCAGCGGCGTGGATGCGCTGGAATTGCGCACCGACGACGATCTGATGGAAGCCTTGGTACGCTTTTGCCAGCTGCGTCGTCAACGATTGCGCGGACGCGTCGGCCTTCCGGTGGCCGCCTGAAACCCGAGGCTAGCCCATGACCTTCCTCTGGCCTGAACTCCTGTGGCTGATGCTGGCACTGCCGGCCCTGATTCTGCTTTACCTGTGGTTGATGCGACGCCGAAAAAAGCTGGCGGTTCGCTACGCCAGCCTGGCCATGGTGCGCGAAGCCATGGGCCGTTCCTCGCACTGGCGCAGGCACTTGCCGGCGCTGCTGTTCCTGCTGGCGCTGACCGCCATGCTGCTGGCTTCGGCCCGGCCCTTCGCCACCATCCGCCTGCCCTCGCAACAGGAAACCATCATGCTGGCCATGGACGTCTCGGGCAGCATGCGGGCCACGGACGTCGAGCCCAACCGTCTGGTGGCGGCGCAAAACGCTGCCAAGGCTTTCCTGGCCGAGTTGCCGCGGCACGTCAAGGTGGGGGTCGTCGCCTTTGCAGGCACGGCTTCGGTGGTGCAACCGGCCACCGTCAATCGCGAGGATCTGGTCGCCGCCATCGATAAGTTTCAAATGCAACGCGGTACCGCTATCGGCAATGGCATCGTGATGTCGCTGGCCGAATTGTTCCCCGATGCCGATATCGATCTGGCCAAGATGCAGTACGGCAGCCGTCCCCAGGGCAGCAGCCTCGATGACAAGGCCAAGGCCGGCAAGAAGGCCTACGAACCCGTGGCACCGGGCTCCAACGGATCGGCCGCCATCATCCTGCTGACCGATGGGCAACGCACCACAGGCGTAGAGCCGATGGAGGCGGCCAAACTGGCGGGCGACTACGGGGTCAGGGTCTACACCGTCGGCATCGGCACGGTCACCGGTGAGACCATAGGCTTTGAGGGCTGGTCGATGCGGGTTCGGCTCGATGAGGAAACCCTCAAGGCGATCGCCGCCAGAACGCAGGCCGAGTACTTTTACGCCGGTACAGCGCAGGACCTCAAAAAGGTTTACTCCACCCTGAGTTCCAAGCTGACGATGCAGAAGAAGGAAACCGAAATCTCCGGGCTGCTGGCACTGCTGGGCGCTGCTTTGGCCTTGCTGTCGGCAGGCCTGTCCATGCTGTGGTTCAACCGCATACTCTGAGGGCCCTGTCGCGCCGCAGGCGGCGCTCCTAAAACCGCCTCGATCACTTCCCGCATCTGAATTCACCGGAGGTCCGCCCTCGAGGCGATCTCCCGGACATCAGGGGCACAGTCCAAATTTCTCAACGCGGGGATTAAAAGGCATGCCGGTACGACGATCGACCCCGGACCTCACGTGAACCGCTATACCGGCTGCAACTGCCCCTGCACCAAGCGCAAGCAGCGGTCACACCGTTGCGCCAAGGATTCATCATGGGTCACCAGCACGAAAGCCATGCCCAGCTCACGGGCTCGCTCCAGCATCAGGTCAAAAACCTTCGAGGCCGAGGTCCGATCCAGGTTGCCCGTGGGTTCGTCGGCCAGGACACAGGCCGGCCGGGTGACCAGGGCGCGGGCCATCGCCACCCGCTGACGCTCGCCACCCGATAGCTCCGCCGGGCGGTGTTGCAAGCGTTCGGCCAGGCCAACCTCACTGAGCGCAGCAGCGGCCGCTTGCAAAGCCTGATGACGTGCCTGCCTGCGGATGAGCAGGGGCATGGCCACATTCTCCACCGCACTGAGCTCGGGCAAGAGATGATGGAACTGGTAGACAAAACCCAGGTGCAGGTTGCGCAGACGCCCTTGCTCGGTTCCGGACAGGCCCGAAAAGTCCTGGCCCATCAGCAGCACCCGGCCGCTGGTGGGTACATCGAGCCCCCCCAATAAATGCAGCAAAGTGCTCTTACCCGAGCCAGAGGCGCCGACGACGGCCAGGGTTTGGCCAGCCAAGACCTGCAGGTCGATGCGGTTGAGCACCTGCACATCCAGGACGCCCTCGGTAAAGCGGCGGGACAGGCCCATGGCTTCGAGCACCGGCGTACCCGGCGACGCTGAAGGCGCGCGATGGGAGACCGTGCTACTCATACCGCAGGGCCTGCGCGGGTTTGACCCGGCTGGCTCTCCAGCTCGGATAAAGGGTAGCGATGAAGGCGAGCACCAGGGCAATCAGCGCGACCGGCACGATGTCGCCGGCCTGGGGATCGCTGGGCATGCGGCTGATCAGGTAGATGTCACGCGGCAGGAAACTGGCGCTAAAGAGCTTTTCCAGGGTCGGGACAATGACGTCGATATTGAAGGCCACCAGCAGGCCCAGCAGCAAGCCGGCACCGGTACCCACCAGCCCCACCATAGCGCCCTGAACCATGAACACCATCATGATGCTGCCCGGACTGGCGCCCAAGGTACGCAAGATCGCAATGTCCGCACGCTTGTCTGTCACAGTCATCACCAGGGTGCTGACCAGGTTGAAGGCGGCCACCGCAACGATGAGCGTAAGGATGATGAACATCATGCGCTTTTCCAACTGCACCGCTGCAAACCAGGTCCGATTTTGCCGCGTCCAATCGCGCACCAGCAGGTCGGGTGGCAAACGGCCCATCAATTGCTGCGCCACCTCACGCGCCTGATGCAAGTCGCGCAGCTTGACGCGGATACCGCTGGGCCCCTCCAGTCGGAACAGGCGCTGGGCATCTGCCTGATGCATCAGGGCCATCCCCGCATCGTATTCAAAGTGTCCGGAGTCAAAAAATCCCACCACCGTCATCTGCTTGAGTCGGGGCACCACACCGGCCGGCGTTACCTGCCCGCCCGGCACGATCAGGGTCAGGGCCTCACCCACCCTCACGCCCAGCGAGCGAGCCAACTCTGCCCCCAGCACCAGACCGAACTGGCCCGGCTGCAAGCGTTCAATGACTTGTCGCTGCTGGGCCGCCAGATCGCTGACCTGTCCTTCCAGGGCTGGGTCGATTCCGCGCAGGATCGCGCCCTTCATGTCCTCGCCACGGGCCAGCAGCGCCTGCGAAGCAATAAAGGGGGCAGCGCCCACCACATCGGGGTGCTGGCGAAGCTGCGCCAGCACCGCCTCCAAGTCCCGCACCGCGCCTCCATCGGCGGCATAGACCTCAATATGGGAGATCACGCCCAGCATCCGGTCACGCACCTCCTTCTGAAAACCGTTCATTACGCTCAGTACGATGATGAGCGCGGCCACCCCCAGGGCGATGCCCAGCATCGACACGCCGGAGATGAAGGAAATGAAGCCATTGCGACGGGACGCTCGACCCGCGCGGGTGTAGCGCCATCCCAGGGACAGCTCGTAAGGCAGCGACATGACCGGATTGTGGCATCGCCCCGGCGTCGGGGCCGGCCCGCAATTCGGGACAATCGGGGCATGCCTGCCCAAACGCCCGACCTGCTGGGAATCAATGCATCGCCAGCAGAGCCTGCCCGCCACCTGATCGTGCCCTGGGCCCTGTGCGCCGACCCCGAAGCCCTGCTGGCCTTGCGAGGGCTGGCGCCATCGGCTACCCGGCACCTGCAACAGCTGCTGCACAGCCTGCAGGTTTGCGAGCGCCAGACCGGTCGTGCTGACAGCTTGAATCCACCGCACGAGCAGGCTCTGGCACAACTGCTGGGATGGAGTAACTTGCCCGATGGTCTGCTGCCCTGGGCCGCGCGCTGCGCTCCCGAGGCCGCAACGCAAGCCTGGGCCTGGATCAGTCCATGCCATTGGGCCATGGGGCGCGAGCATGCGAGCCTGAGCGATCCGCAGACCCTGCACATCAGCGACGAGGAATCCCAAGCGCTGATGGAGACCATGCGCCCGTACTTTGCTTCGGAGGGGGTCGATCTGCAGCCGGGACAGCCAGGGCACTGGCTCGGACAGGGGGAGGTTTTCCAGCAACCGACCGCCTCACTCGACCGGGTGATCGCGCGCAATGTCGACGCATGGCTGCCAGCCGGTCCCAAGGCGCGCTTGCTGCGCCGCCTGCAAAACGAAATGCAAATGCTGCTCTACACCCATCCGGTCAATCAGGCGCGCAGCGAACGCGGTCAACTGCCCATCAACTCGCTGTGGTTCAGCGGCAGCGGCCAGTTGCCTGCACAGAGCCGTCCACTGTCGGGCGTTCGGATCATTCGGGGGCTGGCCGAAGCCGCCTTGAGCGCAGACCCAGCGGCCTACGCGCAGGCCTGGGCGCAGTTGGACCAGGAGTGGATCGGGCCCTTGCTGCAACAGCACGGCCGAGGACACGCGGTGACGCTCACACTTTGCGGCGAGCGCAGCTGGCTTCGCTTGGAGAGCCTACGGCGCGGCCTCGTGGGCCGACTCGTACATCGCCTGGGGGCACCGGCCTGGTACTCCCTGCTCAAGGAGGACTTGTGAAGATCACTGTGCGGGATGCACCGCCCCGAAGCGTGTGGGCTCTGGAGCAGGCGGGTGTGCACCCTCTGCTGGCCCGGCTTTTCGCCGCACGCGGCATCCGCGATGCAGCCGATCTCGATGAAGATCTCAAACACCTGATCGATCCAGCGCAAATGCTGCGGGCCCGAGAGGCGGCAAGCCTGCTGGCCGACGCCATGCAAGAGCAGCGGCGCATCTGCGTTGTGGCCGACTACGACTGCGACGGCGCCACCGCTTGCGCCGTGGCCCTTCGGGGCCTGGGTTTGCTCGGCCGGCCCATCAATTACACCGCCATGAGCTATCTTGTGCCCGACCGTGTGGTCGACGGCTACGGCCTGACCGCTGCGATCGCCGAACGCGTCAAAGCCCGCGGCGCCGATGTATTGGTGACAGTGGACAACGGCATTGCCAGCATCGATGGCGTGGCGCGTGCGCAAGAGCTCGGGCTCAAGGTGCTCATCACCGACCACCATCTGCCGGCGCAGTTTGACGGACGCGTGGTGTTGCCGACGGCCGATGTCATCGTCAACCCCAATCAACCCGGCTGCCCCTTTCCCAGCAAGTCCATCGCCGGCGTGGGCGTGATGTTCTACGTGCTGCTGGCGCTGCGCGCCGAACTGCGCGCACGGGGACTCTATGCCGGCCTAGATCAGCCTCGACTGGACAGCCTGCTGCCGCTGGTGGCTCTGGGCACGGTGGCTGACGTGGTACGGCTAGACGCCAACAACCGTCGGCTGGTGGCCCAAGGGCTGCGCCGCATACGCGCCGGCCAGATGCCCGCCGGTCTGGCCGCGCTGATGCAAGTGGCCGGTCGCAAGCCACCGACGGCCAGCAGCATGGATTTCGGTTTCGCCCTCGGGCCGAGAATCAATGCAGCCGGTCGCCTGTCGGATATGACGCTGGGGATTGAATGCCTGCTGACCGATGACCTGTCCCGGGCGCAAACCCTGGCCGCCGAGCTCGACCGCATCAACCGGCAGCGCCGCGACCTGGAGGGGCAGATGCGCGAGCAGGCCATGCGTGCGGCCGATGCCATGAACGCACTGACCGACGAAAGTCCACCAGCGGTGGTGCTGTATGACCCGCAGTTCCACGAGGGCGTGGTCGGCATCGTGGCCTCGCGCATCAAGGACCGACTGCACCGGCCCTGCTTTGTTTTTGCCGCCAGCGGCGCCGAGGGCAAGGCGCACGAACTCAAGGGCTCGGGCCGGTCGATTCCAGGCTTTCACCTTCGCGATGCCCTGGATCTGGTGGCCAAGCGCCAGCCCGGGGTACTGCTGCGCTTTGGCGGTCATGCCATGGCGGCCGGCTGCACCGTTGCGGCAGATCAGCTGGAGAGCTTTCGGCAGACGCTGGAACAGGTGGCCCGCGAGTGGCTCGATGCCGCAACGCTGACCCGCCAGCTGCAGACCGATGGTCCCCTGCCCGCCCAATACCGGCGGGCCGATGTGGTTGAAGCCTTGCAACAGCAAGTCTGGGGCCAGGGCTTTGCAGCGCCCACTTTCTGCGAGCCTGTGCAGGTGATCTCACAGCGGCTGGTCGGTCAGGGGCATCTGTCGCTCAAGCTCAGGCATCAGGGTCAGGATGTGGACGGCATCTGGTTCGGCCGCACCGAGCCCCTGCCAGAGACGGCCAAACTGGTCTACCGGCTCGATCTGGATGAATGGCAGGGCCAGCGCCGCGTGCGTTTTGTCATCGAGGCAGCCGAGGTCTGAAGCCGGGCCGTCCCAGGTGAGACGCGGGCCCAGGCCCCCCAACCGGCCCGACCCGTAAAATCAACCTGTGAACGCCCGCAACATTCTCAATGCCGACCTGCATTGCCATTCGGTCATCTCCGACGGCACACTGACCCCTGAAGAGTTGGCCGATCGCGCCCGCCGTGGAGGCGTCCAGTTGTGGGCACTGACCGATCACGACGAGGTCGGTGGCCAACACCGCGCGGCTGCCGCCGCCCGCGAGCAAGGCATGGGCTATCTCACGGGCACTGAAATCTCGGTCACCTTTGCTGGTGAGACGGTCCACATTGTCGGTCTGGGCTTCGATGCCGATGACCCTCAATTGCGTCAAGGCCTGCAATCGACCCGCGGTGGCCGTGCGCAACGGGCCCTGGAGATGGCGCAAGGCTTGGCGCAGGTGGGCATTTCTGGCGCCTACGAGGGCGCCTTGCAATTCGTCGGTAATCCAGACCTGATTTCGCGGACGCACTTTGCCCGTTTTCTGGTGGACACCGGCATCTGCAAAGACACCAGCGAAGTTTTTCGAAAATTCCTGACGGAAGGCAAGCCCGGCTTTGTGCCGCATCGTTGGGCCACGCTGAAAAATGCCATTGAGTGGATCACCGGGGCCGGTGGCGTGGCGGTGATTGCCCACCCCGCCCGTTACAAATTCACCCCGAATGAAGAATATGCGCTGTTCACCGAATTCAAACTGCACGGGGGTCAGGCGGTCGAGGTGATCACCGGCAGCCACAGCACGCAGGAAGCCATCAAGTATGGCGAGATGGCCGTCGAATTCAATCTCGCAGCCTCTCGGGGCAGCGACTTTCACAGCCCCGACGAGAGCCACACCGACCTCGGCACCCTGCCCTACCTGCCCGGCGAGCTGACCCCGGTCTGGGAACTGCTGGAAGCCCGGATCCGGTGAAGGCCACCGGACCACCTGCATCGGCCCTGATCGGGATCGCCCTCACGCTGGGGGCGGTGGCTATGTTTGCGACCCTGGACACCACGACCAAGGTCATCGTCGGCACCGTGCCCTTGCTGATGGCGATCTGGTTTCGCTATTTCTTCCAGGCCATCGCCAGCACCCTGATCATGGTGCCGCGCAGGGGCTGGCGCATCTGGCGCACCGAGAGACCGGGTCTGCAAGTGCTGCGCGGCCTGCTGCTGATCGGCAGCAGTCTGGCAGCCTTTGAGGCGCTGCGTCATGTATCGGTCTCCGAATTCACCGCCATCGTCTCTCTGAACCCCCTGCTCATCACCGGAGTCGCTGCGCTTTTCTTCTCGGAGCGGGTCTCCGGCCTGCGCTGGTTACTGGTCATCGGCGGTTTTTCTGGTGCCTTGCTCATCATCAAGCCCGGCAGCGCCGAGTTCTCGATCACACTGTTGCTACCGTTCCTGGTGCTGCTGGGTAACTGCCTGTTCCAGCTTCTGACCAGCCGCATGGTCCGCACCGAAGACCCGATGACCATGCAGCTCTACACCGGCTGGACCGGCGCCCTCCTGGCTTCTGTCGCCCTGCCCTGGGCCTGGACCGCCCTGAGCCCCGGGCAATGGGGCCTGATGCTGATCATGGGACTGACAGCCACCCTCGGTCACTTCATGCTGATCCTGGCCTACGAACGCACCGCGGTAGCCACCATGGCCCCCTACATGTACGCCCAGATCGGTTTCGCGGTGGTCGCCGGCTGGCTGGTGTTTTCCCACACCCCTGACCGTTGGTCACTGATAGGCATGTGCGTGATTGCCGTTTGCGGTGTCAGCGGCGCATGGCTGACGATGCGCCAGGCGCGTACCGCGCGCGATGCGCTGTCGCAGCCGGTTCCGCCGAGCTGACCGCCCATGGCCCAGCTGTTCGAAATCCACCCCGACAATCCCCAGCCCCGACTGCTCAAGCGTGCCTGTCAGTTGCTTGAGGGCGGCGCAGTGCTGGCCGTGCCCACCGACTCCGGCTATGCCCTGGTGTGCCATCTGGACGACAAGGCCGCAGCCGACCGGCTGCGACGCATCCGAGGCGTTGACGAAAGACACCATCTGACGCTGCTGTGCCGTGACTTGAGCGAACTGGCCAGCTATGCCCGAGTCGATAACCGGCAGTTTCGCTTGCTCAAGCTGGCCACGCCTGGCCCCTACACCTTCATCCTGGAGGCCAGCAAGGAAGTGCCGCGGCGCCTGAGTCACCCCTCGCGCAAGACCATAGGCCTGCGGCTGCCGGACCATCGCACACTTCAGGACTTACTGATGCTGCACAACGCTCCGCTACTGGCCACCACCCTGATCCCGCGGGGCCAGACCGAGGCACTGGTCGAGGCCGATGAGATTCGACAGCAGCTCGAGCATGAACTGGCCGCGGTGATTGATGCCGGCGTATGCGCGCGCGAGCCCACCACGGTTATCGATCTGGTGCCCATGGGCAGCGGTGGAGTCGCTGAAGTGATTCGCCTCGGGAGCGGCAGCCTGCAGGCCATCGGTCTGGCCTGAACGCGGTACGGCCTGCGCAGAACCGACTGCGCGCCTCTGAGACAATCTCGCAATGGACTTGGCCGAACTGATCCAGAAGGTGACGCTCTATGCCTTGCCGGTGCTGTTTGCCATCACCGTGCATGAGGCAGCGCACGGCTACGCGGCGCGCCATTTTGGCGATCCGACCGCCTGGCAGCTCGGCCGAGTCACGCTCAATCCGATGAGCCATATCGATCTCATCGGCACCGTGCTGATGCCGGTCCTGCTCTACTTCGCCACCGCCGGCCAGTTTCTTTTTGGCTATGCCAAGCCCGTGCCAGTGGATTTCGGGCGGCTGCGCAAACCCAAGCAACACATGATCTGGGTGGCGCTGGCCGGTCCCGGGGCCAATTTCATACAGGCGCTGCTGTGGGGCATGGCCTTTCATCTGCTCACCGCTGGCGGCGTGAGTGAGCCGTTTTTCATCGAGATGTGCAAGGCCGGCGTGTTGGTCAATCTGGTCATGTTTGCCTTCAACCTGTTTCCGCTTCCGCCGCTTGACGGCGGGCGTATTCTGGTCGGGCTGCTGCCCTGGCGCGCCGCGGTGTTGCTCTCGCGTGTGGAACCCTGGGGCTTTTTCATCGTGCTGGCCCTCGTATTGACCGGCATTGTCAGCAGCCTCTGGATGCGTCCGATCATGGGCCTGAGCTATGACGCCCTGGCCCTGATGCTCAAACCCTTGCGCCTGCTGCTCGGCCCCTGACCCCTACCTCGACATCTCATGAAGCCTTTGCGAGTTCTCACCGGCATCACCACCTCCGGCACGCCCCATCTGGGCAACTATGTCGGCGCCATCCGGCCCTCGGTGCAAGCGAGCCTGCGCCCGGAGGTACAAAGCTTCTACTTCCTGGCCGATTACCACGCCTTGATCAAGGTGGGCGAGCCCGAACGCATACAGCGCTCGACCCTGGAGATTGCGGCCACCTGGCTGGCCGCCGGACTCGACCCGGAGCGGGTGACCTTTTATCGCCAGTCCGACATTCCCGAGATCCCCGAGTTGACCTGGTTCCTCACCTGCATGGCCGGCAAGGGTCTGCTTAACCGAGCTCATGCCTACAAGGCTCAGGTCGACAAGAATCTGGCGGCGGGGACCGACCCGGACCACGAAGTCAGCGCGGGCCTTTTCATGTACCCGGTGCTGATGGCCGCCGACATCCTGATGTTCCGGGCCCATCAGGTGCCGGTGGGACGTGACCAGATCCAACATATCGAAATGGCTCGCGATATGGCGGTCAGCTTCAACCACCTGTACGGCTCGCATCTGGTGCTGCCCGAGGCGGCTATCGAGGACAGGGTCGCCACCTTGCCCGGTCTCGACGGCCGCAAGATGAGCAAAAGCTACGACAACACCATCGCCCTGTTTGGGCCGGCGCAGACGCTGCGCAAGCAGATCGCAGCCATGGTGACGGATTCGCGCAAGCCGGGCGAGGCCAAATCGACCGAAGGCTCGGCCCTGTTTGAAATCTATCGTGCCTTCGCCAGCGCCGAAGAAACACAAGCCATGGCCCAAGCCTACGCCCAGGGCATCGCCTGGGCCGATGCCAAGCAGATGCTGTTCGAGCGCATCGAAGGCGAACTCGCACCGATGCGCCAGACTTACGAGGAGCTGATGGCCGATCCGGGCAAGATCGAGGACATCCTGCAGGCCGGGGCCGCCAAGGCGCGACAGATTTCAACGCCCTTCATGCAGGAGCTGCGGCAGGCCGTCGGACTGCGCAGCTTGCGATCAGTCACAGGAGCGCAAACCGCAGCCCCGTCCAAGCTGGTCTTGCCGACCCTCAAGCAGTACCGCCATGAAGACGGCAAGTTCTATTTCAAGCTGGTTGACGGCGATGGGCAATTGCTGCTGCAGAGCCTGGCTTTCGACTCCCCGCGGCAGGCCGGCGAGCTGGTGGCCAGGCTTAAACAGGGGGATGCCTCGGTTCTGGACAGCCACGCCGGCCAGCTGGAACCGGCCACCGATGTCGGCAAGCTGGCCCAAGCCCTACAGCGCCTGCGGCAGGCGGCCGAAAGCGTCACCTCCTGAGAAAGCCGGGCTGATCGTTTCTGGCAGCAACCGGCACGAAAGACTTAAAAAATAGGTCAATCATTGTTAAACTGACGGAAACTATTCCTATCAAAAGGCAGACGATGATTGAAAAAGCAACCATCTTTGTAATTGATGACCACCCTCTGCTCAGAGAGGCGCTGGTCACGCTGGTTCGTCGGATCAGCGGCAAATTGCAGGTCGTCGAACTCGACCGGATTGCCGCCGTCGCCCCGGCCGTGCAGCAACACGGCAAGCCCGACCTGATCTGTCTGGACCTAAAGTTACCCGACACCCACGGCGTCTCGGGCGTGCGCGAACTCAAGACGCAGATGCCTGACGTGCCAGTGGTGGTCCTGTCGGCCTCGTCAGCTCAGGACTACGAGGACCTGTCCCTGGAGGCAGGTGCGCAGAGTTACCTGCCCAAATCAGTCGGGGCCACCCAGATCATCAGCAAGCTGCGCTCGCTGCTCAGCCCGGGAGGTGATGAAGAGGAAGGCGGCCCGCAGAAACTGTCCAAACGCCAGAAGCAGTTGTTGGTGATGCTCGACAGAGGCATGAGCAACCGCGACATCGCCGACGAACTCAAGATCAGCGAACACACCGTCAAAGTGCATCTGTGGCGTCTGTTTCGCCGTATGGACGTCAAGAGCCGGTCCCAGGCCAGTCACTTGGCGCGCCTTCAGGGTTTGGTTTGAGCCCAATACGTTTGGCCGCCTGACCGGAGGCCACATCCGACACCGGGGAGCTGGCTCAGCCGGCGACTCGGCTGGAAACGGCACCGAAGCGGCGATCTTTTCCCGCAAACCAGGTCAGGGCGCGATCGAGCTCCTGTACAGAAAAATCCGGCCAGAGAACATCTGAGAAAAACAGCTCCGCATAGGCGGCCTGCCAAAGCAGGAAATTGCTGATGCGCGACTCGCCGCCGGTGCGGATGAGCAGATCAGGCTCTGGCGCATCAGCCAGACTGAGATAAGGGGCGAGGTCCTGCTCCGTCAGAGAGGACGCCACTTGTTCTGGATGGGCTTGCTGCCAAAGACGTACGGCCTCCACCACATCCCAACGGCCTCCGTAATTGGCCGCCACGTGGAGCACGATGCGGTTGTTCTTCGCAGTCGCCGACTCGGCCTGAGCCATCAATTGCTGCAACCGGGGAGTAAACCTGGAGCGGTCTCCGATCACCTTAAGTCGAACCCCGCTGCGCTCCATCTCCCTGACCTCCTTTTCCAGGTAAAAGGCAAAGAGGCTCATCAGTTTGGAGACTTCCTCATCAGGCCGCTTCCAATTTTCCGAACTGAAGGCAAACAGCGTCAAGTGTCCGATCCCCTGCGTCGCGCAGTGCTCCACGATGGCCCGCACGACGCGAGCGCCGTTGTCGTGGCCAAGGCTGCGGGGCAGACCGCGCTGTCGGGCCCAGCGGCCGTTGCCATCCATGATGATGGCCACATGCTGGGGAAGGGTTGTATCGGCGTGATGCCAGTGAATTTTCGGATCGTTCAAAACAGGCCTTTACGCGCAAGGCGCCGACGGGAGGCTCGGCCCGGATTTTAATGCTCGCCGATCTGACGGGGACCTAAAACCCCCGGGACTGATCGGGTGGATACGTCAAGCCTTGGGCAGCGTCACCCCAACCTGGCCCTGATACTTGCCGCCGCGGTCCTTGTAGGAAGTCTCGCAAACTTCATCGCTCTCGAAGAACAGCACCTGCGCACAGCCCTCGCCGGCGTAGATGCGGGCCGGCAGCGGCGTGGTGTTGGAAAACTCCAGGGTCACATAACCCTCCCATTCAGGCTCAAAGGGCGTGACATTGACGATGATGCCGCAGCGCGCGTAGGTGCTCTTGCCCAGGCAGATGGTCAGCACATTGCGCGGGATCCGGAAATACTCCACCGTGCGCGCCAGCGCAAAGCTGTTGGGCGGGATGATGCAGCTTTCACCCTCGAAATCCACAAAGCTTTTTTCGTCGAAATCCTTGGGGTCCACCACGGTGGAATGGATGTTGGTGAACACCTTGAATTCTGGGGCACAGCGGATGTCATAGCCATAGCTGCTGGTGCCGTAGCTGATGATGCGCCGACCTTCTGCCGACTGCCGCACCTGCTTGGGCTCAAAGGGCTCGATCATGCCGTGCTGCTCGGCCATGCGGCATATCCATTTGTCGCTCTTGATGCTCATCGCGCGTCCTTCGAAGGCTGGGCTGACATTGTAGGCAGGGCACACATCGGCCGACCGCCCAGATCAAACCGGCGCCAGGCCCGCGTGCACCGCGCGCTCGATCACCCGGTCATCGCCCAGAACGATCAAGGCAAACAGAAACTCCGCAAGACTCTGCGCCTGACTCACACGACGCGCCAGCAGCGGGGTGGCCCTGGGGTTGAGCAGCACGAAGTCCGCCTCACAGCCGGGCAGCAGATTGCCGACCACGCCCTCCAGGCCCAAAGCCCGCGCCGCGCCTGCGGTATGGGCAAACCACAAGGCCTGCGGAGAAACCGAGCAGCCGGTCTTGCCCTGACCCTCCCGTCCCACGTAGTAGGCGGCCATCATGGTGTGGAAGGGGGAAAAACTGGTACCGCCGCCCACATCGCTGGCCCAGCCATAGGTCATGCCGGCACGATCGGCAGCCCGCACATCAAAGAAACCGCTGCCCAGAAAAAGGTTGCTGGTCGGGCAGACGGCGGCGGCGGCGCCGCTGTCGCGCATCAGCTGCCGGTCGGCATCATCGAAATGGATGCAGTGGGCATAAATGCTGCGCGGCCGCAGCAGGCCAAACTGCTGATAGACCGCCAGGTAACTGCGGGCCCGGGGATGCAGCTGGCGCACCCACTCGATCTCGTCCCGGTTTTCCGCCACATGCGACTGGATCCACACATCCGGATGCGCCGCCGCCAGTTCGCCCGCGCCCGCAAGTTGCGCGTCGCTGCAGCTCGGTACAAAGCGCGGGGTGATCGCATAACCCAGGCGGTCCCGGCCATGCCAGCGCGCGATGAGTTGCTCGGTCTCCAGCAGGCTGCGCTCGGTCTCGTCACGCACGCCATCCGGAGCGTTGCGGTCCATGAGGCAGCGCCCGGCGATCCAGCGCAGGCCCCGCGATTGGGCCTGGCTCATCAAGGCATCGACTGACCCCGCATGCGAGGTGCAAAAGGTCAGCGCGGTGGTCACCCCCTGGCGCTGCATCTCATCGAGAAAGAAGGTGGCCACCGAATGAGCGTGCCCGGCATCGGCAAAACGCGCCTCCTGGACAAAGGTGTACTGGTCCAGCCAGGGCAACAGCCCCTCGGCCGGCGAGCCGATCACATCGACCTGAGGATAGTGGACATGCAAATCGATGAAGCCTGGCGCAATGATGCGGTCGGGCCAGTGCTGTAGCGGCACCCCCCGGACCGCATCGGCCGACCATGGACCGATCTGATGCACCCGCTGCACGCCGTGGGCGTCAGCCTGGGTCACCAGCAGACCATCGGCCTCATAGACCAGGGTGTCATCCGACCGGAAATATAAAAGGGCAGAGCGGTAAGCGGGCATGGGCGCAGCTTATCCTAAGCAGACCCAGGACCCGAGGCGGCCGGCGCTGTCAGCGCAAAGCCGCCACAGGAAGCCCCTAGCGCGGCAGACCGCCCTGTACGCCCTGCACCAGGACATTCATCGTCAGGATCTGAGCATCGGTCAAGGCACTGCCAGCGGGAATCAGGACCGCGCCGGTGGTGTCAAGAACCGGTTTTCCCGTGGCCGCAAAAGGCTGCAGGCGACCGGCCGCCAGGTCCTGCTGGCGCGACAGGACTTCGCGGCGCACCGACTCGGGCACCCGGGGACCGAAGTCGCCCACCCGCACCATGCCCTGGCGTACGCCAGCCCAGAGGGACTGGCTCTGCCAACGCCCTTCCAAGACGGCTCTTGCACGGGCGGTGTAGTACTCGTCCCAGTGATGGGTCACGGCCAGCAGTTGGGCATCGGGGGCGACATGACGCATGTCCGAATGGTAGGCAACCGCCCATTTGCCACGCTCTTGCGCAGCCCGCATGACGGCGGTGGACGCGGTATGAAAGGCCAGCACGTCGGCCTCCTGGTTCATCAGGGTGATGGCCGCCTCTCGCTCGCGCGCCGGATCAAACCAGCTTTGCAGCCAGATCACCCGCACCGTCGCATCGGGTCGCACGGATCGCATGCCCAGCGCAAAGGCGTTGAGCCCCTGCAGCACCTCCGGGATGGGAAAGCCGGCCACGTAGCCGGCCACGCCGCTGCGACTGACCCGCGCGGCCGCGATGCCCGCCAGATAACGCCCCTCGTAATAACGCGCATTGGCGACCGCCACATTGGCTGCGGTCTTGTACCCGGTGATGGACTCAAAGCGCACCTGCGGATGGTCTTGAGCGACCCGCAAGGTGGGTTCCATGTAGCCAAAGCTTGGGGTAAAGATCAGTCCGTAGCCCTGCTGCGCCAGATCGCGAATCACACGCTCGGCATCGGCGCCTTCGGCCACGTTCTCCACGGCAATGGTCTGCACACTCCGGCCGAGGTTCTTCTCCAGGGCCAAGCGGGCGTTCTCATGCTGTCGCACCCATCCGGCCTCGGTCACCGGGGCCACATGCACGACCGCCACTTTCAGAAGGGGAGGGGCTGGGGGCGCAGCCTGGGCCTGCGCCTGATCCAACAGAAAAAAAGCCGCCCAGGCGGCCAGGAGGTTTTTGTACATGGTGTTCCTCTACATGGTCCCGAAAATGAAAATCGCCCGGCGCCGGGACAGCGCGGCGGGCGACGTGAATTATTGCAGGCGCGACGGGGCGCTGTTCAATAGCTGTAAAACCCGCGTCCCGTCTTGCGTCCCAGCCAGCCAGCGGCCACCATCTCCTTGAGCAGCGGCGCGGGACGGTATTTGGAGTCGTTGAAACCCTCGTAGAAAACATCCATCACCGCCAGCAGGGTGTCCAGACCGATCATGTCGGCCAGCGCCAGGGGGCCGATCGGATGATTGCAACCCAGCTTCATGCCCGCATCGATATCCTCGGCTGAGGCCAAGCCCTCCTGCAAGACGAAGATGGCTTCGTTGATCATCGGCACCAGGATCCGGTTGACCACAAAGCCCGGCGCGTTGCGCGCGGTCACCGCCGTCTTGCCGACCTGGGTGGCAAAACTGAGCATCGCGTGATGAGTGGCATCGGATGTCTGCAGGCCGCGGATCAACTCAAGCAGGCCCATCACCGGCACCGGGTTGAAGAAATGCGTGCCAATGAAGCGCTCGGGCTTGGACAGGGCTGCGGCCAGTTCGGTGATGGAAATCGAGGACGTATTGGTGGCGATCACCGTTTCAGGTGCCACCAGAGACTCCACCTGCTTGAGCAGGCTCAACTTCAGGTCGCGGCGCTCGGTGGCCGCCTCGATCACCAGATCGGCACCGCGCAGGTCGCCATAGTCAGTGGTGCCAGCGATGCGGCCCAGAACCGCCTGCTTGCCCAAATCGTCGAGCGTACCCTTGCGGACCAAGCGATCAAGACTGCCGGCAATGGTCTTGAGCCCCCGATCCACGGCTGCCTCCGATACATCGACCATCACCACCGCCAGCCCAGCGGCCGCGCACACCTGCGCAATGCCGTTGCCCATGGTGCCCGCTCCGATCACACCGACCCTTTGAATTGACATCTGAATTCTCCTGTTGCAGCGGCGCAGTTGCCCTGCGGTCCGTTCTGACGAAAAAACGCACCCGGCTTTACTTCAGGCTGCGGGCGCAGCAGGCAGTTTAATCCGCGCACCAGGTGTGGCCCGGGCGAACCGGTCATCACGGAGACTGGCGGCATGCGGCCCGATCAGGGCTGAACCAGGCGACAAGCCGCCTGAATGCCCAGCTCGCGGCGCTTGTCCTCGCAGGAGCGCAGGGCACGGCGTTCACCTTCAGCGGCCATGCGGATATAGACCGAGCACTGCAGCGTCATTTTCTGGCCTTCGTTGGCATCAAAAGCGGCCGCGCAGCGGCTCGCCGGCGTCATCTCGGGCAGCGTTCGCTGCCACACCGACTTGAGCGCCTCCGGCAACTGCGACACCCGATAAACAGGTGCCTCACCAAGGACAGGCAGGGACAGCGCCCCGATCAAGCCGAAGAACACCAGACGTCCGAACATGCGCAAGACCTCCATCCGATGCCACGAGCTTACGACAGGACGACCGTCGGCCACTGGATCCAGGCCCCAAACCCATGGGCACCGCTGGCCGGAGGCCGATGGCATCGCGCCCTGCAAGGCGTCCCGATCACGCTACCATCAACCCTATGTCCAACCCAACCCAAGCGGCCCCCAAGGGCGTCCGGCGAAGGACTCACGCCGGTCAGCGCGCGAGCCTGGGCTCGTACTACCGGGTTTGCGCGCGCCAGGCGAAGCGACACGACGAGCGATGACCTGGACTTCCGAACAGATTGAAAACGCAGCCGCAGAGCTGCTGGCCCAGCATGACCGAGGGCTGCGCTTTGAGGGATTGCAGGGGCCTGTGCCCTTGAGCGATACGGCCACTGCCTATGCGATCCAGCAGGCTTTTGTGGCGCGCCAATGCCAACGACTGGGCACCCGAGCCGCCGGCTACAAAATCGCGCTGACCACGCCGGCGATGCGCGAACTGGTAGGCTACGCCGACAGCATCAGCGGACGGGTGCTGGCCAGCCAGATCTACGCCGATGGTGTGACCCTCCAGACTCGGCGACACGGCCGACTGGCGGTCGAGTTCGAAATCGCCTTCGTGATGCGCGCCGATCTTCCGCGTCGCTACACCCCCTGGGGGCGCGAAATCGCCGAGTTTGTACAACGGGCCCATCCGGCCCTGGAACTGGTGGACGACCGCCGGGCCGACTATGCGGCGCTACCCCACCAGATCCTGACCCTGATTGCCGACAACGCCTGGAATGCCGGTTTGGTGTTGGGCCAAGCGCTGACTGGTTGGGACTGGCAGGATCTCGATCAGATTGAAGGGGTGGCGCAAGTCGAGGGCCGGGACGTCGGCCGCGGCTGGGGTAGCGATGTGCTGGGCCATCCCCTCGATGCCTTGGCCTGGCTGGCCAATCACTTGCAGGCCTCGGGGTCAGGCTTGCGCGAGGGGGACTTCGTGACCACCGGCAGCCTGGTCAAGACCCAGTTTCCCCTGGCCCCATGCGAGGTGGCGCTGCAACTGGGCTCCACGGGCAGGGTCAGTGCCCGACTGGTCTGACCCTGCCCCAGAACACGCGGTCAAGCCGACTCAGCCGGCACCATGATGAAGTCGTAGTCCAGGGTGTAGAAGTCGCGGTCCATCACCTTGCCATCGGGCGCGGTGCCCCCCTTGTGGTGAACGAAATCGGCAATCAGCGAAGGCCGCACGCCAAAGACCGCATCGGCATCAAGATTCTTGCTGTTGCGGTCGAAGATGTGAGTGATCAAAGGACGCTGGCCCTCGGCTCTGACGCGGAAGTGCAGATGGGCTGGCCGCCAGCTGCGACCGGTGGTGTTGCTCAGCATGATGATGGCCGTGCCTTCCTGCGGCACCGGATAGTCCACCGGCATGATCGACCAGAAGTTGTATTGGCCTTTCGCATCGGCCGTCAGCAAGGCGCGGGCCCAGGGGCCATTGGTCTCCAGATCCTGCTGCACATCGTAGAGACCACGATCGTCGGAGTGCCAGATATCGAGCTTGGCATGGGGCAGGGGTTTGCCCTCCACATCGCGCACGGTACCGCGTGCAAAAAGGGGCGTGCCCTGAGCCCCAGCGCTGATGTCAGCGCCCAGCGGAAACTCGGGCGCGTTCTCCAGCAAGAAAGGCCCCACCAGCGTCGGCTCGGTGGTGTGGGCGGGACGAGGGTAGTCCTGAGTCACCGTGAGCATGGACAGTCCCAGCGCATCGGAGAAGATGATGAACTCATTGCGTCCGGGACCGCACCACTTGCCGGTTTCCTCCAGCAGATTCATCGCGTAGGCCCACTCTTTGGATGTGAGCTTGACTTCCTTGGCGAAGGAATGCAGGTGCCGGATGAAGGACAGCATGATCTCGCGCAGCCGCGGATCGGGTGTGCTCTCGTAGCGTTTGAGCACTTCCTGGGTGATCAGGTCGGTGGCGTCGTAGCGGCTCTTCAGTCCGCTTTCGGTCGGTGCGTTCATGTCGGGTACTCCTGATGAGCTGTGAGGGTGAAATGCGGCCCGGATGGGCTTGCACCCCCCGAACCGACACCCGTCCAATGTAGCGACTTTCCAGCCTGCCGTACATGGCCTCAGACGCCCAAGCGGCCCAGACAAATACCGAGTGGGCACCCATTCAATAGCACCGAGGTACTACGGGATAGCCCTGATCGGCCGCAGGACAGGCCCCCGAATAATCCCCCCGCTGGTAGGCCCAAGGCATAAGGACTACCCTTCCCGCTCGTTTCCGTCCTTCCTCATTCAACCCTCGATCGCATCACGCAGGAGACAGACATGCAAAAGCGTCCCTTCCTCAAGGCACTCGGCTCCACTGTGGCTCTGGCCGCCCTGCCCTCGCTGACCAGAGCGCAGGGCCAGCCCATCCGGATCGGCAGTACGATGTCCCTGACGGGCCCCTTGGCCGCTACGGCCATGCTCCACAAGATCTCAACCGAAATTTTTCTTGAGGGCCTCAACCGTCGAGGAGGCCTGCTCGGCAGACCCGTCGAATGGGTCATGAAGGACGATCAGTCCAGACCCGATCTGGCCCGGACCCAGTACGAACAGCTGATCACCGTTGACAAGGTCGACCTGATCATGGGGCCCTACGCGACGGCCAATTCACTGGCCGCCATGGGTGTGGCCCAGCGCTACAACAAATTCATCATCACCAACTCTTTTGGTATTCCGTCGCTGGCCAAGTACGACATGCACTTCCCGGCCTACGCCATGGGGCATGAGCCAGGCACCACCTCGCCCACCACCCTGGTCGAATCTTTCCAGGCGGCCGGCTTGCGTCCGCAGACGGTGGCCCTGGTGACCAGCAAATTCCCCTCCGTCGTGTTCATGTCAGCCGGTGCGCGCGAGGTATTCAAGAAGCGCGGCATGCGTGAGGTGTTGTGGCTCGAATGGGAGTTTGGCAACCGCGACTTCGGCTCGATTGCCTCGCGCATCAAGGACACCAACCCCGACTTCCTCTGGGTTGGCTCCATCGGGCCGGAAAGTATTCAACTGCTCGAGGCCCTGGCCAAGATCGACTATCGGCCCAAGCTGCACTTCCATCTTTATCCCACGCCCGGTCCGATGGCACAGTCACCGCTTGGGGCCAATGCGCTGTCCTTCACCACGTTTGAACAGCATGCGCCGTTTACCAGCAATCCCGCGTACGCGGATGTGTTCAAGACCTTCAATGACCGTGCGGCCAAGGCCAACCTGCCTGACACCGCGTTTGAATTGCAGGCGGCCAATGCCTTCGCCGGCTGGCAGGTGCTGGAGGCCGGCGTCAAGGGTACCAACAGCCTGGACGACAAGCGAATTGCCGACTGGCTGCGCAAAAACCGCGTTGAGACCATCGTTGGCCGTCTGCGTTTTGACGGGCCCAACAACTACGGCGACGATGCCAACCGTATCAAGCAGATCCAGAACGGCAAATGGATCGTGGTGCACCCGCGTGAATTTGCCCTGCCGGGATCCAAACTCCAGGGCTGACAAGCGGCCGACCTGATCGCGCCGAGGTCGACGCCCCCACCCCCTGGCAGCTGAGCCTGGGGGTTTGGGCCCTGCGCCCTGGCGGCGATCAGGCGATCAGGCCATCAGCCCGATCACCACCGACGATTCCTCAATCGCGGCCATCGCGGTCTGACCCCGTTTGACCCCGGCATCGGGATCGGCAAACCCTACCAGGGAGAGACCCGGGTTCAGTTGCAGATAGACCTCGCAAGCACTGCCACGGTTCAAACGAGTCACCTCACCGGCCAGAAGGTTGAAATCCGACTTGGCCACAATGTGCGGCGCAATGGTCACTGCAGTAGCCTTGCAAAGGGCCAGGACCGACAGGCCGGGTTTCAGAGCCAACAACTGGACGCTCTCGCCAGTGATGCGCGCCGTGATCGTTTGACCGCCGGATAAGACCAGCACAACCCGGACCGAGCCCCGCGAGGCGCTGAGGCTGCGAATCTTGCAAGGCATCTGATTGCGCATGCTGGTGCGCAGGCCCACGGCGGCCACCGTACTGGCGATCAGCTCAGTAGAGCCCACCCCTTTGCGAAGCTTCGACAGCGTCTGCTGCTGGGCCGCACGCATCCGGTCTGCTGCCTCCAGAAGATCGAACGCCGGTCGGGTCAGACGGGCCCCACCCCCACCGGCGCCACCCACCACTTTTTCCACCAGCGGCACACCCGCCAGATTGCTGAGGGTTTCCACCGCCTGCCATCCGGCCTTGTAGCTCACTCCGGTGCTGCGCGCCGCCTGTGAAATCGAGCCGGTCTGTCCAATGGCCCGCAAGACTTCCAGGCGCCTGTCGAGGGTGCCTGCTCCCCATAAATCTTCCAGGGGAAGAGAGGGGTTAGATCGGAGCTTTCGGGTTTGGGAGGACATTGGAGGGTCGGGTCGCTAAAGCAGCGGCAACACCCGCACGGAGACAACGCTATTCTATTTTAGAATAGCGAAAATCGCACACTATTCTTCTGGATCATGCCGCTTCGTTTATCCTGTCAGCTGGCCTTCCGGGGTATCGCCGGGATCATCGGGTCGGTGGTGACCGCGATCGGTCTGCTGGCCAGCCCTGCCCACGCGGCCGAAGCCGTGATTGCGGTGGCCGCCAACTTTGCAGCACCAGCGAAAGTGCTGGCCGAACGCTTTGAGCGAGAGACCGGTCACAAGCTGGCTCTGTCCTTCGGCGCGACCGGCCAGTTCTATGCACAGATTCGCCACGGCGCGCCCTTTGCTGCCTTGCTCGCCGCCGACGAGGAGGTGCCCGAAAAACTCGAGGCTGAGGGACTGGCGGTGGCCGGCTCGCGCTGGACCTACGCCACCGGGCGCCTGGTGCTGTGGAGCAAGAGCGCAGAGCTGATCCAGGCCCAGGGAGAACAGCTCAAGGCTCGCCCGCCGGGACGACTGGCGCTGGCCAACCCCAAGCTCTCGCCCTACGGGCGCGCCAGCACCGAGGTGCTGACCGCCCTTGGCCCGGCCTGGAGCGGTCCCACAGTCGAGGCAGCCCACATTGGGCAGGCCTATCAGTTCGTCGCCTCGGGCAACGCCGCCATGGGCTTCGTGGCCCTGTCACAGGTCTACGAGAATGGTCGGCTGCGCGAAGGATCAGCCTGGGTCGTGCCGCAATCGCTGCACAAGCCCATCCGTCAGCAAGCGGTGTTACTGCAGGCCGGGCGGTCACAGGCGGTGGCCCGCCAATTCCTGAACCACCTGAAAAGCGCATCCTCTCGCGCCCTGATCGAGTCCTACGGATACCTGCCATGAGCGACGGAGCGGGAACCGAGGCCGGGTCGGCCATTGTGCTGACCTTGCAGCTGGCTGGCTTGAGCACCCTGCTGCTGCTGGTGCTGGCCACGCCACTGGCCTGGTGGCTTTCACAAACACGCTCTCGCTGGCGCGGGCCCATCGGCGCGCTGGTGCTGTTGCCCCTGGTGCTGCCACCGACGGTGCTGGGCTTTTACCTGCTGGTCCTGCTCGGCCCCGAGGGCTGGGTGGGTCAGCTCACCCAAGTCCTGGGCCTGGGCACGCTGTCTTTCTCCTTTGGCGGTCTGCTGTTGGGTGCCCTGGTCTTCTCGCTGCCCTTTGCGGTACAGCCCATCCAGTCGGCGTTCGAAGCCATGGGCCCGCGGCCCCTGGAAGTGGCCGCCACCTTGCGCGCCCGGCCCCTGGATGCCTTCTTTTCAGTGGCACTGCCCCTGGCGCGCCCCGGTCTGCTGACGGCGGCTGTGCTCAGCTTTGCCCACACCGTCGGTGAATTTGGCGTGGTGCTGATGGTGGGCGGCAACATTCCAGGGCAAACGCGTGTGGTCTCCACGCAAATTTACGGCCATGTCGAAGCGATGGAATATGCACAGGCGCATGTGCTGGCCGCGGGCATGGTGCTGTTTTCTTTTCTGGCCCTGTGGGCCCTGATGCGCCTGCAGGGTAAACGGTGGTAGACAAGAGAATGAGCGCCGATCACCAGGTGCTGCTGGCTCTTCAATTGCAGCGCGAAGGCTTTGCCCTGCGCGTGGACCTGCAATTGCCGGGTCAGGGCATCACGGTGGTCTTCGGCCCCTCCGGCTCGGGCAAGACCACGCTGCTGCGCTGCGTGGCCGGTCTGGAGCAAGCTACGGGACGGGTCGAGGTGTCGGGGCAAGTCTGGCAAGACAGCGCCTCCGATCTCTTCGTGCCCGCCTGGCAGCGCGACCTGGGCTATGTCTTTCAGGAAGCCAGTCTTTTTGATCACCTGAGCGTGGCGGATAACCTGCGCTACGGACAGAAGCGGACCCGCAAAAGCGGATCGGCACAGGCCTTGAGCGAAGCCGTTGACCTGCTGGGCATCGGGCCGCTGCAGGCGCGATGGCCGGCCACCCTCTCCGGCGGGGAGCGCCAACGGGTGGCCATTGCCCGTGCGCTGGCCCTGCAGCCACGGTTGCTGCTGCTGGACGAGCCGCTGGCCTCGATCGATCCTGCCCGCAAGGAGGATATCCTGCCCTGGTTGGAGCGCCTGCATCAGCAGTTGCGCATCCCGGCGCTCTACATCACCCACTCGATGGACGAATTGGCCCGCCTGGCCGACCATGTGGTGGCGCTGCAAAGCGGGGTTGTTCTGGCAAGTGCCTCGCCGCAAGCGGTGCTCAGCGCTGCACCGGTGGCCCTGGCGATCGGAGATCAGGCCAGCAGCCTCATTGACGGACTGGTGGTGGCCCATGACGAAAGCTGGCATTTGGTGCATGTGGGTTTTGACCAGGGCACCCTGTGGCTGAGCGAACCCAGCCGGACCCTTCGAAGCGGGCAAACCGTTCGCCTGCGCATTCTGGCCCGCGATGTGAGTCTGTCGCTGACCGATCGCGATCAGAGCACGCTGCAAAACCGGATGGCAGGGGTGATCGAAAGCATCCATGACGCTGTGCACCCAGCGCAGGCCCTGGTGCGGGTGCGATGCGGCAGCAGCCTGATCCTGGCGCGAGTGACCCAGCGCGCCTTGCATGACCTGTCGCTGCAGACCGGCACGACTGTCTGGTGCCAGGTCAAATCAGCCGCGCTGGTGGGCTGACGGACGGTCCGCTGGCGCTGTTCCCGCAGGAGCCGGCCCGCCGACTGACGGGCGACCCACCACCCCAACCTCCCAATCGGGCAAGCGGTGCCGCCAGCGCCGAACCCATGGGGCTAAACCACGACTAAGGTACAGCAGCCAAGCTGGCCAGAACCTCCGGGCGGGTCGGACAGCCCAAGCGCCCGCCAAAGCGGGTGCACTTGATGGACGCGGCATGACAGGCAAAGCGAGCTGCATCGCAGGCACTTTGCCCTTCGATCAGGGCCAGGGCGAACGCACCGTGAAACACATCGCCCGCCGCCAGCGTATCGACCACCGGCACCCTCGGGGCTGACACCCGCCTCACGCGTCCTTCTTCGACCCAGGCGTAGCCCTCGGCCCCACAGGTGGCGCCCACATGGCCGGGATAGGCAGCAGCCACCTCCAGCAGGCCCGCCTCAACCGAGCGGGCGCCACTAAAGGCCAGCAAGCCCGCATCTGAGAACACCGCATGCGTGGCCAGCGGCACCAATGCTTCGAGTACCCCGGGTGCGGCCTTCTCACCGTCGAGCATGCAGGGCACACCGGCCTGCCGGGCGGCACGCATGGCTGCCTGCGCACCTTCAGGCCAGCGCACATCGCACATCAGCATATCGGCCTGCGCCACATCATCCAGCGGCAACCAGTCTGCCGATGCATCGATCGCCGGATCATGAAAAGGCACAACCAAACGCTCGCCCGCCGCGTCCACAATCACCGCCGCCTGCGACGAGGCAGATCCACGAATGCAGCGCAAACCCGAGACATCCAGCCCTTCAGCCTGCAGGCAGGCGCGGGCCGCGCGACCCGAGTCATCGTCTCCGCAGCGCCCCCAGATCGCCGCGCGGCCCCCCAGACGCATGAAGGCATACGCAGCCGACAGGGCCATGCCGTCCACCACCTCGACCAGATCGCTGGCCATCACCTTGGCCGGCAAGGCCGGTACGCGATCCACCTTGAAAACGCGGGTGACGCAAAGGCCCCCGACGGCAATGACGCGCGCAGCCCCGTGCCGCCCTCTCATGATGGGCGAAAGGCCGCCGCCTGCCGGGCCAGCGCCGTGATGGCCGCATAGTCTTGCGCTGCCACCAGAGCAGGCGGCGTCACCCAACTGCCGCCAACCGTGGGGCAGGCTTTGAGCGCCAGATAACTCGGAATGTGTTCGGGCTTGATGCCGCCCGTTGGACAAAAGCACGCCCTCGGAAAGACCCCCTGAAGATGCTCAATGTGCTTGACGCCATCGAGTCCGTTGGCCGGAAACAGCTTGAGCGCTTCAAAGCCCCAGGCCAGAGCCTGCATCACCTCGCTGGCGGTCCACACGCCGGGCAGTAGCGGCAGTTTCTCTTCAAATGCGGCCTGCGCCAGATCCGGCACCAGTCCCGGCGAGACACCGAACTGGGCACCGGCTTCCAAGGCCCGGCGAACATCGACAGCGTTCATCAAGGTACCGGCACCCACGGTCGCCTCAGGCACCGCCTTGCGTATGGCGGTGATGGCCTGTAGTGCTGTGGGCGTGCGCAGCAGCACCTCAAAAACCGTCACGCCGCCCTCGACCAGGGCCCTGGCCAAGGGTACGGCGCGATCAGCCTCATGAATCCAGACAATGGGCATGACCGGCACGCGGGCCAGCAGACCTTTCATCACTTGTACGGATGGATGCATCTCAATCGACAGAACGCCAGCACGGTTCCCGCATGATCAATTCCTCCCCACTGGCGACCTGCGCAGAATACGCCAGGCGATCACAGTCCAGATCAGCAGGGTCAGCACCCCCAACACGCCAGCAATCGGCCGTGTAAAAAATGCCGTTGGATCACCATCGGCCTTCATCATCGAGGTCAGAAAACTCTGCTCGAGCAATTCGCCCAGCACGATCCCTAAAACCAGCGGGGCCACCGGAATGCCGTTTTCCTCCATCAGCCACCCGACCAGACCGAAGATGAGCATCACCAAAATGCCGTAAGGACTGTTGGTGATGGCAAAGGAGCCCACAATGCAGAAGAGCAAAATGATGGGCAAGAGAATGCGCCTGGGGGCACGCAACAGACGCGCGGCTCCCTTGATCGCAGCCCAGCCTAGCGGCAACATCAGCAAATTGGCCGCGATGAAGATCATGAACACCGCATAAATGAATTGCGGGTTTTGCAGGAAGACCGTGGGCCCAGGGTTCATGCCCTTCATGTACAGCACCCCAATCACGATGGCGGTGATCGAATCGCCCGGTATGCCAAAGACCAGAGCGGGAATCCAGGCGCCACCCAGGGCTGAATTGTTGGACGAGGTCGATTCAACCACGCCCTCCACATGGCCGGTGCCAAACTTTTCGGGCTCCTTGGAAAAGCGCTTGGCCATGGCGTAGGAAATCCAGGCCGCAATATCGGCACCCGCACCCGGTAAGGCGCCAATGGCCGTTCCCACCACCGAACCTCGCAGAAAATTGCGCCAGTAGCGGCGCGTGACCTCGCCAAGACCCTTGAAGAGCGCGCCCACCTTCTCCTGCACCATCACGCCCATGACCTCGGTGGAAATGGACCCTCTCAACAATTCGCTGACTGCAAACGCCCCGATCATGGTGGGAATGAAGCTGATCCCCGACATCAGATCCACATTGCCGAAGGTAAAGCGCGGATGACCCGCGACGGGGTCTATGCCCACACAGCCGATGGCCAGACCGATCAGCAAGGACAAAATCGCGCGCGTCCGGCCGCTGGCCGTGATCAGCGTCGCGCAGCTCAAGCCCAGAAAGGCCAGCCAGAAATACTCGAAGGATGAAAAATTCAAAGCCGCCTCGGCCAGCCAGGGGGCAGCGACGATCAGGAACATCACGCCGACCAAGCCACCGGCAACCGAGAAAACCAGATTGGCCCCCAAATTGAGCTCCAGCTGGCCCTTGCGCGCCATCGCATAACTCTCATCGGTGTAGGCTGCAGAGGCGGGCGTTCCAGGCATTCGCAGCATGGCACCCGGAATATCGCCCGCAAAAATCGCCATTGCACTGGCCGTCACGATGGCGCCGAGAGCGGGCACAGGCGGCATGAAAAAGGTCACTGGCACCAGCAAAGCGGTGGCCATGGTTGCAGTCAGCCCGGGAATGGCGCCGACGAACAAGCCAAAAATGGCCGATCCCATCACCACCAGGATCACATACGGATCAAAGACCAGCGCGGCGGCAGCGGCGATCGCACTCACTGGGGGGCCTCAAAAAAAACAGGGGGCGTCACAGACCCTATCGCGCCGAGGTCAGCGCTCCTGCACAGTTGGGGGAGCCTGCTTGCCGAGGGCGACGCCCCTACCGCTTTCATTGTTGTAGGAGCCCCGCCCTCACGGCGATGACCCCGCGACTCGAAGACCGGATCAGCCCCCTGGAGCTTGGCATCCCCCATGCTGCTCCCCTGCTCAGCCACCGGCCACCAGTTGCATGAACCAGCCACGCGGCAAAGGCACCCGCATCAAGGAACCAAAGAACCACTGCACGACCAGCGCAGTGAGTACGCCGGTGAGCAAGGCCACCCAAAGTCGCGCTCCCAGCCATGCACACAAGGCTGCCACGACGAGAGTTGCCGTCGGCAGAAAACCCAGGCGCTCGGCCGCCAGCAGGTAAAACACGATCGCCAGCGGCATGGCCAGAAACGACAGCCAACCCTGCAGGCGCTGCAAGGGTTCGCTCAAAGTCAACCAGGGTCCCGCCGAACGCCTGCCCCGCACAGCAATCACCACGCCACAGGCAATGATGCCCAGCGCGATCAACCTCGGGAAAAGGGCCGGACCGTAGCGCTGGCCCGGCATGTCCGGGAAGGTGAAGGTGTAGGCAAAGAAAACGGATGCCAGCGCCACCAACAGGGCGCCGAGCAAGGTGTCGTGCAAGCGCATGCGTCAGCAAGCAGGGCCGGTCGGCCCCGATCAGCTTTTCTTGGCCAAGCCCGCTGCCGCCATGGCCACGCCCATGGCACGGTCACCATCGGCCATGAACTTGGTGAAGCCCGCGGGGTCAGCCCAAGTGGTGCCGAAGCCCCGATTTCTCATAAAGTCCTGGAACTCGGCCGAGTCGTACGCCCTTTTCAGTTCGGCGGTCAGGCGCGTGGCCACCGCCTCGGGCATATTTCTGGGGCCCGCAATGCCGCGCCAAGCGCCCACCGAGTAATTGATCCCCAGCGTCTCATTGAGGGTGGGTACATCCTTGAAAGCCGGGTTGCGCTGCGGCGCCATGACGGCCAGGCTGACCGCCTTGCCGGCATCGATCATGGCCTTGGCCTCTGGCACCGAGCAGGTGACGATGTCGATCCCGCCAGCGGCCAAGTCCTGCATGGCCGGCGCTGCGCCATTGGACGGGACCCACTGCACATGGTTGGGCGGCAAGCCCATGGCCTGCAGCCAACCAATCAGGCCCAGATGCCAGATGCCACCCTGACCGGTACCGGAGGCCTTGAAGCGGCCAGCGGGCGCCGCCTTGATGGCATCGGCCAGCGCCTTGATGGTCTTGTACGGCGAGCCTGCATTGACTTGCACCCCAGGCGGATCAACATTCATGAGTGCCAGCGGTGTGTAGCTGGTGGGCTTGAGATCGGTCAGGCCCTGGTGATGCATCATGGTGATTTCCACGGTGATCATGCCGATGGTGTAGCCATCAGGCGGCGCAGTGGCAATGGCCGAATGACCGACCACACCCGAACCGCCGGTGCGATTGACCACATTGAAGGGTTGGCCCAGATTTTTTTCGAGGATGGCGGCCACGATACGCGCGGTAGCATCCGTGCCTCCACCGGCCCCCCAGGGACACACCAGGGTCACCGGACGATTGGGCCAGGCTCCTTGGGCACGTGCAGCGGCTGGCCATAGAGCGCCCAGACCGGCAGCGGCCAGTCCTCCGAGCACAGTGCGACGATCGTGAGAGGCAATACGTTTCATCAGCGTCTCCTTGGGTGATGGGTCAGGGTTCTTTTTTCATAGTTTCATTGGCCGCCAATCGCAGCAACCGGGAAAACCCTTTAGGCGGGTATCCGATCCCCAGCCTCACCCCTCAATCACCCAGGACCACGCCCTCGCGTCTCGGGTCAGCACCGCCTTCTATGACACCCGACGAACGCCGCAGGGCCTGCAGCCCGCTGGTCAGTTCAAGCTCGCGCACCTCGGCACCGCGGGCCCGCAGCGCATCGACCGTGGCCCGGTCAAAGCGTCCTTCCTCCAGCAGCGAGGGTCCGTTGAGCGAACTGAAGTTGGGCAGGTCGATGGCCTGCTGCGGGGTCAGGCCCCAATGCAGCATGCCGTAGAGCGTCTTGGCGGTGAAATGAATGATCTGCGCGCCCCCCGGGCTGCCCAGGCTCATCAACAGTTCGCCGCTGCCGGCATCGAAGACCAGTGTGGGGGACATCGATGAACGCGGGCGCTTGCCGGCCTGCACCCGGTTGGCGATCGGCCTGCCCTGCGCGTCCGACGGTGCAAAACTGAAATCGGTCAGCTCGTTGTTGAGCAGAAAGCCTCCCGGGCGCGAAACGTCGGTACTCACCATGCGCCGGGCCCCAAACACCGCCTCAATAGTGGTGGTCATGGCCAGCGCATTGCCGTGGCGATCGATGATGCTGATGTGGCTGGTGCCGTATTCCGGCTGCTCGGGCATGGGAGCCAAGCGCGGAGCCCGCAAAGGCGGGGCGGTCGCTGCTCGCACCGCGCCAGGATCGCCGGGCTGCGCCGTCTTCATGCTTTGCGGACCGATCAGCGCTGCACGCGAGCGCAGATAGTCAGGATGGAGCAAAGCTTGCCACCCGCCCGCTGGCGCCGGCACGAAAGCCGGATCGGCCAGGTACTGGGCCCGATCGGCAAAAGCCAGCCGTGACGCCTCAGTGTAGAGATGCAGCCAATCAGCGCCCGGCGCAACAGCGCGGGTGCCGGCCACGCCACCCAAGCCCTCACCCAAGGCCAGAGTGTGCGCCGGCGTATGGGACAAGATGCCCAGAATTTGTCCAATCGCCACCGCACCGGAACTGGGAGGTGGGAAGCCACAGACCCGCAGGGCGCGCCCGGCGGCCGGCCGCGCTGCCCCCGAAGGTAAAAGCGCTGGGTAGCCATGGCACAGCGCCTCGCGCTGCACCGGCCGATAAGTGGCCAGGTCCTGCAGGGTCATGACCGAAGGCTCGCCCGATGCCGGACGCAGTGCGTCGACGATGGCCTGCGCCACGGGCCCCTCATGCAAGGCCCGCGATCCCTTCGTCGCAATCTGCCGCAGCACCGCCGCCAGTTCCGGGTTGCGCAGTAAATGCCCGACCGGCCAGGGCTGGCCGCTTGCATCGTAAAAATAGCGCAAGGCTACGGGATCACGCTTGAGCGCCTGCTCAGCCCTCAGTTGGGCGTGCAGACGCGCACTGACCCGAAAGCCCTGCTCGGACAGCGTGATGGCCGGCTCAAACAATACCGCCCAGGGCAGGCGGCCATGCTGCTGGTGAGCAGCCTCCAGCATGCGTACCGCACCGGGCACACCCACCGAACGCGGGCTGAGCACCGCGTCCATGAAAGGCACAGGCTTGCCGTCCTCGGACAGAAACATGCGCTCATGGGCCGAGGCGGGCGCAGTTTCGCGGCCATCCCAAGCCTGGACCTTACGTCCGTCATGGTGGATCAGGAAGGCTCCGCCACCAATGCCGCTGGACTGTGGCTCGACCAGGGCGAGCACCATCTGCACGGCGATGGCGGCATCCAGCGCCGAGCCTCCCGCACGTAGCACCTGCAGCCCGGCATCAGTGGCCAGCGGATTGGCCGCAGCCACCGCCTGCCGCTGGTAGGTCCAGCCGGGCTTGGCGCTATAACCCGCAGACCCCGCGGTCTGCACCGGCACCACGTAGCCCAGCGAGCCCGGTACCGAGGCGCAGCCGGCGATCAGCAAGGCGCTTGTGGCCGTGACGATCGTCAGGCAGCGCATGGCTCGGGAGGACAAGTCTGTTGAACCACTCGGCACGGAAGACCCCTTCGTCTGGATAAAGACCCGGCTTCGAGCCTACTTGGCCGTGCGCATGGACTGTGCCAGCTCGGCGTGACCGTGCTGCGCCAGCTTGTCAGCGGCGTTGAGGCGATCGCGGTCCTCGCGGTTCTGACTGAGCTTGGCCTTGCCCTCCATTCGGGCGATGGTGACCTCGATACCGACGATGGCCTTGAGCATGCCGTCAATGTATTCAGGCGCCGAGTCACTCATCTTCCAGGGTCGGGGTTCGGACGCTTCGTGGGTTCTTGTCAGACGCGCCACCACCCCTCGCACGAATCTTTCCTGATCCTGCGCCGCAAGACGTCCGTGCACATGCACGACTTCGTAGTTCCAGGTCGGTACCTGTCGATGCAACTCGTGCTTGCTGGGGTACCAGTTGGGCGAGATATAGCTCTCTGAGCCCCGAAAGATGACCAATACATCCATCCCCTCGCCACAGTGCTTCCAGACCGGATTGGCCCGGGCCACATGCGCCGTCAAGACGCCCCGTTCGGCATCCAGCTCAAACGGCAGGTGATTGGCATCCAGCCCTTCGGGCGTCTGCGTGACCAGAACGCCCAGGGGATGGGCGCGAATGATCTGGTGCAGGGCTTGGGTGTTGTTGATCGAAAAATGTTCGGGGATGTACATGATCTACAGGTTCTGGCCGGGGTTGGAGGATCTGTTGCGACCCGGCTATTGTGAAGGCGCCGCGGCTGTCCACCAAGGGCCACCCAGCCACGCAATGCAGGAGCGCGTGGCTCGAGCCTGGGTCCATGCCTCTCAAGTCGGGCAAGACCTACTCCAGGCTCAGGCAACTGCCGCGAACCCCAGTGCGTTTGTCGGCCGCCGCGCAGCGGACTCCCGGTGGGATTTCCGCTCACCAGCCCAGGGGTCAGGTCATGCCTCGCGCCGACGCGGTGCAGCGGGCGCCTGCAGCTTGGCTCAACGGCCTGCGGTAAACCAGCGCCGCAGTCGGTCCCACAGCACGGACAGCAAGGCACGCAGGGGCGCAATGGCGGCCGAATCAGTCGGCACCGCATCACTGGAACCGCCCATCCTGGCCTCCACCTGACGACCGAAGTCGGCCACCAGGCGCCGCACGAAATCCTTGACCAGACCCGATCTGGAAAACTGCGCCAGCGGACCCTGCAAGGTGTAGAGCATGTTCACATCCACCCGGGTTCGCTGTGAGCCGAGCGCGACCAGTTGATAGGCGATGTCGCCCTGCGCGCGCGAGCGGCTCAGACTGTCCTGCCCGGCACCACGCAATACCGCACGCTGGTCCTGGTCGTTCCGCTCCAGCCTGGCCGCACCGACAAAAGCGGCGGCCATCGGCCCGAACTTGATCGCAATACGGCCTTTGACCTTCTCGCCCTCCTGAGACTCGATCGATGCGCCCGGCAGACAAGCAGCCACCGCTGGCAGATCCCCCATGAAGGCCCAGACCGCATCGCGACCGTAGGGCAACTCAAAGCTCGCTTCGATCGGCGTGCCGCCACGCAGGGCAGCGACCTGCGCCTCTTGCGGCAGCGGCGCCGCAGCGGGCGCCGGCACGACCGTGGGCGAGGCGGCCAACGCACGACCGACAGAAGGCATCAGCATCATGGGCATGGGTTTGATACCACCGGCCGCACCGGCTGCCGGCGGGGGCTGAAACCGTCCCGCACGCGCCTGCGCGCGCAAGGCGGTGATCTCGGGGTCGGGCTCGGCGCGCAGTTGCTCCAGCACATCGACAATGGCGGCCACGATGCCCATGTAGCCAGTACAGCGGCACAGATTGCCAGCAAGCTCCAGACGCACCCGGGCCTCGTTAGCCTCGGGCAGGCGCAAGACAATGTCTCGAGCGGTGGCCAGCATGCCAGGGGTGCAATAACCGCACTGCAGCGCATGGTGGCGATTGAACGCTGCGCGCAGACGCTGCATCAGTTCGTCGGCGTCATAACCTTCCACCGTGGTGACGTGCCGCCCATCGCAGCTCACCGCGTAGGTGATGCAAGAGCGCGCCGGCTCACCGTCGATGAGCACCGTACAGGCGCCGCAAACCCCATGCTCACAGCCCAGATGCGTGCCGGTCAGACGCACACTGTCGCGCAGAAAGTCCCCCAGATGGGTGCGCGGCTCCACTTCGGCGTTCACGCGCGCGCCGTTGATATCAATCGTGATGGCTTTCATGGCTTGAACGTCGTCAGGGTCAGGCTGCGCGGACAGACCAGCCGGCCTGCTCGAGCGCACGCGCCAGGCAGACCGCATGCAATTGGTGATCGACCGCATCATGCTCGGGTAGCGCCCGGGCCACCTCCTGGCGCAGTCGGCTCAGGGTCGGGGCTTGCGCGTCGGCTTCACCGAGCTCGCGCGACAACGCGGTTAGCAACATCGGCGGCCCATCAAGCGCCCCCAGCACCGCCCGCCAGGGCGCACCCGGTGCTGGCTGGCACACCGCCGCGCTGGCATCGGCAAACTCACCAGGCTTTCGACAGAACTTGTAATAGCCCCATCGGCCCTGCGACAGGGCAGGCACCCGCACCCAGGTGATGATCTCGTCGTCGGCCAGATCGGTGGTGTAGGCCGCCCGCATGAAAACATCAAGCGCCAACTCGCGCTCGCCCCGGGGCGACTGCAAGCGCAGCACCGCGCCCATGGCCACCAGGGTCACCACCCAATCGGCCGCCGGATCGGCATGCGCCAGGCTGCCCCCCACCGTGCCCTTGTTGCGGATGGCCCGATAAGCAATGCCCGCTGCAACCTGCCGCATGGGGTGAGAGGCCAGCGCCGGATGTCGGCCGTCCTCGATCGCTGCATGAGTGACCCGCGCACCAATGAGCAGGTCTTGCCCCAGCACCTGAACCGATGTCAAGCCCGACAAGGTTGCCAGGTCTACCAGCAGCTGAGGGCGGGTCAGGCGCAGATTGAGCATGGGCCCCAGGGACTGACCCCCGGCGATCAGTTTGGCGCGGCCGCCGGCGTCGGTCAGCAGGCGCAAGGCATCCTGCACATCGGCAGCATTCTGGTGTTCAAAGGCTGCAGCTTTCATGCGCTGACCGCCTTGCGGCTTTGCGCCAGAGCACTGAGCAAGCGGCGCGGCGTCAGGGGCGTCATCAGCAGTTCCGGAGCCCCCGTGCCACGCAACGCGTCGTTGACCGCATTGAAGATCGCCGCAGGCGGCGCGATGGCACCGCCCTCACCCATGCCCTTGGCACCAAATTCGGTGTGGGGGGAAGGCGTCTCGAAATGATCGATGCGGATGTTCGGAATTTCGGTGGCACCCGGCAGCATGTAATCGGCCAGCGTGGAGGCCAGGGGCTGCGCTCGCTCGTCGTAGCACATCTCCTCGTAGAGGGCGGTACCGATCCCCTGGGCAATGCCACCGATGGTCTGACCCTCCACGATCATCGGGTTGATCACCACCCCACAGTCCTCCACCACCACATAGTCAAGGATTTCCACCGCGCCAGTGCCCGGATCAACCGCCACCACAGCAGCATGGCTGGCATAGCTGAAAGCGCCGGTATCCACCTTGGGCTTATAGCCGGTGGACACCTCCAGGCCAGCACGATCGACATCGGCCGGTAGCTTCTGCGGGTTGATGTACCAGGCGTTACCGATATCAGCCAGAGTGACCGACTGGTCGCCCGAATAGGCGCGGCCCTGTGCCAGCACCACAGTGGCCGGATCGACGCCCATCAGATGACCGGCGATGTGACGCAACCGCGGCGCCAGCTGCTTGCAGGCCACGCCCACCGCTCCACCGGCCATGACCATGCCGCGCGAGGCGTAGGTGCCGCTGGAATACGGCGTCTGACCGGTGTCGCCGTGGATCATGCGCACACGGTCGATCGGCACGCCCAGCACCTCGTGGGCAATTTGGGCAAAACTGGTCTCCATGCCCTGACCATGCGAATGCAGGCCCACCCGGATTTCCAGGCCGCCGTCGGCGGTCATGCGAATCATGGCCTGGTCATAGCCGGGAATGACGGCGGTTCCCCAGGTGGCAAACACCGAGGTGCCGTGCGCCGACTGTTCGCAATAGGTGGCCGTGCCAATGCCGATCAGGCGACCGTCGGGCTCACCCCGGCGCTGACGGTCCTGCACCGCCGACAGATCGATCATCTCCAGAGCGCGGCGCAAGCTGGCTGGATAGTCGCCGCCATCAAAATGCTTGTTGGCCACATTGATGTAGGGCATCTGCTGCGGCTTGACCAGGTTATCGAGCCGGACCTGCCAGGGATCACGGCCGACTTCACGGGCCAGCGCATCCATCAGCAGTTCCATGGCAAAACACACACCGGTACGTGCCACGCCGCGATAGGGCACAAAGCCTGGCTTGTTGGTGGCCACGCAGCGCGTCTCGCAGCGGTAGCCGCGAAAGTCGTAGGGACCGGGCAGATTGCCCACCGCCTGACCGGGCTCCAGGCCTACGGTGAAAGGCCAGACCGAATAAGCACCACCGTCGATGGTGATCACCGCATCGAGGGCCAGCAGCCGGCCTCGTCGGTCGGCATAGGCGGTGAGCTCGTAGTGATGCTGTCGCGAGTTGGCGCCCGCAATCAGATGCTCCCGGCGATCCTCCAAGAAGCGGAAAGGCCGGCGGTAGGTCTTGGCCAGCCAGGCTACGCACAGTTCCTCCTGCTGCAACACGCACTTGTAGCCAAAAGCGCCCCCGACATCGGGCGAGACCACCCGCACCCGCTCTTCGGGCAGGTCCAGCAGACGGGCCAGAGCCGTGCGTATGAGATGGGGCACCTGGGTGGCGCTGTAAACCACCAACTGGTCAAGCTGGAAGTCCCAATAGGCCAGTACCGCCTTGCCCTCCATCGGCACCATGCACTGGCGCGACAGCTCAACCCGACGCTGCACCTTGACTTCGGCCTGCGCCGCCAAAGCCTCGAAGTCCCTGTCGGCTCGCAGGGTGACAAAACGGTTGTCCTTCCAGCGCGGATGCATCAGCTCACCGGCTGGCTCGAGTGCCGACCAGACATCGGCATAGACCGGCAGTTCGTCGTAGTCGACCTGCACCTGCTCGATCAGGTCCTCAGCCTGAGCCCGCGTGGCGGCGAAGGCCATTGCCACCGGCTCACCCACGAACCGCACCTTGCCCGAGGCCAGGGGCGGCTGGGCCGATTCCTGATAGGACGGCAGGGTAGACGGTGCAACGATGTCCAGCGCGTCGAGCATCGTCTGGCGCAGCACGATCTGCGGGGCGATGTCATCGGGCACCTGGGTGGAAACGATAAGGGCGTGCGCCAGGGGGCTGCGCAGAAAAGCCACCTCACACAGGCCAGGCATGACCATATCGGCCACGAAATTACCCTTGCCGGCCAGATGCCGTGCATCTTCCTTGCGCGGCACCCTCGCGCCTATGCCTTGCGCCTTGACGCCCCCCAATGGGCGATCACCGTGGTCCATGGCCACTCCTCAAGAACCTTCGGTCCGAAAACCCTCGACTCGACCCAGCGGCCCCCTGCTGGCCGGGCGTGGCTAAATCAAGGGGAAGGGCTCGATGCGTTGTCTTCATGCTCGCAATCTAACATCAAGACGGATCCGCGCACAATCGGCAATGCCACGCGTAACGGTGCCATCGGTCACCGATGGGCCCGGGCCCTCAGCGCCTGGGCGCCGACGCGTCCGAGCCGTCCCGTCCCGAGACACTGGACCGAAGGGCGCGCCAAAGCAAGGCAAAGCCGTTGAGCTCTTTGCTCTTGCCCGCGCTGCGCGCCAGCTTGGCCATCGACCGAACTTCGGCCAAGGTCTGCTGTGTGGTGGCCAGAAGCGACTGGCACTGCGCCAACAAGGCCTGACTCTGATAGATCATGGTCTGGAGGTCTTCCGCCGAGGCCGTTGCGCGGGCGGCCTGAGCACGGGCTGGCGCCGAATGACTGGCGTCCGGGCCAGCAGAACCCTCGGGCAAAGCCGGCACCGGGAGCGGCGCAGCCGGCCGAGCAGCGCCCCCCACAGCCTCGGCAACTGGGGCATCCAGTCGCTCATCGAGCAGCATCTCGCTGAGGTTCTGCTCAAACTGCGCCAGCAGATGCGTGGCCACCTCTGAGATCATGCCGCTGCCACGGCCATACTGGGCAATGGCGCCGGTCAGTTGCAACTGGGTGTGGACCGTCACATCGGTACCGCTGCCAGCCGCTTTGAGGACGAAGCTGAACTCCGATTGCGCACCGCCCCGACCCTTGGCGTCCATGCCCGAGCCCTTGAGCCAGGCCGTATGGGCCTGCTCATCGACGCGCACCAACTGGGCCTGGCCGTCGAACGAGAGCTTGACCGGCCCGAGCTTGACGGCCACCGATCCCCTGTAACGGTTATCGCCCATCTCCTCAAGCAGCCGGGCGCCGGGCAGGCAAGGCAGGATGCGCGGGACATCGAGCATGAGCTTCCAGGCCTCATCCAGGGGCAAGGGCACATGAAACTGGTTGGTAAATTCCATCGAAGCTTCCCCGTCAATTCTTTTCGCAGGCGTAGCCGATCAGCTCAGCCACCCGCATGGGCGTCAGAGGAAATTCACGAATCCGCACCCCACGCGACCACAAAGCATCCTCGACAGCGCCAAGGACGGCTGCGGGCACGGCGATCGTCGCGCACTCCCCCACGCCTTTGACGCCCAGCTCATTGAGCGGTGAGGGCGAGGGCGCAAAAATCACCTGAATCGGCGGCACCTCAGGCGCCGTGGGCAGCAAGTAGTCGCCAAAGGTGGTGTTCAGAGGCTGGGCGTTTTCGTCATAGGCCATGTGCTCGAACAAGGCATTGCCCAGACCATGCACCACTCCCCCGACGACCTGGCCCTCGGCCAGCTGCGGATTGATGATGTTGCCGCTGTCCTGCACCGCCAGGTAACGCTGAACCTCAATGTGCCCAATCTCGGGGTCGACCTCGACCTCGCAGACATGGCAGGCGCCGGCATAGGTCTGGGCATCGCAATGAAAGTGCACCGTCTCTTCCAGACCCGGGTCGTCCACCAGCGGTAGGGCATAGCCGGGCACACCCTTCATCAGCATGGACAGGCGGGCCAGCGAGATACGCTGGGAGCCGTCCAGGGTATGGACCTCACCGTGGCTCAGCCGCAGCACACTGGCCTCGACCGCCAACACCACCGCCGCCACTTTCAGCACCTTGTCGCGCAAACGACGGGCGGCCTGGCTGACCGCATTACCGGCCATGATGGCCTGACGACTGGCAAACCCCCCGTGACCGTAGCCAATCATGGCCGTGTCGCCGGCCAGCACCTCGATGGCCTGCGGTCCAAGTCCGAAATGGGGCGCGCAAAGCTGCGCCAGCGTGGTCTTCAGACCCTGTCCCATGGCCAGGGCTCCGGTATAGATGGCCACGGTGCCCGAAGGCTGAATCTTCAGACGGACCGATTCGTAGGGGCCCCGACCGGTCGGCTTGACCGAGTGGGCCATGCCCCATCCACGCAAGCGTCCCCGGCTTTCGGAGGCCTGTCGCCGGGCCGCAAAACCCGGTCGGTCGGCCGCCTCCATCGCCCGGGCTTGCAGGGCCGGGAAATCACCCGAGTCTATGGTCAGCGGTAACCCAGCGCGGGACTTCAGGGGTTTGACGTAGGGAATTTTTTCCGCAGGAATCAGATTGCGCTGGCGGCATTCGGCCAGATCCAGACCCAGTTCGCGCGCCAGACGATCCATCAAGCGCTCCATGACGAAGGCCGCCTGGGGATAACCGGCCCCGCGGATGGTGGCTACAGGCACCTTGTTGGTGTGCACCACCGACACATCGAGCGCGTACGACGGAACGATGTAGGGACCGGTGATGGATGAGGCCGCGTTGTAAGGCACATTCGTGCCCTGGGGCGTGTAGGCACCATGGTCATGAATCATGGTGCCACGCAGGCCGCGGATCTTGCCCTCGCGGTCAGCCGCCAGCTGCACCGACCAGTATTGATCGCGCTCCTGCACCGCCGAAATGAAATGCTCGCGACGGTCCTCTACCCACTTGACCGGCCGGCCCAGCTTGCGCGCCAGGGCCGGGATCACCACCTCTTCCGGGTAGATCATGAACTTGGCGCCGAAGCCGCCGCCCACTTCGGGCGTGATCACCCGCAAGCGCTCCTCAGGTTGGCCCAGCATCAGCGCCAGTGTGTAGTGCAGCTCATGGGCCATCTGGGTGGATGACCAAACAGTGAGGGTGCCGGTGGACTTTTCCATTTGCGCCAAAACGCCGCGACCTTCCATGGGATGACCGGCACCCCGATGCACCCAGAAGTCCTCGCTGATCAGCACCTGCGGCTGCGCAAACTCCTCATCAATGTCACCGTAGGCCAAGGTGTAGCGCTGCAGGATGTTGGAAGTTAACTCACTGCGCACCGTCGGCGCATCGGGTCGCACCGCATCGCGGCAATTGGCCACCACCGGCAAAGGCTCATAGTGAACCTGAACACGGCTGGCGGCATCTTCGGCCACATGACGGCTGCTGGCCACCACCACGGCAATGGCCTCTCCAACAAAGGCAACCTCATGGTCCACCAGCACAAAGGGCGTGGTGTTCTCGGGCAGGGCCGCCAGTGCGAAACCCAAAGGCATGCGCCAGGACGTCAACTCACCAAACAAGTCCTGCTTTACAAACACACCCACCACACCGGGTACCGCACGGGCTTGACTCGTATCGACCGACACGATGCGGGCATGTGCCTGCGCACTTCGGACAAAGCAGGCATGGCAGGCATCGTCAACCGGCACATCGTCGAGAAACTGCGCCTGACCGCGCAGCAAGGATTCGTCCTCGACCCTGGGCACACTCTGCCAGATGCCGGAGCCGGGGTGATTGGCCGTCATGCCGGTCTCCCACGCTGCACCGCCGCAACCGCCTTCAGGGCAGCAGCCACAATGTTCTGGTAGCCAGTGCACCGGCACAGGTGACCCGACAGAACGTCCCTGATCAGCGCCTCATCGGGTGCCGGATGCGTCTCGAGCAGTTCGGTCAGCGACATCAGGATGCCGGGCGTGCAGAAACCGCACTGCAGGGCATGGCTGTCATGAAAGGCCTGCTGCAGCACGCCAAGCGGACCATCAGCCTGCGCCAGACCTTCGATGGTGCGCACCTCGGTGCCCTCGGCCTGAACCGCCAACATCAGGCAGCTGCGCGAAGATACGCCATCAACCAATACGGTGCAGGCGCCGCAGACGCCATGCTCGCAGCCCAGGTGCGTGCCGGTCAGGCCCAGTTCGTTCCGGAGAAAGTCCGCCAGATGCAGTCGCGGCTCAGCCTGGCCGCAGCGCCGCTGGCCGTTGACATGCAGCGTGACCGGCGAGGCTTGATCGATGGTTTTCATTCAGCGCTCCACCTTGGCCAGGGCACGCTGGAGCGCCCGGGCGCACAACACCTGGGCCAGATGCTGACGATACCAGCCCGGCACATGGCTGTCGGTGCTGGCCGGAACCGCCTTGCAGCATGCCGCCGCCGCAGCCAGGTCGGCCGCTTGCGCCCGCGAGCCCAGCAACACCCGCTCGGCCTCAGACACGCGCACCGGCATGGCAGAGATACCGCCCAAGGTCACCGACGCTCGATCGACGACGCCCTGCGCATCAAGGCTGATCAGGACAGCAGCAGCAACGATCGCAAAATCTCCATGTCGCCTGGCGTATTCCTCAAAGGCGTAGCCGTGTCCGCTGGCCCAGGGACGGATGCGGACCGCCACCAGCATTTCATCGGACTGCAGTGAGGGCGTCATATAGCCGGCCGGGAATTCGGCCATTCGGATCTCGCGTCGTCCCCGCACACTGGCGGCCGTCAGCGTGGCATCCATCGCCATGGCAATGGTGGGAATCTCGGCCGAGGGATCGAGCTGGCACAGGCTGCCACCGACCGTGCCCCGATTGCGGGTCTGTCGGTGTCCAACCTGCAGGATCGCCTCGCGCAACACCGGAAGACGCTGGGCAATCAGTTCCGAAAATTCGATGTCGCGCTGGCGGGTGGCAGCGCCGATTTCAATGTATTCGCCCCGGTCCGTGATATGCGACAACTCCCTCAGGCGACCGATATCCACCAACACCTCGGGCAGGGCGAACCGCATATTGAGCATGGCCAGCAGTGACTGCCCCCCGGCCAGAATACGGGCACCCTCGATCTCGTGGACCGCACGCAGAGCCTCCTCCAGCGTCTGCGGCAGGACGTACTGAAAGGAGGGTGCCTTCATGGGCCGATCAGATCTTCGAGAGGTCCAGCGAAGATCGGGCGAACAGTTCCTCCGGTGCAACCGGCCGCACCGACAAGCCCTGACCGTAGTGGTACTGGGCGAATTTCTCGATCACATGCCGGTTGGCATCCAGCCCGTAAGGCCAGTAATCCTCACCCATCAGCGCCTTGGCTTCATTGTGATGATGCACCATCCAGGGCAAGGTCACCGCCAGATGACAGATCTCATTGAGCTCATGGACGGCCAGGGCCTTGGCCTTGAGGAAAGCCTTGTACACACTAACCGCCAGCCACGGGTGCTGCTCCACCAGGGTCTTGCGGATGCCGACCATGTGCATGATGGGGAAGATCCGGGTTCGCCTGAAGTAGTCTTTCTCGTCCTCCAGGTAATTCTTGAACAGACGCCCGACATGCGGGGCTCCACGCAAGAAGCACGAAGGCGCACGTGCACCGATATAGCCATCGATCTCGCCGGCCTCCAGCATGCCCGAGAGGGTCTTGTCGTCCGGGATCTGTTGCAAGTCCACCGATGACGGCAAGGCAATCGGCGCGCGTTCGCCACGGCCGGGCTCCTCGATGCCGCCGCGCCGCCAATGAATGTCGCTGGGCTTGACCCCGTACTCTTCCTCCAGGATGCCGCGAATCCACACATTGGCGGTGATCTGATACTCGGGCACGCCGATGCGCTTGCCCTTGAGATCCTGCGGGCGGTCTATGCCCCGGTCGGTGCGGACATAGATGCCCGATTGACGAAACACCCGCGAGAGAAAAGCTGGCACCGCCACATACTGATGGTCGCCACGGGCCGTGGTCATCATGTGGCTGCTCATGGAGATTTCCGTGATGTCGAATTCCCCGTAACGGAAGGCCCGGTGAAAGGCCTCCTCAGGCTCCAGAGGCACCGCGGTGATTTCGCAGCCCTCGACCTGAACCCGCCCATCAAACAGGGCCTGGGTGCGGTCGTAGTTGCCGACCGACATGCTCAGCTTGAGTTTGCTCATCTTGCGCCTTGAGTGAGGTGTACCAGAGTCAGTCGGCCTTGAGGTTCAGACGCTTGGCGATGACATTCAAGCGATCGATGTCGGCATGAACCACCCGCTGAAACTGGGCGGGAGTTTCAGCCGCCGGCGTATAGCCGAGCTCCAGCAGGCGCTTTTGCATCTCTGGATTTTGGACGATTTCGGCCACCACCTCATAGATGCGTTGGCGGATCGGCTCTGGCGTGGTGCCGGGGACGGCCAGGCCCTGCCACTGCGACATCTGGAAGTCAGACGCCCCGCTTTCTGCCACCGTCGGCAAGTCGGGCAGGAAGGGGGCACGCTGGGCCGAGGTGATGGCTAGGGCACGCAGCTTGCCCGACCGGAGGTGACCGAGGGCGCCGGAGACCGTGACCACACCAAAGTCAAGTTGGCCGCCCAGCAGGTCCACCAGCGCCGGGCCGCAACCCTTATAGGGCACATGCGTGTTCTTGGCCTTGAAAGCGATGTTGAGCAGCTCCCCGGCCAGATGCGGGGCGGTACCCGATCCGCAGGAGCCCCAGTTCATGGAGGACTTGTTCGAGGCCGCCACCAGATCGGCCAGAGTTTTGTGGGGCGACTGCGCCGGCACCAGCACCACCATAGGCGCATAAGCCACGCCAATCACCGGAGCGAGATCTTTGCGCGGATCGTACGTCAGCTTGGGATAAACCGCGGGCGCCAGCGCGTAGGAGTCGTTCATCATCATCAGCGCCGAGCCGTCGTTGGGCCGACCGACCACATAAGCGGCAGCCAAGGTGCTGCCGGCGCCCGGCCTGTTTTCCACAACCGCGGTGATGCCGCGCTTTTGCAGCTCGGTGGCAATCATGCGGGCCAGCATGTCGACGCCCCCGCCGGGCGCAAAGCCCACGGTGATTTGCACCGATTTGGGGCCCCAGCTTCTGTCCTGCGCGCCCGCAAACGGAGCACTGAGCAAAGCCACAGCGGCCATACCGGCCAGCAGACCACGACGAACCACACGCTGATGAAATGCAAACTTCATTTTGAACTCCGTTAATCAAGCCAACCCGCCAAGCGTTACGCGCCGATGTCAGCGCACAAGCACTCAGCGCCCCAAAAACCCAAACCTCACGACAGAGACAGATCTACCCAGCGCCGCTCGCGGCCCTCGAATTCTGCTAGTGTACCAACATTTTTTTTGCTGTATTCACGCCCAAAACGTTGCGCCGCTCGGTATTTACCCGAATAGCCCCGGAATCGAAGCGGCGAAAGCGGGGATCGACGTGGTATCTTCCAATCATGCAGCCGCCAAACTTGGCCTCAGACGTCGACCCGAAGGGGCCGCGCCGGAAACCGTGATCGGCTGTCCAGGATGCACCTCATGAAAGCTTGCAAAGGCCCTCCATCGCATTTAATATACAGGTGTGCTGAACGTTTTGAGCCCTGCCATTTCCGCCCCCAGGCAGCGCCCAAACCGAACCTCACCACTCAATAAACTTGGCCATGAACTGGATTCGAATTGCCAGCGCCAGTGATCTCCAGGACGATGAAGTCCTGGGTGTGACCGTGGGCGGCGCCCGCATTGCCCTGTACCGCAGCCAGGGTGAGTTTTATGCCACGGATAACCGTTGCACGCATGCCGAAGCCCTGATGTCTGAAGGGTATCTGGAAGACGGCTGCATCGAATGCCCGCTGCATCAGGCGCGCTTTGACATCCGCACCGGCGCTGCGCTGTGCGCGCCGGCCACCGAACCCTTGCGAACCTACCCGGTCAAACGGGAAGGCGACGAGATCTTCGTCGGCGCCCCGTCGCCCTGAACATGAGCCGAGTGGATTTACGCACCGCCATCGCCATCGTAGGTGCAGGCCAGGCGGCCGCCCGGGCGGCGCAAGCGTTGCGTGACCTGGGCCACACCGGCTCGATCACCTTAATAGGCGCCGAGCATCAGCGGCCGTACGAACGCCCGCCGCTGTCAAAGTCGGTCCTGCAGACCGACGATGCAGCGCCCACGCCAGTGCTGTCCGAATCGGACTGGGCCAAACTGCAGCTAGAGTTCATTGGGGGCACACGCGTGGTGGCGCTGGACCGGGTCCAGCACCGGCTTGAACTGGACGACCAACGCTGCCTGCAGTACGACCGCTGCCTGCTGGCCACTGGCGGCGAGGTTCGCACCCTGACCGACTTGCCGCCCGGAGGCAGCCGCACGCACTATCTGCGCACCTTTGAGCAGGCGCAGGGGCTGCGGCGCCTGCTGCAGACCGGCCGATCGCTGGCGGTGATCGGCGGAGGGTTTCTGGGACTGGAAGCGGCACTGTCCGCCCGACAGGCCGGCCTGAAGGTCACCGTCATCGAAAGCGCCACGTCGCTGCTGGGTCGCTTCGTGCCGCCTGCGCTGAGCCACTGGATCGCTGATACGGTGACTGGCCGAGGCATCGATCTGCATCTGGGTCAGGCCCTCGAGAGCGCGCAGGCTGACTCAAATGGGCTCCGGCTGCGCCTGAAGGACGGTCGCTGCATCAGCTGCGATGCGGTGCTGGTGGCCATCGGGCTGCTACCGCAGGTCGAGCTGGCGCGTCGGGCGGGTCTGAAACTCAACCCTAGCGATGGCGGTATCGCCGTGGCTGCCGACGGCCGCACCTGCGATCCGGATGTGTTTGCGGCCGGCGATTGCGCCAGCCAATTCCGGCCGGCCCTGGGCCTGAGCACGAGACTGGAGAGTTGGCAAAACGCCAACGAACAGGCACGGGCCGCTGCGGCCGGGCTGCTGGGTCTGGAGCCGCCCCCGGCAGCCTACCCCTGGTTCTGGACCGACCTGGGCGAGCACAATCTGCAAATGCTTGGACTCAAGACCGACGACCTGCACTACCTCCACCGAAGCACGGACTCGAACCGGGGCGTTTGGCTGGGTCTGCGCGAAGGGATCCCGGTCCACGGAGTGGCGCTCAACGCAGGGGCCGATCTGCGCGCGCTGCGCCCCCTGTTCGAGCGTCAGATTCCCATAGACCCCACAACCTTTGCCGATCCGTCCACCCCTTTGCGCCGCTGGGCCCAGTCCCATCTGAGCGCAGCCAACCCTTCCTGAGCGTTCCTTCCGAAAGGCACCACCCGAGAGGCCCACCATGTACCAAAACCAAACCGTGATCGGTCTGACCGATGCATCCAAACAGCCCGACCTGTCCCAATGCATCTGGCCTGCCGATGCGCTCAACACCATTCCCGACTGGGTCTACACCAGCCGCCCCCTGTATGACGCGGAAATGGAAAAGATCTTTCGCGGCGACACCTGGAATTTCGTCGCTCTGGAGGCAGAAATTCCCAAGGTCGGCGACTACAAGCGCTCCTATGTGGGTGCCACGCCGGTGGTGGTCTCGCGCACCGAGGACGGCGGCATTGCCGTCTTTGAGAATCGCTGCGCCCACCGCGGGGCCGAGTTTTGCCGCAGCCATCGTGGCAACGCCAAGGAATTTGTTTGCCCCTACCACCAGTGGACCTACGACCTCAAGGGCAATCTGCAGGGCGTGCCCTTCAAGCGGGGCGTCAACAAGCTCGGCGGCATGCCGCGCGATTTCAAGAACAGCGACTTTGGGACCCGGCAACTGAGGGTCACCACGCGCCATGGTGTGATCTTTGCGTCCTACTCCGATCGGGTCGAGGCCCTGGAGGACTATCTGACCCCTGAGATCCTGGAGGAATTCGACACCACCTTCCCCGGCAAGCCCCTGAAGATCCACGGCTATTACCGCAACGAGCTGCCCTGCAATTGGAAGATGTACCACGAGAACCTCAAGGACCCCTATCACGCCACGCTGCTGCACTCCTTTCTGGTGGTCTTCGGCCTGCTGGTGGCGGGCAACAAGTCACTGATGTTTGCCGACGCCAAGCACGGCCGCCATGGCATCATGGCTTCGGCCAAGTCGGAGGACAAATACGCCAATGTCTCGGAAGAAAACAAGAAAGAGATGCGGTCCTTCCATGAAGGGCTGCGCTTGCAGGATGAGCGCTTTCTGGAGTTCGTCAAGGAGTTCAACTCACCCTGGTCGGTGACCATGATGACCATCTGGCCCAACCTGATCGTGCAGCGTGAGATGAACACCCTGGGCGTTCGCCACATCATCCCCAACGGGCCAGACAGTCTGATCATGGAATGGACCATGTTCGGCTATGAGGACGACACCCCCGAGATGGAGCGTCACCGTCTGCGCCAGGGCAATCTGATGGGCCCGGCCGGCTTCCTGGGCCTGGAGGACAACGAGGCGATGAAATTTGTGCAGGAGGGCGTCCGCAGATCCAGCGGGTCGATCAACAACGTGTTGCTCGACCCCGGCACGGTGGGTACCTCCAACACCCTGATCTCGGAGGCCGCCATCCGCGCCATGTATGTTTACTACCGGCAGGTGATGGGCCTGCGGGTGCAAGGAGAAAGCGCATGACCCAGCCCTA